>JBOHNM010000037.1:0-28234 GCA_050730675.1 Phycisphaerales bacterium | reverse complement strand
GCGTCGGCTACCGCCTCACGGAGGCAACTTGATCGTGATTGCTTTTCGCTCACTCCGGAAGACTCAATGCACCGCCACGACCTCCGCGAACGCGGGGGCCACGCCGAGTTCGGGTGCATGAAAAAAAGAGCGTGGTTCACTTGAACCACGCCCGCGAGATTCACTTGCATTTCTGTTCGCCGATCCGCCTCAGGCGCGGCGGCGACGCATGCCGACCAAGCCACCGAGTCCGAGCAGTGCCGCGGCCGCCGGCGTGGGGACGATGCCCTCGCAGCCGTTGAAGACCAGGACCGCGTGATTCAGGCTGGCAACCTCGGCCGCCGTGTCATAGCGGCCCCATTCGTCGAAGCGGTTCAGAGCGCTGGTGCCCTCGTTGATGCCGACGGTGGCGGGGGCGCCGCCGAAGCCGCCGACGCCGCCCGACGCATCGCCCGTCGTCCACTCCATGAGGTCGTAGGAGAACAAGGTGTTGAATCCGGGGCCGAAGTAGTCTTCGTCGTTGGCGATGGCCACCTGGAAAGTGTTGCGGAGATCGTTGTGCACGCCGAAATAGCCGACGTTGTCCCAGCTGATGACGAAGACGTCGTCGGCCGGGCCCGGGCCATTGAGGAACATCTGTGAATAGACCAAGTTCGTGGGACGCGTGCCGACCACAGCGTTGCGCGTGTCAACGTCGGCCCAGAACGGGGCCACCATGGCCGTGGTGACGGGGAAACCTGCCGGCGTGAACGTGCCGAACGGGCCGCCGAAGGTAATGTTGCCGTTGTTGTTGACGTACAGGGACGAGCGCTCGACGCCGTAGAAGCAGTAGTCGAAGCCGTCCGGCAGCGTGATCAGGGGCGACGAAAGGTCGTCGTTGCGGTAGTCCGGTCCGACCGCGCCGTCGAAGTGCACGATTGACCAGCCGCCGCCCGGACCCGGGCCGGTCGGGTCCGCGCTGTTCAATGGGTAGAACATCTGGCCGAGGGCCGTTGAGGCCAAACCGGCTGCGCCCAGAACTGCCAAAACATGGATCTTCTTCATCTTCCCTCTCCTCGTCGAGCAATAACGCTCGGTTTTGACCCTGCGGCGGCGGGCCAGATTCTTGATAATCTTCGCTGGCTGTTTCGCACGACTCTGAATTCGCCAGAGTCCCGATCGGCCAACAAAGCAGAATCGCCGCGGATTCCAGCATTTACCCTAACTCAAGCTCACGGCGATGCAAGGGATTTTCGTAAAAAATCAACAAAATTCTAACGCAAATCCCCCCACGGGAGAGCCTTAGCTGCCCGACGGCCTCAGGGGCTTGCCCCAGTGGACATGCGGATTCAACACAGAAATCAGAGTTTTTTCCATGTCCATACCAATTCTGTTCACCAGGGCGAACGACCGCCCAACCCGGAGGCTTCGTCTACGGGCAATCGCGGCGCCATCACCTCGCGGGGATGGTGACGACCGGCGCGGGCTGTGAGGTTGACTGCTCGGTGAGCGAGAATGACATCATCAAGAAGGTGAGCACCACCTTGGATGCGCGGTCGCGGTCGTCGATCCAGAACCACCGGTCGCGGTAGCGGATGCGGACGAATGCGTCGTCGGGCGACCGCTCGCCCTGACGGACGCGCATCAGCGGCGGGAAGTGGCGGTCCTGCTCCTCGCTGCGCCGGGCCGGTAGACGCGCCCGTCGGAGACGTCCGAGTCCGGCACATCAACGAATGACGCGAAGTCGATCATGATCTGGAAGATCGAACGCGTGAGGATCGCGATCTCCTTGTCGTTCTCGGCGACAGCCGCCGGCACAACGGTGAACTCACGGTCGGCGGGATCGAGACCGAGGAGTTCACGCACCTTGCGGGCCGCGGAGGAGGGTTCGTCTGTACCTGCGCGGATGAACATGATGACGACTTGGCCCTCCTTCGAGGGTTTCATGCGGAAGCCGGAATCGCCGGAACTCTGGGACTCGCGGAGAGCGGCCATGAGCTCACGGAACTTGGGATTACCCTCGCGAGGATTGCCGGAGCCGCCATAGGCGTTCTCGAGCCCGTTGATGCGGTTGACACAGATGCGAAGCACCAGATCGGCCGGATAACCGCTCTGGATCAGCGAGAGGATCCCCGCGACGGGGATCGGCGTCATCAGACTCTTGGCGAACTTGTCGCCCGAGAGGGGCTGGTAGGTGATCGTGGGCTTGTCGGCGTAGCGACCCGTGACGCCGACCGCGCCGAACGTGTCTCCGGAACGCCCGGTGGGCGTAACTTGCCCGCCGAGGGAGATGTCGCCCTCGAGGGAATAGGAGCTGATGACCGAGGCGACATCCATGAACACGGGGGCGTCGGCGTAGCGCACCTTCACCAGGTTGAGGAGCATCTGCTGCTTGGCGGAGTCGGAGATAGTGGTGACGTAGTCGAAGCGGTCGCGCACGACGGTCTGCGGGCCGATGCTGGAGCAGGCGCAGAGTCCCGCCACCGTCGTCGTCAGGATCGCCGCTCCCTTGCAGAGCCGGTTGGTGCAACGTGCGATTTGGCTGCGCGGGCGGATGGATGCCATGGTGCGCTCACGGGTGTGTGTCCCGAGGAGCATACCGGAACGGCCCAATGTCCGCGGCGCATCACTTCGCCGTCGCGTCCACCAGCGGCATCTCCGACGCGATGTTGATGTCCACCAGCAGCGAGATCTGGTGCTCGACCTGCAGGAACTGGGCGCCGCGGATCGGCGAGACGGCCGAGCTGATCTCCTTGTGGTACTTCTTCCACAGGTCCAGCCGATCCTGGGTGATCTTGAGCCACTTGTCGGCAATCTCGTTGGCGGTGGAGGCCGTCAGCGAGCCGCCGGCGTTGGCGGTGATGAACTGGCGGATCAGGGCCACCTTTCGGTCATCGACCGCGGCCAGGTCGATCTCGTACTTGCGGTAGATCGGCCAGAACTTGTCCGCCTCCGGCGCGGTGAGCTTCATCACCTTGTTCAGCGTGCGGATCTTGCTGGCGTTGAGGTCCGAGCGGAACATCTCCAGCACGCGTTTGAGGTTGCCTGGCTGGCTGGAGACCGATGACGTTGTGGCGGGCGCAGTCTGTGCGGGGGTGGCGGCGGGCTGGAGGGAAAGCGCCACCGAGGCGCCGATGGTCCCGACGATGGCGAATGCGGCGATGTGTGCGAATTTCATGATTGGTTCCTGGTGTCCCCGCGGTGCGAGAGACGGAGTCAGTTGGTGGTGATGATCAGCCGATGAACACGGTCGGCCGAACGTGGAACGAGATCAGTTGCCGTTGAGGTCGGGATCGACCCAGTACTTGGTGCCCGAGACGGTGGCCGACAGCGCGATGCCGTTGGCGGTGAACTGGTAGATCTGCATCGGCCCGCCCGCGGCAACGTTCTGGCCCGTGGTGTTGCCGCTGCCGCCACCGGCGCCGACGGTTGTCGAGCTGGTGCCGGCAACGGTGCCGTCCTGGAAGTTCGGGTTGGCGTTGACCGATTGCCCCGCCGAAGCGCCGACATTCTGGTACTGAGCCGTCGCGTCGGCATCGCCGCCGAACTGCCACCCCTGGGTGACAAACGTCTGCATCACCGACGGGTCATTGAACACGAAGATGACGCGCAGGTCACTGACGCCGATGCCGACACCGCCGCCGAGCGAGGCCACGCGCATGTACGTCTTCTGGCCCGTCTGGTTGTTGACCAACATGCCGTAGCCGTTGCCGGAAGCGACGAGGAAGAGCTTCATGTCGGTCTTCTTGAACGTCGCGTACCCCGCGGCCTTGGCGATCTGGGCCTGGAGTTCGGGCTTGGTGGCGTACAGCTCCTGGAGCATCGCCGCGCTCTCGTCCTGGATCGTCTGGCGCTGCTGGGCGTTGTCGTCGCCGCTGGGACCGAACAAGCCCAACGGACCGGCGCGACCGGCCTCGGACGTCGCCAGCCCGCAGAGCACCGCGATCGCGCACAGCGCCGGCCATGATCGGCGGTTCCTTCCAGCGATCAAACTCGTGCTTCTTCTAAATTGTGTCGTTGCGTCGGGTGCCATCGAGTGCTCCTTTGCTCTGGGATCGGGTCGCTCGTCTGCCTGTACCAACAGCCTCCAAGCGCGCGGCTGACGCTAGGCCGATGAACGGCGCAGCCACGCGCGTCCCAACCCCTTCCCGAATTGGAGCATCCACGAGAGAAAGGGACATTGGATTGAGTGCATTCCGATACCACCAAATTCGCCGCGAAGTAGATGCCCGCATCGATCTAGTGGCAGAATGTGAAGAACGCCGAGAGGAACGCCACCAGATCATCGACCGTCACTTGACCATCGGGACCGCCGTCGCCGCCGGGGCCGACGAGGTCCGCAACGCCGGCGTCGTTTGCAAAGAACCGCGACAGGTAGAACACGATGTCGTCCGCGGTGGTCTGACCGTCGCACCCGGGAGTGCCCCCAAGGTGGGAGACGTCAGCCTTGTTCGGGCACGAGATGGTCAAGAACGCCGCATTGCTCAGTTGAATGTCGCACGGATTGAAGACGTACGCCCGGACGAGATAGTCGGTATCGCCGCCGGGAGGCGGGGTCGGCAAGCCGGCCACACCGGACATCGTCACCTGCGATCCGCTGAGTGCCCCGACGAACGCGGGCTCGCCGGTCGCCGCATTCATGTTGATCCCGTCCACAACGTCGACCCAGTCGCTGGTGTCGTTGGGTTGCCACTGCCACTGGTACGTGAACGGCGCCACGCCGACGGTGCTCACCTCGAACGAGGTTGACCCGGTCCGGCACATCCGTGCGTTGGGGATCGGGTTGAGCGTGTTGCACGGCGGCGCAATGAACGTCGGCGGCTGCACGCACATCACAAACCCCTCGGTCTGCCCGTTGCGCTTGCCGCGGCCCACGATGCAGTGCGCATCGTTGATCCCATACGCCGCCTCCAGCACCCATCCGGAATTGGCGGGGAGCCAGGTGTTGAGGTCGCGGTAGAGCCCGTTGTAGTAGAGGAACGCGTGGCCGTTGGGACCGGAGTTGCCGCCGTAGAACTGCCCCACGACCATGCCCGAGGCATTGATGTCGTAGGCGAAGCTCTCCCCCAGCAAGCTGCCGCTGAGTGAACTGGGGTGAATATCCACCATGCCGCCACCCTGTGTCCAGACAAACGCGTGACGGAAGTTGTTGGGCGCGGGACTCCAGCCGACGGCCGCGCCGTTGTTGTTGATCGACATGGCGGCGCCGGAGCCGACCGACCCGCCCAGCGTCCCCATGCTCGTGAGCTGCGAGTTTCCGAGGTTCAGGCGGTAGGGCAGCCCGTTCAACTGCCCCACCACTAGATCTGAATCGTTGATGTCGTACGCGGCGTGCAGGGGGATCATGCCGAGGGTCCCCGCGTTGGCGCCGGTCTGCACCCACTTGAAGGCGAACGACTGGTTGCCGATCGCGCCGGGATACGAATTGGCGGCGTAGTTGGTTCCCACAATCGTGCCGGCGGCGTTGATGCCGCGGGCCTCGCCGTTGACCAGCAGCGGATTGATGGTCCCCAGGTCGATCGTAACGCCGGCGTTGCATCGGAACGCGTGCAGCGCGTTCTGCTTGAAACCGACGCCCACATAAATCAGTTGCGGACCGATGCGGTACCCCGCCCAGGGCGTGAGGGTGCCGCTGGTATCGGTCCCGAGGTTGGTCGCGCCCAGGCCGCTCTGGACCCAGGTGCACGCGCGGTGATTCGCCGAATTGGTGAAGTCGCTCTCGCACACAACGCTGGTAACGCCGAAATTGGCAATCCCCCAGGCAATGCTCGGTCCGCCATTGAGCGAACCGACGCCGGTGACGGGGTAGGGTTGGGCCGCGGCGACCCCCGCAAGCACTCCAGTGAGTGTCGCTGCCAGCACGACCGGCGCCCGACGGAAACTCAGAAGAGAAAACCGACCTTTCATGTGCAACTCCAGGGTATCTCAACACAAGGAAGGCTGCGATAAGCACATATTCGTGGAAAGCACGCCCGCCACAACGAATCCGCGCCCACCCGACCCGCCATCAATCACCCGCCCAATATACCGCGCCGTGGTCGTTCACCACGTCGCGGGTGCAAAGAGGAAGAGAAAGACCGGGCGATGCCCTGTCTGCCTATTCCCGCGCGGCGCTCGCACGTTGTTCGCATACCACCACTCGCCTGAGCCCGTTCTCAGCGTGGATTCACCACGTAACCCCACGCCTCGCCGTATGGCTTGAATGAAAGGAGGTCCGCTATGGATATCCCTCTTTCGCATCGCAGTTGGAAGATCGGCTTGTGCAGATATGGTCAGATGCTGCTCGCCGCAGCCAGCCTCTTTGCCACGGTACTTGTGGCCGGGTGCGCGGTTGTGGCAGGCGCGGCAGCCGGCGCCGCGACCGGCTACATCGCCGGTAGTGCCGCCGCCGACCCCTGAGCTGTCAGCTTATGAGGATGCGCACCGCAACTTGCCGCAGGTGCGGTGTTCCCACAGATAGACCCCCTGCCAGGTCCCCAGCACCAGTTCTCCGCCGTCGATCGGAATCCCCAGGGTGGTGGTGGTCAGCGCCGCGCGGATGCGAGCCGGCATGTCGTCGGGACCTTCGTCATGGTGTTGAAAGAGCGCATCACCATCGCGGGCCAACCGCGTGAAGAACGCCTCGAAGTCGCGGTGGACAGTGGGATCGGCATTCTCTTGGATCAGCAGCGAGGCTGAAGTATGACGGATGAAGACCGTGCAGAGCCCTCGCCCGCCCCGCTCTCGCGGACCACGGCGTTGATGTGCGCCGTGATATCGATGAAGCCGCGGCCGGGAGTGGGGATGGTGAGTGTGCGGATCATGCCCCGTCTTCCTCGTGAGGTGCACGAAGCATCGACGATGCGTATTGCAGAAACAGCGGCGACACAACCCAATCCTTGTTTACACCCGGAAACGACGGCACAAATTCGACGAGATACGCGATGTAGTCCGCCATCGTCAGTGTCGTCTTCGCCGCCTCAGTCTCGAATCGCGAGGCAAGCCACTCCGGAAGAGCGATGTGCCGGGTATAGCCCATGATCTCATTCCCACTCAATCGTCGCCGGCGGCTTGCTGGAGATGTCGTACACCACCCGGTTGACGCCCCGCACCTCGTTGATGATTCGCTCGCTGATCCGTGCCAGCACCTCGTGAGGCAGCCTTGCCCAGTCGGCGGTCATGAAGTCCTCGCTGGTCACCGCGCGGATTGCCACCGCGCTGTCGTACGTCCGGCCGTCCCCCATCACGCCGACCGAACGCACCGGCAGCAGCACCGCGAAAACCTGCGAGGTCGCGCGGTACAAGCCCGCTGTCGCGATCTCCTCCAGCAGGATGTGGTCGCACGCGCGGAGCAAGTCCAGCTTTTCCCTGGTCACCTCGCCCAGCACGCGCACCGCCAGCCCCGGGCCCGGGAACGGGTGCCGCCAGACCATCCGCTCGGGCAGGCCCAGCACCTCACCAAGCTTGCGCACCTCGTCCTTGAACAGCTCGCGCAACGGCTCGACCAGCTTGAACTTCAGGTCCTTGGGCAACCCCCCGACGTTGTGGTGCAGCTTGATCCCGGCCGAGTTGCCCGCGTGCCCGTGTCCACTCTCGATCACATCGGGGTAGAGCGTTCCCTGCGCCAGGAACTTCGCACCCTTCAGATTTTCGTCCCCCTCGGTCGCCGCCGTGAAGACCTCGATGAACCGGTGGCCGATCCGCCGCCGCTTCTCCTGCGGCTCTTCGATCCCCTTGAGGTCGCCGAGGAACTTCGCCTCCGCATCCACCACCCGCAGGTCGACATGGAAGTGGTCGCGGAAGGTGGTCTCGACCAGTTCACGCTCGCCGCGGCGGAGCAGACCGTTGTCTACGAATACGCACGTGAGCCTGTCTCCTACCGCTCGGTGCAGCAGCGCCGCGACCACGGCCGAGTCCACGCCGCCCGAGAGCCCGCAGACCACCCGGTCGCTCCCGATCTGCGCCCGCGCGTTCTCCACCGCGGTCTCGAGGTAGTTGCTCATCCGCCACGTGCCCGCGCACTTGCAGATCTCAAAGAGGAAGTTCTCGATCAACTGCTTGCCCTGCGGCGTGTGCGTCACCTCGGGGTGGAACTGCACGCCGTAGAACCGCCGTCCGCCCGCGACAACCCGGACTGCCGCGAGCGGGCATGTGGGCGTCGAGGCCAGGACTTCGGCCTTCATCGCTCCGAAGTCCCGTACCTGATCCCCGTGGCTCATCCACACCGTGCTGCTCTCGGGCATCGCAGCCAGCAGGTCGCCCCGATCACGCACCTGGATCGCCGCCCGGCCGAACTCGCGGTGTTCGCCCCGGTTCACCGTCCCGCCCAACAATTGTCCGGCAAGCTGCATGCCGTAGCAGATTCCGAGTACGGGGATCCCAAGGTCAAAGACCTTCGGGTCCATCGTCGGCGCGCCATCTTCATATACACTCGAAGGCCCGCCCGAAAGAATGATCCCCGCGGGCTTCATCGCGGCGATTTCCGCCGCGCTCTTGGTCGGAGAGACCAGCAGGGAGAAGACCCCAGCTTCGCGCACGCGCCGCGCGATCAGCTGCGCCGTCTGCCCGCCGAAGTCCAGGATAACTACCACCTCTCGGCCCCCACCAGCTGAGCCCGCGGAAGCCGAGGTTGACTGTGCCTGATTTGTGGGAGGGGGAATTGCGACGTCCATGCACATCATACCGCACTTGTTGGTGACCTTCCTCCACATGTCGGTTCGGGTACCATCTGCCCCGATGAACGCCCGCGCCTGTTCGGCCGCCTTGCTCCTGATCGCCCTCATCGGCGGGGGATGCAACCTGTTCGGCCCGCCGGTCGAGGAAGGCGACTTCAACGCCCCCGACCCGGGCTCCAAGCTCTTCGCTATCAGCCGCGCCGGCCAGTCCCGCGACGCCACCAAGATCCCGCAGCTCATCGAATGCCTCGACGACGACGACCCCGCCGTCCGCTTTTTGGCCATCGGCGCCCTCCAGACCATCACCAACCAGACCCTCGACTACGACTACGGCGCTCCCGAGCCCGAGCGCGCCAAGGCGCAGCAGCGCTGGCGCGTGTGGGCTGTGGAACGCAACATCCAGACCAAGGCCTCGCTACCCTTGTCCACGGACGCCCCTTGAGACCGCAGCGCATGCCGGACACGCCACATCTCATCCTGCAGGTCCAGTCCAACCCGCTGTTCCTCAGTGGTGTGCGAGAGATGGTCTCCAACATCGCCAAACGACTCGGCTTCGCCGACGAAGCCTGCGGCCAGATGGCCCTCGCCGTTGATGAAGCCCTCTGCAACGTTATCCGCCACGGGTATCAAAAGGTCCCCGACCGCCCGATCTGGCTCACCATCTACGCTGTCGGCGGCGTCTCCACGCCCGAGGCCCTCGCCGCCGGCCACGCCAACCCCGTCAACGCCCTCAAGATTGTCATCGACGATGAGTCCCCGCACATCGACCTCGCCAAGATCAAGAGCCGCGACCTCGACGACATCCGCCCCGGCGGCCTGGGCGTGCACATCATCCGCGAGGTGATGGACGAAGTGAAGTACGAGCACCGCAAGCCCACCGGCATGCGTCTGACCATGATCAAGAAACGCACGGCGCATGCAGACGCGCCCCACAAGGACGAATCCCATGGCTGAGCCGCGTGCGCCACTCCAGATCAAATCCTCGCGCCAGGACCCGGCGATCATCGTCCAGCCCTCCGGCGATGTTGACCTCACCGGCTCGCCAATGCTCCGCGCCGAGCTGCGCAAGGCCGCCGGCGAGCAGGGCGCCAAGCTCGTCATCGACCTCACCGCCGTCCCGTATATGGATTCCTCCGGCGTCGCCACCCTCGTCGAGGCCCTCCAGCAGGCCCGCAAGAGCGGCAAGTCCCTCGTCGTCTGCGGCCTCTCCCCCCGCGTCCGCTCCATCTTCGCCATCGCCCGACTCGAATCTGTGTTCACCATCGTCCCGACCCTCGCCGACGCGCTGAAGGCCTGACCCTCCATGAGCGACGATCCCGCCACCCCGTCCGGCCCTCTGGCGCTGCTGACCCCGGTATGGAACTGGATCGTCGGCCTCCTCCAGCGTTTCTTCGACGTGCTGGACATGATCGGCTCCTCCTGGTTCCTCCTTACCGAGACCCTCCGCTGGGTCTGGCGGGCGATGACCAAGCCGCGCGTCCGTCTCGGCTGGCCCGCCATCATCTCTCAGCTCGTCCGCGTCGGCGTCCGCTCGATCTTCATAGTCTCGCTCGTTTCCGGCTGCGTCGGGCTCATCCTTGTGCTGCAGATGGCCCCGCCCCTCGACGAGTTCGGGCGCAAGGACCTGGTCGCCAACATCGTCGGCGTCGCCGTTCTGCGCGAGCTGGGCCCGCTCATCGGCGCCATCGTCCTCACCGGCTTCGCCGGCGCCGCCATCGCCGCGGAGCTGGGCACCATGGTCGTCGGCGAGGAGATCGAGGCCCTGGAGGCCCAGGCCCTCAACCCCGTCCGTTTTCTGGTCATCCCCCGTGTCCTCGCCTCGGTCGTCGGCATGCTCTGCCTTGCCGTCGTCGCCGACATCGTCGCCATCCTCGGCGGCCTGCTCGTCGCCGTCCTCGCCCTCGACCTTTCCTTCCAGACCTTCTTCGACGGCGTCACCGAGCAGGCCAAGTCCATCGACTTCGTCACCGGTGTCGTCAAGTCCGGCGTCTTCGGCTTCCTCATCGGCCTCATCGCCTGCAACAACGGCCTCCGCGTCAGCGGCGGCGCGGCTGGCGTCGGCAAGGCCACTACCGACACCGTCGTCCAGTCCGTCGTCGCCATCGTCATCGCCGACATGCTCTTCACCGCCATCTTCTTCGCTTGGAAGTTGACCTGACGCCTCCGCCCTGAACGCGCGGCTTACCATCGTCGCGATGGCCCCCTCCAACGCCCCCTCGAAATCCGCCGCCCCCCCTCTCGCCGTTGTCGTCAGCCGGTACAACGGCTCGATCACCGACAAGCTCTTCGCCGGTGCCGTGATGGCGTACAAGGCCGCCGGCGGCTCCGAGCGTGACCTCGAGATCGTCGAGGCCGCCGGCGCATTCGAACTCGTCGCCCTCTCCATGGCCGCGGCTGACAGCGGCCGCTTCGCCGGCGTTGTCGCCCTGGGCTGCATCATCAAGGGCGAAACCCGGCACGACGAGTACCTCGCCCACGCCGTCACCCAGGGCCTGGCCAACATCAGCCTCGTCACTGGCATCCCCGTCGGCCTGGGCGTCCTCACCGTCAACAACGCCCACCAAGCCCGCGACCGCGCAGGCGGCCGCATGGGCAACAAAGGGGCCGAGTGCGTCGAGGCCCTCCTCAACTCCATCGTCCAGATCGCCAAGCTCAAGGGCGAGCGGCGCAGCTTTGTGGTCGAGGGCCTGAACCTCCCCGACAAGGCCGCCGACACCCCCACTCCTTCCGCTTGTCCGGCCGCCGATCGCTCCGCTCCCAAACCCAACCGCCGCCGCGCCAAAGCCGCCGTCGGTGGTGGGGGTCGCCGCTGATGGCTCCTCCCCGCGAAATCCGCCGCCTCGCCTTCCAGGCCCTCTACCAGATCGACACCCACGACGGCAAGGACCTCGACGCCGTCCGCCTCTCCCTCGAGGACAACGACGCCTACACCCAGGCCGACCGCGACGCGGCGTTCGCCACCGCCACCGACGCCTGGGCCCAGCGCTCCCACGCCGACAAGGAACTCACCGCCCTGGCCCCCAACTGGCCCACCCACCGCCAGGCCGCGGTGGACCGCGCCATCCTCCGCTTGGCCCACTACGAGATGACCAAGCCCGCCGGCCCGCCACCCAAGGCTGTGGTCAACGACGCCGTCGAACTCGCCAAGGAGTTCAGCACCGACCGCAGCCCCGCCTTCATCAACGGCGTGCTGGACAAAGTCCTCAAGCGCGTCCTGGGTTCGAGCGCGGCAGAAGCGACGGCCACCGAGCCATGAGCCACGAGTGACCCGCCGCCACCGCCCCTGACTCTCCCTCTTTCCTGAAGCCCAGTGCCCAGTCCCCCAGTGCCTTCCCTATGGCCTTCCTCTCCAACCTCATCTCGAAGCTCAAGACCGGCCTCACCCGCACGCGCGAGACCCTCGTCTTTGGCCTCAAGTCCCTCATCCTCGGCCGCCGCCTCGACGAGCAGCTCATCACCGACGTCGAGACCATGCTCCTCCAGGCCGATGTCGGCACCCTCGCCACCCGCAAGCTCATCGACTCCGCACGCCAGGACTTCCGCTCCGGCAAGCTCAAGGAGTCCGCCGACCTCCTCGAGCACCTCAAGCGCGGCCTGCGCGAGATGCTCGCGATCGATCCCTCCGCCCCCCACACCGCCTCCTCCGCCTCCCCCCTCCGCTTCGCCGCCAGCGGCCCCACCGTCATCCTCGTCACCGGCATCAACGGCGCCGGCAAGACCACCAGCATCGCCAAGCTCGCCGCCCGCCTGCGCTCGGAGCACAAGACCGTGCTCCTCGCGGCGTGCGACACCTTCCGCGCCGGCGCCGTCCGCCAGCTCGAGATCTGGGCCGAGCGCCTCGGCATCGAGGTCATCAAGGGCCAGCAAGGGGGCGACCCCGCGGCCGTCGCCTTCGATGCCTGCAAGGCCGCCGTCGCCCGCAACATCGATGTCCTCATCGTGGACACCGCCGGCCGCCTGCAGACGCAGGACCCGCTCATGCGCCAACTCGGCAAGATCGGCGGCGTCATCACCAAGCAAATCCCGGGGGCGCCGCACGAAACCCTCCTGGTCCTCGACGCCACCGCCGGCCAGAACGCCGTTCGCCAGGCCGAAGAATTCGGCAAAGTCACCCCGCTCAGCGGCATCATCCTCGCCAAGCTCGACGGCACCGCCAAAGGCGGCGTCATCATCGCCATCCGCACCGCCACCTCTGTCCCCGTCAAGTTCGTCGGCGTCGGGGAGAGGCCCGAGGACTTAGAGCCGTTCGATGCTGACTCGTTTGTTGAGGCGATGTTCAGCGAGTGACTTTGCATGCCGGTTCGGCCGGCGCCGTACTTCGATCCCTTCGCTCCTTCGCTGAGAATCCCGCTCCCCCGCCCTCCGGCTAGCCCGGTTACACTCCGCCCAACTTCCGGAGACTCACCATGGGCGGCGGCAAGGTTGATCCCAACAAAAAATACCTCTCCCATACGCTCGCCGAGTGGTCATGCGCGCTCAAGTACGAGCACCTGAGCCTCGCCGCTATCGAGCGTGCCAAGCTTTTCTGGTACGACTCGCTCGGGTGCGCCTTGGGCGGCAGCCAACAGGAGGATGCTCACATCCTGCTGGCCCACTACAAGGAGATGGCCCCCGCTTCAGCCGGCCCCTGCACCTGCTTCGTCTCCGGCTTCCGCACCAATCCTGTGGATGCGGCCTTCATCAACAACCACATGGTCCGGGCCATGGACTACAACGACATCTACTGGAAGTCCGACCCGTGCCACCCTTCGGACATCATCTGCGGCCCCCTGGCCCTGTGCGAATCGCTCGGCAAGAGCGGCAAGGACCTCATCCTCGCCACCGTCATCGCCTATGAAGTCGAGCAGCGGCTGTGCGAGTTCGGCCTCCCCGGCATCCGCGAATACGGCTGGCACCACGCCACCTTGACCGCGTTCGCGGCCCCGATGGCCGCGGCACGCGTCCTGGGGCTTTCTGTCGAGCAGACGGTGCAGGCGATCGGCATCTCGGCCTCGCGCACGTTCACGCCCGGCGCCGTCACTGCCGGCAAGCTCACCAACATGAAGAACACCGTAGACCCCTGGGCCACGAGAATGGGTGTCGAGTCGGCCCTGCTCGCCAAGCGCGGCTTCAGCGGGCCCGAGCACATGATCGACGGCAAGGAGGGGCTCTACGCCGTCTTCGGCCACGTGCAGTACAAGGGCCAGCCGGCAAAGTTCGATACCGAAATGCTGCTGGACAAGCTCCCGCGAGCGGCGGGGGACCACTACCGCATCCTCGACTGCGGCATGAAGTCGTTCCCGATCGAGGCCCTGAGCCACGCTCCGCTGACGGCGATGATGAAGTGCGTGAAGGAGAACGGAATCAAGGCCGCGGATGTGGCGGAGATCAAGGTCGAGGTCATCGCCCGCGCGGCGGACATCCTCGGCGATCCGCACAAGTACCGCCCCGACAGCAAGGAGACGGCGGACCACTCGCTGCCCTATTGCCTGGCTGCGGGGCTGGTGGACGGCATGGTGACGCCGCTGCAGTTCAAGGAAGAGCGCGTGATGGACAAGGCGCTGATCCCGGTGATGGACAAGGTGAAGGTGGTGGCCAACGAGGAATTCGAGAGCCTGTTCCCGAAGTTCCAGCCCAGCCAGGTGACGATCACGACGATGGCGGGGAAGAAGTTCACCAAGCGCGTGGATGTGCCCAAGGGCGACCCGCGCGACCCGATGACGGCCGAGGAGATCGGCGTGAAGTTCCACGCTCTGGGCGACGGGGTGATCGGCCGCGAGCGGTGCACGAAGCTGTCGGAGACGATCCTGAAGATGGAGACGCTCGGCGACGTGAAGGGACTGATGGGGATGACGACGAAGGGGTGAGCAAGGAGGTGTGCAGCACGACGATGTGGATGGCAACCTACTTGCGGGCTTCAAGCTCTTCCCATCGCGCGTACAGCGTCGCCAGCTTCGCCTGAGTCTCGGCCATGCGGTGCCCCGCCGCGGCCACCTGCCGGTGGTCGGCCAGGACGTCCGGGTCGTTGAGTTCTTCCTCGCTCGCCTTCAACTCCGCCTCCGCCGCGGCGATCGCAGGTTCCAGCCCGGCCAGTTCCTGCTGCTCCTTATAGCTGAGCTTCTTGCGAGCAGGAGCGGCTTCGGCGGCCGCGACGACGGCCTTGGGCTTCTCGGCCGGTGCCGGGGCGAGCAACCCGGCCTTGTGGAGTCGCTGCCACTGCGGGTAATCGGCGAAGTAGCGGGCCCCGCCGCGGCCGTCCAAGGCGAGGACGCGCGTCGCCAGCCGGTCGAGCATGGCGCGGTCGTGCGTGACCAGAACGACGGCCCCGGGGAACTCCTCGAGGCTCTCCTCCAGCACGTCGAGCGAGGCGAGGTCCAGGTCGTTGGTCGGCTCGTCGAGGATCAGCACGTCGGCCGGCTCGAGCATCAGCCGGGCGATGTGGACGCGGGCCTGCTCCCCGCCCGAGAGCGAGCGGATCGGCGTGCGGAGCTGCTCCTTGCCGAAGAGGAACATCTGTGCCCAGGTGGCGATGTGGAGGGAGCGGCCACGGTAGATCACGGCGTCCACGGGCGAGAGCGTTTCGCCGAGGGTCATCTGCGGATCAAGCTCGGTGCGGTGCTGGCTGAAGAGCACGACGCGCAGCTTGTCGGCCCGCTTGACGGTGCCCAGAGGAGGCGTGCCGTGGGGGAGTTCGTGGGCAATAGCGGCCTCGTCGCGGAGCATCGCGGGCGTCGGCGGGTCGGAGTCCATCTCTCCGGTCAGGAGCTTGATGAGTGTGCTCTTGCCGGCGCCGTTGGGGCCCATCAGACCCAGCTTCGTGCCGGGCGAGAGCAGGATGTCGAGGTTCTCGAAGAGCAGCTTGCCGCCGAGGGTCTTGCTCAGCCCGCGGCCGACCAGCAGCTTCTGGGTCTGGCGGTCGGTGGAGGAGAAATCGATCTGGGCGGCCTGCGCCGGGGCGTTGCGGACGCGCAGCTCGGCGAGCTCGTCCATCCGCTCGTACGAGGCGTCGATGCGGCTCTTGCTCTTGGTCCGGCGGGCCTTGGCGCCGCGCGAGAGCCAGCGAAGGTCCTCCTTGACCTGCGCGGTCAGGGCCTGCTCCTGGCGGGCCTGGGCCTCGAGGAACTCGGTCTTGCGGCGGAGGAACTCGCCGTAACCACCTTGGACCGTGAAGGTGCCCTCGGGGTACGCGGGGGAGAGTTCGACAATGCGGGTGGCGGTCGATTCGAGGAAGGCACGATCGTGGGTGATGACGATCGATGCGAAGTCGTTGCTCGAGAGCGTCTGCTCCAGCCAATCGATCCCCTCGACGTCGAGATGGTTGGTCGGCTCGTCGAGAAGGATGAGGTTGGGCTGCTGCGCTAGGGCGCGGGCGATGGAGAGCCGCTTGCGCTGGCCGCCGGAGAGGCCCTCGCACGGGGCATCGAGGTTCTCGAGTTCGACGCGGCCGAGGGTCATCTCCGCGGCGAGTTCGAGTTCGTGGTGGTCGTGCAGGTGGGGGAGTTTGCCGGCCGCAGCGGCGGATTCGAGTTCGGAGACGACGGCGGAGCGGACGGTTGCGCCGGGCCGGAAGATGTCGGCTTGGGCGACGTAGGCGGTGCGGAGGCCGCGGCGGAGAGAGATGTCGCCGCCGTCGGAGTCTTCGAGGCCGGCGAGGATCTTGATGAGCGTGCTCTTGCCCGAGCCGTTGGGGCCGATGAGCGCGAGGCGTTCGCCGTCCTCGACGGTGAGCGAGACGCTGGTGAAGAGCGTCCGCGCGGCGAAGTGCTTGGCGATCCCGCGGGCTGTCAGGAGGGCGGCCATGAGGGGTGAAGGTAGGTCGAGAGGTCGGCGTAGACTCGCCCCCATGTGCTCGCGATATGTGCAAATAACGGAACCGAAGGTGCTCGCCGGGCTGTTCGGCGTGGTGCGTCCGCTGCCGGTGCTGCCGCCGAAGATGTCGATGTACAACATCGCGCCGCCGCACCGGGCGCTAGTGGTGCGTGACAACCCCAAGCGCGAGCTGGCGGTGATGCGGTGGGGACTGGTGCCGCCAGGCGCGACGAACGTGTCGATCGGGCAGAAGATGTTCAACGCGCGGGCGGAGACGGTAGCGCAGCGGCCGGCGTACGCGGGCGCGTTCGAGCAGCGCCGGTGCATCGTGCCCGCCGACGGGTTCTACGAGTGGAAAGAGTCAGACGGCGCGAAGCAGGCGTACTACATCAAACGTGTGGACGGCGCGCCAATGGCGTTCGCAGGATTATGGGAGCAAAAGAAGACGCGCGAGGGGCCGCTTGAGACGTTCACGATCGTGACGACCACGGCCAACGCTGTGGTCGCGCCGATCCACAGCCGGATGCCGGTGATCCTGGATGAAGCAGGATGGCGGACGTGGCTTGAAGCGGAGGCGGATCGGGAGGCCGTGACGCGGCTGCTCAAACCGTGCGAGTCGAGTGCGATCACCGCGGTTCGGGTGGGTGATCATGTGAACACGCTGACGAACGACGATGCGGAGTGCGTGCGGGCAATGGAGGGGTGAAGCGCAGGGACTGCCGAGTCTTCTCCGAAAGATGGAGTCGGTCCGCATACTCAACCCCTGAGATTGTGGTAGGATGCAGTCGTCCGACCGGGCTTCTTCCTCGCTCTGCGCGGGGATGAAGGGCGATCGGCGCCAGGAGCAGTTCCGTGATCATCAGGCGATTTGTTCGTGGCGCGTTCATGGCAGCCGCAGCCGGAGCGGTCGCATGCACGCTCACTGGGTGCGACCTGCTCGGAAAAAAGACTCCGCCGCCGCCGCCACCACCACCACCGGAGGTCGAGGTCACGCCGGTAATTCAGCGCGATGTGGCCCTGACCGGCGAGTGGCTCGGCACGCTGGACGGCCTCGTGAACGCCGAGGTGCGTTCGCGCGTGCAGGGGTATCTGCAGTCGCAGGCGTACCTTGAGGGCGAAAAGGTCAAGGTTGGCGACCCGCTGTACCAGGTGGATCCGAGGCCGTTCGATGCGGCGCTGGCGCAGGCGAAGGCGGACCTGGCGCGGGCCAAGGCGAATCTCGTCCGCACGCAGCTCGATGTGGCGCGGCTGGAGCCGCTGGCGCCGTCGGGCGCGGTGAGCCAGCAGGACGTAGACAACGCGCGGCAGAACAACCAGGCGAATGAGGCGCAGGTCCTGGCGGCCGAGGCGGTCGTGCAGGAGGCGGAACTCAACCTCCAGTACACCAAGATTCTCGCCCCGGTGGACGGTGTCGCCGGCATCTCCAAGGCACAAGTTGGTGACTTGGTCGGCGGTGTTGCCGGCCCGGTGCTGACGACCATCTCGACCCTTGATCCCATCCGCGCGTATTTTCCGATCAGCGAGCAGGAGTACCTCCGCTTTGCTGAGAGGCTCAACCGAACCGAGAATCCGAAGGACCAGAAGAAGGAGCCGATCCAACTCATCCTGGGTGACGGAGCGCTCTACGCCCACACCGGCGAGGTGGACATCGTCAATCGCCAGGTGGACCCGACCACGGGGACGATCAAGATCGCGGCCAAGTTCCCCAACCCCGGGAACATTCTTCGCCCCGGGCAGTACGCGCGGGTGCGGGCCGTGGTCGACCGCAAGAAGGACGCGCTGCTGGTGCCGCAGCGGGCGATCAGCGAACTGCAGGGCCGGCAGCAGGTCGCGGTCGTGGGGGCGGACAACAAAGTGGCGATCCGGCAGGTCATCACGGGCAGGCGTGACGGCTCCGACTGGATCATCGAGAAGGGCGTGGTGCTCGGCGACCGCGTGGTGGTCGAGGGGATCCAGAAGGTGCGCGACGGCATGACTGTGAACGCCAAGCCGTGGACGCCCCCCGCTCCTCCGAAGGCTGCCGCGAACACTCCAGCACCAACCCAATCCCCCACTCCCGCGGCCGCGCCCGCGAAGGCGGAATAAGCGATCATGGCCAAGTTCTTTATCAACCGGCCGATCGTGGCGATGGTGATCTCGATCATCATGGTGATCACCGGCGCGGTGGCGATCCTGTCGCTGCCAACGGCGCTGTACCCCAACATCGCGCCGCCCGAGATCCAGGTCAAGGCCACGTACACGGGCGCCGACGCCCAGACGGTCGAGCAGTCGGTCGCCACGCCCATCGAGCAGCAGATGAGCGGCGTGGACAACATGAACTACATGTACTCGACCAATGCCAACAACGGCATGATGACGCTGACGGTCAACTTCGACATCAAGACCGATCCCAACACCGACCAGATCCTGACGCAGATGCGCCAGCTCCAGGCCGCGTCGCAGATGCCGCAGGAAGTCACCGCGTACGGCGTTACGGTGCAGAAGGCGACGAGCGCGCCGCTGATGGTCTTCTGTCTCTCTTCGCCCACCGGCGAGTATGACGCCGAGTTCCTCGCCAACTACGCGTACATCAACATCAACGACCAGCTCACGCGCGTGAAGGGCATCGCGAGCGTGACGATCTTCGGCGCGGGGCAGTACGCCATGCGGCTGTGGGTGAGGCCCGACCAGCTCGCCAAGCTGCAGATCACGATCCCCGAGATCCTCGACGCCATCAAGCAACAGAACACGGTCAACCCTGCGGGACAGATCGGCGGCGAGCCGGTGCCACCCGGACAGGAATTCACCTACGCCGTCCGCGCACAGAGCCGCCTCACCACCGAGGAGGAGTTCGGCAACATCGTGGTCCGGGCGGCCGTGGACGGGGCGATGGTGCGGCTCAAGGACGTTGCGCGGATCGAACTGGGCGCCCAGACCTACAACCTCATCGGCCGGCTCAACAGCAAGCCCGCGGCGATCATCGCTCTCTACCAGCTCCCCGGCTCCAACGCGATCGATGCCGTCAAGGGCTGCCGCAAGCTCATGGATGAACTCAAGACGCGCTTCCCGCCCGGGCTGGAGGTCGTCGTTGCACTCGACACCACCTTGGCCGTCACCGAGGGCATCAGCGAGATCATCCATACGCTCCTCGAAGCAATCGTGCTGGTCATCATCGTGGTCTTCCTCTTCCTGCAGGGGTGGCGTGCGACGCTCATCCCGCTGCTGGCCGTCCCCGTCTCGTTGATCGGCACATTCCTGGTCTTCCCGCTGCTCGGGTTCACGATCAACACCATCTCACTCTTCGGCCTGGTGCTGGCGATCGGCTTGGTCGTGGACGATGCCATCGTCGTCGTGGAAGCCGTCGAGCACCACATCGAGCACGGCCTTTCCCCGAAAGACGCCGCGTTCAAGGCGATGGAGGAAGTCACCGGCCCGGTCATCGGCATCGCGATGGTGCTCTCGGCCGTCTTCATCCCCACCGCGTTCATCCCTGGCATCACCGGGCGGCTCTACCAACAGTTCGCCGTGACGATCGCCGTCTCGGTCATCATCTCGGCCTTCAACGCCCTCACGCTCAGCCCCGCGCTCTCCGCGCTGCTCCTGCGGCCCAAGAAGAAGGATGCCCGCGGCCCGCTCGCCCTGTTCTTCAAGGGATTCAACAAGGTCTTCGCCTGGCTCACCGGCGGCTACGTCGCTTCGTGCCGCCTGCTCATCCGAGTCGCGCTCGTCACGATGCTGGCCTTGGTCGGTTTCGGCTTTGCCGCCGGTTGGCTTGGCGGCAAGCTCCCCACTGCCTTCCTCCCGGAGGAAGACCAGGGGTACTTCTACGTTGGCATTCAACTCCCAGACGCGGCTTCGTTGCAACGGACCGATGCCGCGTGCTTGAAGGTCGAGAAGATCCTCCAGGAGACACCGGGGATCGAGTACGTCACCACGATCGGCGGCTTCAGCCTGCTGAGCGGCGTGCAGAACACCTACAGTGGGTTCTTCTTCGTCTCCCTCAAGGAATGGAAAGATCGCAAAGCGCCCGAGGAGCAGTACCAGGCAATCCTCGCCCACGTCAACAGCAAGCTGCGTCAACTCCCCGAAGGAATCGCCTTCGGGTTCTCGCCACCCGCGATCCCCGGAGTCGGCGCCGCCGGCGGCTTTACGTTCCTGCTGGAAGACCGATCCGGTGGCGACATCAAATTCCTGAGCGACAATCTCTCAACGTTCCTTGCAGCAGCCCGCAAACGCCCGGAACTCGCGGGACTGAACACCACCTTCCTCCCGGCCGTACCGCAGGAGTTTGTGGAGGTGGACCGCGACAAGGTGCTCAAGCAGACGGTCGAACTTGGCGCCGTCTACAAGACACTCCAGACGTTCATGGGCGGCGTCTTTGTCAACTACTTCAACCGCTTCGGCCGGCAGTGGCAGGTGTTTGTGCAGGCCGAGGGTGAGTACCGCACGCAGGCGGAGAACGTCGGCAAGTTCTTCGTGAAGAACCGCGAAGGGCAGATGGTCCCGCTCGCCTCCGTGACGCGGATCGAGTCGCGCGTCGGACCCGAGTTCACGATGCGTTACAACCTCTACCGGTGCGCCCAGATCAACGGGGGCGCGGCCCCCGGCTTCAGTTCGGCGCAGGCGATGAAGGCCCTGGAAGAGGTCTTCGCCGAAACCATGCCCAACGAGATGGGCTACGACTACATGGGCATGTCCTTCCAGGAGAAACAAGCACAGGAGGGCGTGCCGCCGATGGTCATCTTCGGCTTTGCGCTCCTGTTCGTGTTCCTCATCCTCGCGGCGATGTACGAGTCCTGGTCGCTCCCGTTCAGCGTGCTTCTTTCAACGCCCGTGGCAGTCTGCGGAGCGTTCGGCTACCTGCTGCTGCAGAAGATGGAGAACAACATCTTCGCGCAGATCGGCTTGGTGATGCTCATCGGCCTGGCGGCCAAGAACGCCATCCTCATCGTCGAGTTCGCCAAGCTCGAGTACGAAAAGGGCAAACCGCTCCTGGACGCCACGCTCGAGGGCGCCAAGCTGCGTCTCCGCCCCATCCTCATGACGTCGTTCGCTTTCATCCTCGGGTGCGTGCCGCTCATCACCGCCTCCGGCGCCGGCGCGATCTCGCGCAACGTCATGGGCACCTGCGTGATCGGCGGCATGCTCGCCGCCAGCTTCGTCGGCATCTTCCTCGTCCCCTGCTGCTTCTATGTCGTCGAACGCATCTCCGGCGGCGGCAAGCAGCACGCCAAGGCGCCGCCGCCCGGTGATTCGCCGCCGTCGGGCCACGCCTCCAACTCCCCGGCAGGAGGTGCGCACTGATGCGTCGCACACCCGCTTGGAATTCGACCCTGGGCCTGAGCGCCGCGGCGCTGACGGCAATGCACCTCGCCGGGTGCAAAGTCGGGCCCGATTACCAGCGCCCCGCGGTGGACTCACCCTCCTCATTCCGCGACGGGCCCGCCGAACCTCCCGCCGCCTCCCTCGCCGATCTCCCCTGGTGGCAGGTCTTCGACGACCCCGCCCTGCAAACGCTCGTCCGAGAGGCTCTCGTCAACAACTACGAGCTGCGCATCGCCGTCACCCGCATCGAGCAGGCCGCGGCGATCGAAGCGCAGACCGCCTCCCCCCTCTATCCGCAACTCAGCTACAACGCGGCGTTGTCGAACGGGCGCAACGCCTTTGTCGGCAGCCCAAGCCCCAACGGTGGCGACACGAGTTCCTCAGCCCTCGCGACGCTCAACGCGTTCTGGGAAATCGACCTGTGGGGCCGCATCCGCCGCGCCGACGAGGCCGCCCTGGCCCAGATCCTTGCCGCCGAAGAAACCCGCCGCGGCGTCATGCTCACGCTGGTCACCGCCGTCGCGCGGGCGTACTTCGAACTCCTGGACCTGGACCTCGAGATCGTCATCGCGCAGGAGAACGTCAAATCGTTCCAGCAGAGCCTCGACCTGTTCAGCCGGCGATCCTCCGGCGGCGTGGAATCCAAGCTCCAGGTCTTCCGCGCCCAGGCCAACCTCTCGCAGGTGGCGGCGACGATCCCCGAACTCCAGCGCCTCATCGCCATCAAAGAGAACGAGATCAACCTGCTCCTGGGGCGCAACCCGGGGCCGGTCGCCCGTGGCAACGTCTTCCTGGAGCAGAAGTTCCCGTTCGAAATCCCCGCGGGCATTCCCTCGGCGCTGCTGGAACGCCGCCCCGATATCCGTGTGGCGGAGCAGAACCTGGTGTCGGCCAACGCACAGATCGGCGTCGCCACAGCGGGCTACTACCCGCGCATCGGCCTCACCGCCTTCATGGGCAAAGTCAGTCCCGAGCTCTCGGCCTTTTCCTCCGGTACTTCCAACGCGTGGTCGGTCGCGGCGAGCATTGCCGGGCCGATCTTCACCGGCGGGCGCACCAAGGGCGAGGTGGATCAGGCCGTCGCCGCGGCCGAAGAAGCGAGGCTTCGCTACCGGCAGGTCGTCACCGCCGCATTCGGCGAGGTCGCCAACGCACTGGTCTCTCGCGAAAAGTTCGCGGGCGTGGAGGTCCAGCTCCGCGAACAGGTCACATCGCTCGAGGCGGCAGTCAAGATGTCGCGCGAGCGCTACGACATCGGCCGGGCCAGCTACTTCGAGATCCTCGACGCCCAGCAGCAGCTCTTCCCCGCGCAGATCTCCCTGGCGCGGACGAAGCTCAACGAGTACGTCACGATCGTCCAGCTCTACGCCAGCCTCGGCGGGGGGTGGAACCTGCCGACCGAGCAATGGAACGACGACACGCCGCCCTCTGCCCAGCCGCCCGCTCCGCCGCCGGCCCACGGCCACCCCGTCGGTTCGCCGCAGGGTTGATCCGCGGTCGTTCGGCGCGGCAATGATGGAGCACGGCGCCTAGAGCGCCGGAACCAACGGACGGTCGGGCCACACGGAGCATGCCATGCAACTCGGAATGATCGGGCTGGGTCGGATGGGCGCGAACATGGTCCGGCGGCTTCTGCGTCAAGGACACGAGTGCGTGGTCTTCGACATGTCGGCCAAGGCCGTCGCCGACCTGACGACCGAAAAGGCCGTCGGCGCCGCCTCGCTCGCCGACATGGTCAAGAAGCTCGCCAAGCCGCGCACGGTGTGGCTGATGGTGCCCGCGGCGGTCGTTGACAAGTCCATCGCCGACCTCGCCCCCCTGCTCGAGTCCGGCGACACGATCATCGACGGCGGCAACTCCTACTACGTCGAGGACATCCGCCGGGCCAAGGAACTCGCCATCCGCGGCATCCACTACGTCGATGTCGGCACCAGCGGCGGTGTCTGGGGCCTCGAGCGCGGCTACTGCATGATGATCGGCGGCGAGACCGACGTGGTGAAACGCCTCGGCCCCATCTTCGAGACACTCGCGCCCGGGGCCGGGAATATCCCGCGCACACCGGGGCGCGAGAAGCTCGGCGGCACCGCCGAACACGGGTTCCTGCACTGCGGCCCCAACGGCGCCGGGCACTTCGTCAAGATGGTGCACAACGGCATCGAGTACGGCATCATGGCCGCGTACGCCGAGGGGATGGGCATTCTGCGCGACGCCAACATCGGCAAACAGTCGCATGCGGTTGATGCAGAAACGACGCCGCTGCGCGACCCCGAGCACTACCAGTACGACCTCAACCTCCGCGATATCGCCGAGGTGTGGCGGCGCGGCAGCGTGATCTCCTCCTGGCTGCTGGACCTCACCGCGACGGCGCTGGCGCAGGACCAGGACTTGGCGCAGTTCAGCGGGCACGTTTCGGACTCGGGCGAAGGACGCTGGACCATCAAGGCCGCCATCGACGAGGCCGTGCCCGTGCCGGTCCTCTCGGCGGCGCTGTACCAGCGATTCACCTCGCGGGGCGAATCGGACTACCAGGACAAGCTGCTGTCGGCGATGCGCTACCACTTCGGCGGGCACCTGGAAAAGCCGGCCAAGTGAGGCCCGGCAAGGAGACGGCGATGGCGGAGTCACGGTCTGATGCCCTGGTCTTCTTCGGCGCCACGGGGGACCTGGCGTACAAGAAGATCTTCCCGTCGCTTCTGGCAATGCTCAAGCGCGGCCATCTCTCCGTGCCGGTCATCGGCGTCGCCAAGGCGGGATGGAACCTCGACCAACTCAAGGCCCGGGCCAAGGAGAGCGTGCAGAAACACGGGAGCTACAACGCCGCGGCGTTCGAGAAGCTCGCCGGGCAGATGCGCTATGTGGACGGGGACTACCAGGATGCCGCGACCTTCGCGGCCATCCGCAAGGAACTCGGCGCCGCCAAGCGACCAGCGCACTACCTGGCGATCCCACCGGTGCTGTTCGGGCTCGTTGTCGAGCAACTCGCCAAGAGCGGCTGCAACCACGGGGCACGGGTGATCGTCGAGAAGCCGTTCGGGCACGATCTTGAGTCGGCCCGGAAGCTCAACGCGATCCTGCTGGGCCTCTTTGACGAGAACTCGATCTTCCGCATCGACCACTACCTCGGCAAGCGGCCCGTCCACAACATGCTCTTCTTCCGGTTCTCCAACGCCCTCTTCGAGCCGTTCTGGAACCGCCAGCACATCGAGAGCGTGCAGATCACCATGGCCGAGAGCTTCGGCGTTCAGGGACGCGGCGGGTTCTACGACCAGACGGGCACGATCCGCGACGTGGTGCAGAACCACCTCTTCCAGGTCCTGGCCAACCTGGCGATGGAGCCGCCGGTCCGCACCGACAGCCAGTCCATTCGAGACGAGAAGGCCAAGGTGCTCAAAGCCGTGGACACGCTCAAGGCAAGCGACGTGGTGCGCGGGCAGTTCCGCGGGTACACCGCCGAGCCGGGCGTCGCCAAGGACTCCAAGATTGAGACGTTCGCGGCCCTTCGGCTGGACGTGGACTCGTGGCGCTGGCGGGGCGTGCCGTTCTACATCCGCGCCGGAAAGAGCCTGCCGGTGACGTGCACGGAGCTGCTGGTGCGGCTGCGCCAGCCGCCGACGATGTACCGCGGCTTCAAGCTCGCGGCCAACACCATGCGCTTCCGCATCAGCCCCGACGTAACCATCGCGCTGGGGACCAACTCGCTCGCCCCGGGTTCGGACACGCAATCCCGGACGGGCGAGATGATCGCCACACCTCCGGCCGACCCGGCGGAGATGGACGCGTACGAGCGGGTGCTGACCGACGCGATGAACGGCGACTCGACGCTCTTCGCCCGCGAGGACTACGTGGAAGAGGCGTGGCGGATCGTGGACCCGGTGCTCAAGGCGGACACGCCGGCTCATCCTTACGAGCCCGGGACGTGGGGACCTGCCGAGGCGGCCCAGCTCTCCCCACCGACGGGTTGGCACAATCCCGTGATCAATGGCAAGGCCCCGGTGGCGTGACGCCCCCCCGCCGGCGCAAGGGAGAACGGGTATGAGTGTCGAAGTTCTCTCGCGGATCCAGTTCGCCCTGACCATCTCGTTCCACTTCGTCTTCCCGCCGATGACGATCGGCCTGGGGCTGATGCTGGTCATCATGCAGACGCTGCGCCTGGCCACCGGCAAGGCGATCTACCTGAACATGGCCAAGTTCTGGACCAAGGTCTTCGGGCTGATCTTCGCCATCGGCGTCGCCACCGGCATCCCGATGGAATTCCAGTTCGGCACCAACTGGGCCCACTACGCGCGTTTCGTCGGTGACATCTTCGGCAGCCCACTGGCGATCGAAGGGATCTACGCCTTCTTCCTCGAATCGGGCTTCCTCGCCTTGCTGCTCTTCGGCTGGGACAAAGTCGGGCCGAAGGTCCACCTCTTCTCCACGTGCATGGTGGCACTGGGGGCACACTTCAGCGCCATCTGGATCATCGTCGCCAACTCGTGGATGCAGACGCCCGCGGGGTTCCACCTCGCCCGCAAGGTGAAGGTCATTGCCGACGGGCAGGAATTCCCGCTCTCGACCGACCTGGGCGATGTCGCCTTCCAGATCAAGGAGGTGGCGCTGCCGCAGGGGTATGTCGTGCAGCCGGGTGATGTTCACTCCGTTCGCGCCGTCGTGGACAACTTCCACGACGCGATCCTCAACCCCTCCACCCTCGACCGGCTGACCCACACCATCCTCGCCTGCTGGATCTGCGGCGCATTCCTGGTCGTCGGCATCAGCGCCTGGTGGCTGCTCCGCGGCAAGCACACCGACTCTGCCCGCGCCTCGATCAAGATCGGCATCGTCGTGGCGACCATCGCATGCCTGCTGCAGTTGGTCGCCGCGGACTCGACGGCGCGGGGCGTCGCTCGCTACCAGCCGACCAAGCTCGCGGCGATGGAAGGACTGGCCACCACCCGCACCGATGCTTCACTCAGCCTCGTCGGCATCGTGACTTGGAAACGCGACGCCGAAGGGAACATCATCGGCATCGAGGAGCACTCGCTCCGCGTGCCCGACCTGCTGAGCATCCTCGTCTCCGGCGACTTCCTCCACCCGGCGTCGGCGGCCAAAACCGAAGTCAAAGGCCTGGCCGATCTGCCATCGGACGAGTTCCTGCGCAAGCGGCACCCCGGCGCGACCGACGCAGAACTGGCGAAGATCCGTCCGAACTACTGGCCCCACGTGCCGGCGGTTTTCCAGACCTACCACATCATGATCGGCATCGGGTCGGCGCTGGTGGTCATCGCGCTGCTGGCCTGCGTGCTGTGGAAGACCGGGAAGCTCTGGAATTCGCAATCCAGGTTCGTGCGGCTGTTCCTGATCGTCCTTGCCGCGACGCCGATCCTCGCGCAGATCGCCACCCAGGCCGGCTGGTTCACGGCCGAGATGGGCCGCCAGCCCTGGATCGTCTACGAGGTGCTCAAGACCGGCGAAGCCGTGTCGCCGATCTTGAAACCCTCGCAGGTGATCGCCTCGATCATCCAGTTCACACTCATCTATGTGCTGCTGACGTTCCTGTTCGTCATGCTGCTGGCCCGCAAGATCCGCCACGGCCCCGACCCCGTCGATCCCGCCGCCCACGAGCACCGCGCACTCCCGGAGAAATTCGTCCCACTCTCCACCAAGGTCGAGTCCCAGACCCAAGGCGACGGGGGGGTGGAGTGACATGGACCTCAACACCGCCTGGTTCATCATCGTCTGCATCCTCTTCACCGGCTACGCGGTGCTCGACGGCTTCGACCTCGGCGCGGGCCCCCTCCTGCTGCTGACCAAGGGCGACCATGACCGGCGCATCATCCTCAACGCCATCGGACCGATCTGGAACGGCAACGAAGTCTGGCTCGTCACCGGCGGCGGCGCCCTCTTCGCCGCCTTCCCCAACGCCTACGCCACCATCTTCTCCGGCTTCTACGACGCCTTTATGCCCCTGCTCGCCGCCCTGATCTTCCGCGCCGGCGCGATCGAGTTCCGCGGCCAGCACCCCGGCCCGCGCTGGCGGGCAACGTGGGACTTCCTCTTCGCCGCCAGCAGCGTCCTGTCGGCACTCCTGCTCGGCGCGGCCGTTGGCAATCTCGCGTGGGGCATCCCCCTCGACGCCAACCACGAGTTCATCGGCACGTTCTTCACGCTGCTGCGCCCGTATCCCCTCTGCGTCGGGCTCACGACTGTCGCCCTCTTCGTCATGCACGCCAACCTCTACTTGGTGATGAAATCGCCGGGTGAACTCGAGCAGAAGCTGATCCGATGGACGCGGATCACCGTGCCCGTCTACATCGCCTGCTTCATCGCCATGAACGCGGCCACCATTTTCACCTGCCCGCACATCCGCGCCGCGATCGCCGCCCGCCCAGTGCTCCTGTCGTGTGCCTTCATTGCTGCGCTGGCGGTGACCTTCAACATCCGTCGCCAGATCCGCAAGGGCAACGAAGGCTGGGCCTTCATCTCGTCCTCTCTCTCGATCATCACGCTCATGTTCCTCTTCGGCGCGGCCATCTACCCCAACATCGTCG
>JBOHNM010000036.1:0-28244 GCA_050730675.1 Phycisphaerales bacterium | reverse complement strand
GAGCGTCGCCCCCCAGGTGCAGAACCAGGCCAGCAGCCTCAGCGCCGGCGGCCTCGCTCGCCTCCTGCCGTCCCTGCGCTCTTGACCTGACACCGCGCTCGGGCGATACGGGCCTCCGCTGGCCACAAACTTCTCGCCGATGCCGCGTCGGCGACAGTCGCCACGGCAAACGATAAGCTCCACTGCAACAGGCACTTACGGCGTCGCTGCGCCGAGTGTCATCAGGATTTTGCCCGCTTTCACCCAATTGGTGGTAGCTTCCTCCTATCCGCCCGCAGCATCGGACGGACCCGCCAAGGAGACACCACGATGACCGCCCTCCGTATCGCCGTAATCTGCGCCACGTTCATCCTCGCTCACACCGCACGAGCCCAAAACCCGGTCGCCACCGTCTTCACCTACCAGGGTCTCTTCTCCGACAACGGTGCGCCTGCCAACGGCGACTACGACCTGCAATTCGGCCTATACGCCGGCGAATCGGGGGGCACGCAGCTCGGCTCCCTCTGCGTTGACAACCGTGTGGTCAACAACGGCTTCATCGTCGAGAATCTCGATTTTGGATCGACGCCGTTCAACGGTGAGGCCCGCTTCCTCGAACTTCGTTTCCGTCCGGCCGGCGCGCCCGGCAACTGCGCGACCGGAACCTACACCATCATGATGCCGCGCCAGCGCATCACCAGCTGCATCTACGCCCACCGCGCCAACAAGCTCACGCATCCCTACGTCGAAACCATCTCCACGCCCAACGCTTTCCAGGTCTTCACCACCACCTCCACCCCCAACACCGCCGCCTTCTTCGGCGGGGCAACTTCCCTCACCGGCGCCACCCGCGGCATCGTCGGCGCCGCCGACAGCTCCACCGGCACCGGCGTGCTCGGCAGCGTCAGCTCCACTACCGGCATCTGCTACGGCGTCTACGGCCAGTGCGGCAGCGACACCGGTATCGGCGTCTATGGCTACAACGCCGCCACCTCAGGTTCGCACTACGGCGTCAGCGGTCGCACCGACAACATCGACGGCTTTGGCGTCTACGGCGTTTCTGCCGGAGGCACAGGCCTCTACGGGTACGCTTTCAACCCCTCGGGCGCCATCACCGGCACGCGCGGCCTCTGCGCCAGCCCCACCGGCCGCGGCGTCTACGGCACCTGCCAGGGCGCTGGCGCCACCGGCTACGGCGTCCTCGGCGAATGCGCCAGCACCGGCTTCGGCGTCTACGCCCTCGGACGCGTGGGCGCAACAGGCCTGAAGCCCTTCCGCATTGACCACCCCGCCGACCCGGAAAGCAAGTACCTCTTCCATTACTCGGCCGAAGGCCCCGAGCCCCTCAACCACTACAGCGGCAACATCACCACCGGCGACGACAGCATCGCCTGGGTCATCCTCCCCGACTACTTCGCTTCAATCAACCGCGATTACCGCTACCAGCTCACCGTTGTGGACGAATCCGACGAGTTCATCCAGGCGAAGGTCTGGCGGAAGATCAACGCCAACCGCTTCGCCGTCAAGACCAGCAAGCCCAACACCCAGGTCTCCTGGCGCGTCGAAGCCACACGCGACGATGCCTGGGTCCGCCGCTACGGCGCGCCCGTCGTCGTCAACAAGGACCCCGCCGACAAAGGCAAGTACCAGCACCCCGAACTCTACGACCAGCCCCCGGAAAAAGGCCAGTTCTACACCCCCAACCCCACCCCGCCCATCCCGCCCGCTCCGCAGAACGACTGACCACCACCCCGCCGACGATTTCCTCGTACACAAATCCATGCACGATGACATTCACCGTACGACCGCATCACCATCCCAACGCCCCCATCCCCAACTCCCCCTCTTCGTCTTTCTCTGTGTCCTCCGTGTACCACGCTCTCTTGGCTCGACACTGTAGAACTCTGTGCAACCCTATGAACTCCGCGGTGAAACTGCCTTCCGGCGTTCGCTCCGGTCGGCGCTAAGGTTTCCAGATCCCATCATCCCAGTTGATCGCCTTGATCAGAAACTCTCGCCGCTCGTGGCTCGCGTGGCCGTCAAGGAACAGCACGCTCGACCCGTTCCCGTGCCGCGTGGAGGTGATCCGCTCGATCCCCGAGCCGTCGGTGATATGCCCCAGCTGCCAGATGTCGTAGAACTGCCCGAGCGAAAGATCGGTATTCCCCTGCGCCAGCCACTGGTTCAGCAGCACGCTCGCCGGGTCCTCGTTCGTTTCGCTCAGGTACAGCGTCGATGCCGGCCAGGGGTGGCGGTCCACCTGCGTCGGCCCGCGCCGGTACTGCACCGCCCCACCCGCCGCCTGTGGATGCACCACACCCCGCGCGATGAACAGGAACCCGTTGTCCATGTAGTGGATCGGCTGCTTGTCCCGTCGCCCGGGGCACCGGTAGTACGGTGCATTGGCAAACTGGTCGTTCGGATCGACGTTCGTCCCCAGCCGCGTGTCCAGGTACGGCCGCAGCGCCACCGGCCACGGCAGCCGCTCGCGCAGCGTTGCCGGGGAAAGCCCCATCGTCCCCTCGCGCGGAATCCATCCCTTGTTCGCCGTCGAGTACATGAACATCGCCTCGCCGATCTGGCGCACGTTGCTCAGGCACACCGTCGACCGCGCCGCCTCCCGCGCCTTGGCCATCGCCGGCAGCAGGATCGAGATCAATAGCGCCACGATGGCGATCACCACCAGCAGTTCCACAAGTGTGAACGCCCTGCCCCTCCGCCCGCCGTTTTGGACCAAGTCCTTGTCCATAGGCACCCGCAATCACCCCACCAATTGTGGCACACCGCCCCCGACCGTGCGCTCGGGCCAACACCCACATCGCAACCCACCCCCCGCCCCATTACGGCAAACCTTGATTTTCCCCAATCCATCCACAATCCGATCGTACGCACCGGTTTTTGTTTGACAGATCACCATCCGTACATCATACTCCTCGGGTGCTGGCCATCCATGCTCAAACCCGCCCTGCCAAGCTCGATTCCACGATCGAGGCCCTCCTCGCCATCGCCGAGAACCGCACCCTCTCCGCCCGCCGACGCCGCCTCTCAGCCTGCGCGGTGCTTGAACTGCTCGATTCCGGATCACTCGCCTCCACCGCCAAAATCCTTGATCGAGTCCAAGCCCTCCTCTCGCCCGGCCGCCGTCCCCGTCGTGCAACGGGTGCGGCGATCTCGCCTGCCTCTAAACCAGATCCTTGCCCCAGTCTGAACCAAACCCGCCCTTCATTCACCCTTCATCCCATCCTCACCACTGCCCGCAGAATCACCCCAAGGCCTCGCCCTCAACGGACTTCCTCCGGAGCTCTCAGTGGATCTCCGTGCTCCGATCTCCCCTCTCTCTGGTCCCCGCCTCCCTTCGTCGCTTCGCGCTTTCGTGCAAGCCCCCTCCGCCACACGCTCGTGACGCACCACCCCGCCAGCCGATCTACGCACCGGCCGCGTCTCCCGGCGCCGTCGTTCCCGGTCCGTCCCGCGCATGATCTTCAATTCGATCGCATTCCTGATCTTCTTCCCCGTCTTCCTCGCGGCGTACTTCTCCACGCGCGGCCGCCTCCGCCTCTGGGTCATGCTCGCCGCCTCCCTCTTCTTCTACGGATGGTGGGACTGGCGCTACCTCTTCCTCCTCATCGCCAGCGTCTTCATCAACTACTTCGCGGCCCTCCGCATGGAGGCCACACAGGATGCCTCGCGCCGTCGCCTCCTCATCACCATCACCTGCGCCCTCAACCTCACCATCCTCGGCTTCTTCAAGTACTTCGATTTCTTCATCGCCTCCGCACACGCCTTGGGCGAACGCCTCGGCGTCAATCTTCCGATCCACACCCTCGGCATCGTCCTGCCGATCGGCATCTCGTTCTACACCTTCCACGCCATGTCGTACACCATCGATGTGTACCGGCGTGAGTTCAAGGCCGATCCCGACCCGGTCCGCGTTCTCACGTTCGTCGCCTTCTTTCCGCAACTCGTCGCCGGCCCCATCGTCCGCGGCTCCGAACTCCTCCCCCAACTCCGCCGCGACCAGCGACCAAGCTGGGAAGCGATGCAATCCGGCATGCAGCTCGTCCTCCTCGGTTTCTTCAAGAAGGTCGTCGTCGCCGATTCCTGCGCCCCCGCCGTCAACAACATCTTCGCCGAGCCCGACCTCCACTCGTCCATCAACCTGCTCGTCGGCGTCTATTTCTACGCCATGCAGATCTACTGCGACTTCTCCGGCTACTCCGACATCGCCATCGGCATCGCCCGCATCATGGGTTTCGAGCTTCCCAAGAACTTCGACAAGCCCTACTTCTCCGCCTCCTTCAGCGAATTCTGGACCCGCTGGCACATCACCCTCTCCCGCTGGCTCCGCGACTACCTCTACATCCCCCTCGGCGGCAACCGCCGCGGCCCGCTCTTCACCTTCCGCAACCTCCTCATCACCATGTTCCTCGGCGGCCTCTGGCACGGCGCCAACTGGACCTTCGTCGCCTGGGGCCTCCTGCACGGCCTCTACCTCGTCCTCCAGCGGCTCCTCGGCCCGCCCTTCATCCGCCTCACCGAATCGCTCCGCATCCCCAAACCCGTGGTCCGCGTTTTCCTCGTCCTGCTCGTCTTCCACCTCACCTGCCTCGCCTGGGTCTTCTTCCGCTCGCCCGACTTCGCCACCGCCCTCACCATCCTCAAGCGCATCGCCACCGCCGGCACGTGGAACCCGCTGTCGATCCGCGGCCTGCAGGAAACCGCCCGAGCCGTCGGCCTCGCCGGTGTGCTGATCACCTGTGAACTCGTCGCACTCCGCTACCCGATCACCCCCCTCCTCCGCCGCCACACCTGGCTCCGTGTCATCGGCGCCGCCTTTCTGATCGTCGCCATCCTTGTCCTCGGCAACTTCGCCGGCCAGAGTTTCATCTACTTCCAGTTCTGATCCATGCAACCGTGCCCACATGCTCCACCCACCCGGACATCCCGACGACCCCGCCGGCATCACACTGCAGGACACCCCGATGCTGCGTGATCCTCGCCCCGTCTCCATCGCCCGCCGCCTGGTGTGGGTGGCCGTATTCCTCGCCGCGGTCTTCGCCGTCGATCGTCTGGTGGGCCTCGCGTTCTCGCAGGTCGTTCTCCGCTCCCAATACCGTTACTCGCGCCTGTACCGCGGCGATATCGACGCCGACATCGTCATCGTCGGTTCCTCTCGCGGGCTCCACTCCCTCTACGCCCCCGAGATGACCCAGCGCCTCGGAGTCCCTGTCTACAACCTCTCGGCCAACAGTCTCGGCATGGACGCCCTCGCCTGCATCGTCGGCGATTACCTCGACCGCAACCGCGCACCCAAGGCCATCATCGTCGAGATCACCGCCGCCACCGGCAACCCCGGCGAGTCGATCACCGCCTTCCAGCCCTACTTCGGCGAGTCGCAACGCTTCCAGACCGCGTTCCACACATATCAGCCAGACCGCTACTGGGCCTGCCGGGCCTGCCATTCGTTCCGATACAACGGCAACGCCATCGAGAAGTGCCTGCTCTACCTCCGCCGGAGCGACCAGGACTGGATCTCCCCCGCCGCCCGAATCATCCCCCCGGAGATCCTGGCCCGCCGCGCCATCACCGGCGAGATCACGATCGCCCCCGCCGAGGCCCGCGCCTGGGCCGAGATCGTCGCCGCGGCCAAGGCCAAGAGCGTCACGCTCATCCCCATCATCGCTCCGTACGTCCCCGGCGCGTTCGGCGACCGTGACATCCGTGCCGAGTTCGTGCGCCAGCTCGAAGCCGACGCCCCCGACGCCCCGCCGATCCTCGACTACAGCCGCGCCGTGACGATCGACGACGCCTTCTCCGACCGCGTCCATACCAACGCCAAGGGCGCGGGCCTCCTGCTCGACGTGATGATCCGCGACGGCGTCTTCGACCGCGTCCTTGGCAAGCCGCCCGGCTAGCTAGGTGTCGGCGCCGTCGCCGCCGCGGGGGCGTCAACAACAGTGATGTGCTTTCGGTTCACGGCCCACGCCGCGACAACCCACCCCATCGCCGCGAGGATCGCGCTGATGAAGAACGACGCCCCCTCGATCCTGAACGGTTTGGCCCCGTCGGAGATGAAGTACTCAAACGCATGCGTGGCGATCAGCGGGCCGAAGATCGCCGCCACGCTCTGCAACCCCGTCATCGCCCCCTGCAGCCGCCCCTGCTCGTCCGGACGCACCGCCCGCGTCACCAGCGACTGCCCCGCCGGCATGCTGATCCCGCCCAGCGACCCGAAGGCGATGACCACATACACCATCCACCCTTCTGTGGCAAGGCCATACCCGAGGTACGACAGCACGCCGATCGCCAGCCCGAGAATGAGCGCCCGCTTCTCTCCCAGCAGGGGAATCACCTTCCGCGCCAGCCCCGCCTGCACCACCGCGGCGCAGATGCCGACCATCGCCAGCGAGTAACCGATCTGTCGCGGGCTCCACCCGAACCGGTGCGCCGTGTACAGCGCCCAAGTCGAGTGCAGCCCGATCTGCGCCAGGTTGAGCAGGAACATCGCCCCCGCCATCCCCACCACCAGCGGGTACCGGGTGAAGCCAAGGAACACCCCCACCGGGTTCGCCCGCGCGAAACTGATCCGCGCCCGCCGCTCCGGCGGCAGCGACTCCGGCACCACCAGCAGGCCGTACAGCCAGTTCATCAGCGTCAGCACGCCCGCGGCGTAGAAAGGCAGACGCACATGTCCGTGTCCGATCAGCGGCAGGTGCGTCGCCGGGTCGCCCAGGAACCCGCCGATCACCGGCCCCAGGATGAACCCCAGGCCGAACGCCGCCCCGACAATCCCGAACCCCGCCGCCCGCTTTTCAGGCGGGGTGATGTCGGCGATGTACGCGCTCGCCACCGTCATGCTGGCGCCGGAGATGCCGTTGACCGCCCTGCTGATGAACAGCAGCGGCACCGTCGGCGACAGCGCCAGCGCAAAGTAGTCCAGCCCCGAGCCGAACAGCGCCACCAGCAGGACCGGCCGACGCCCGAAATGGTCCGAAAGTGCCCCGAGTGTCGGCGCGCACAGGAACTGCATGACCGCGTATGTGGCTGCCAACAGGCCGAACGTGCCCGCCGCGGTTTCCTGCGGTCCGCCCTGCAGCTCGGCGATCAGGCGCGGCGCAACCGGGATCAGCAGACCGAAGCCGATCACGTCCAGTAGCAGCGTGATGAAGATGAACCCGATCGCGGGCTTGTGGGATCGCACGGTGGTCCTCGCCTGCATGCGCGGCGACGGCCGCGTGTGCGGAGCGTAGACCCGTTGACCCGAACGGGTACGTCGGTTCTTCGCGGTCGTGATTGTCGCACGCGCCGACCGACGCGTCGCTATCGTGTCGCGCCTATCGGCGACGCTGCGCGCCGAACGCCGGGGATCACGATTCGTACCGGAACCGGCAAACTCGGCGCCAACATCGCGCTGGACTGATGGTTCCTCAACCAGGGCGTCCTCTCGATCAACGGTGCAGGCCGCGCGTTCAACTTTGTCTTCGAATCCGGTGGCACCTCGCAGGTGCTGCGGAACGAGGGCACGTTTGAAGTCGTCAATGGAGCGACGGTGACATTGCCGGCGGTGGTGCAGAACGCGGGATGCTCGCATCGGCCCCGGATCGACGGTGACCGTTCCGAGCGGCGCCTCGCTGACGCAGACGGCGCAGGGGACGCTGCGCTCGATCATCAACGGACCGAATCTGCTCACGAATGTGGGCCGGCTGCTGGTGGCGGGCTCGTACAACGCCGCGGGCAATGTGATCGTCGCGTACCAGTCGTACAGCTCGCCGGCGATCTGCCGCCCGGGCGTGCTGTTCGTTGAAGCACAGGGGGCGGGGGCGAGCATCACCGGGGGCTTCGCCAGTACCACGGTGCCGCCCGCGCCGGCGCCGCTGCTGCTGCGGGTGCGGCTGAGCCCGCCGGGGATCTACTTCGCCAGCACAATCGTGGGTGATATCTGCGCACTGAGCGGCAACCTGGTTCCCGACGGGCAGGTCACCACAGACGACCTGATCGCGTACCTCGACGTGTTCTTCACCGGGAAGCTCGCGCTCGCCGACATGGCGGCGCTGGGCGGGGCGCTCGGCCCCGACGGCGTGCTGACGGCCGACGACATCATCGCCTACCTCCAGAGCTTCTTTGAGGGGTGCCCGTAGTCAGCCTGCGCTCTCCGTGGGCAGAATCCGCTCGCCGCGGTGCCGAATTCCCCGGATTCATTGACGGACGCGTCCGTCCGATATATGCTCTACCATGACGACGTTGGAGCCAAGGCGGGTGACCGCGCGGCGCGGGCGGCCCAAAGAGGCCGGGCTGCCCGAGCGGCGCCGCGAAGAGATCCTGGTGGCGGCGACGCAGGTCTTTGCCCGTGAGGGTTACCCCGGCACCGACCTGCAGGACGTCGCCGACAAGCTCGGCGTCGGCAAGGGGACGCTCTACCGCTACTTCGACACCAAGCGATCCATCTTTCAGGCCGCGGTTGACCGCGCGGTGATCGGGATGCGTCGCTCCATCGATGCGGCCCTGGTCGGGCTCGAAGATCCGTTCGATCGCATCGAGGCGGCCGTCCGCGCGTACCTGGTCTACTTCGACGAGCACCCGGAGTTTGTCGAGCTCATCATGCAGGAGCGTGCGGAGTTCCGCGACCGCAAGAAGCCGACATACTTCGCGCACCGCGAGGCGAACCTGGGCGTATGGCAGAAGATGTACGCGGATCTGATCAAGTCCGGACGCATCCGGGATATTCCCGTAGATCGAATCACCGATACGCTCGGCAATGTGATGTACGGCGCCATGTTCACCAACTACTTCGCCGGACGGCACAAGACCCTCTTGCGACAGGCGGACGACATCCTGGACATCGCCTTCAATGGCCTGTTGACCGACACCGAGCGGGCCCGACGGGCCCGCGGCGCGGGTAAGGAGAAGCGGCCGTGAGAATCCGACCACCAATTCTGTGGATGTGCGCCCCGTTGCTTCTGGCGGCGTGCTCCAAGCCCGCCGACAACGCGGCGGCGGCTCCCAAGCCGGCGGCGGCTGTTCCGGTCGCCGCGGCTCGGGCCGAGATCGGCTCTTCGCCGATCGATGTGCGGGCCGTCGGTTCGGTCGAGCCAATCGCGGCGGTGACGCTGCGGCCGCAGATCGCCGGTCAGATCGTGGATTTACCCGCAGGCGAGGGCGTGGATGTGAAGGCCGGCGACGTGCTGGCGCTGCTGGACAGCCGCCCGCACGAAGCGGCGCTGCGGTTGGCGGAGGCGGAACTCGCCCGCGACCGCGCGATCGCCGAGGATGCGCGCATGGCGGCCTCCCAGTACGCCGACGCGATGGTCGCCAAGGCGATGGCCAAGCGCGCCGCCGACGAGGCCGAGGCGAAGGCCAAGGCCGCGGAGGCCTCGGTCATGGCCGACGAGGCGGCGGTGCAGACGGCCAAGCTCAATCTGGAGTACTGCCGCATCGTCGCGCCGTTCTCCGGGCGGCTCGGGTCGCTCATGGTCAAACGCGGCGCGGTGGTCAAGGCGAACGAGACCGACATCGTGGAACTGGTGCAGACGGCGCCGATCAATGTCACGTTCTCGATCCCCGAGGATCGCCTGGCCGCGGTCCAGGCGGGGCTGGCCGCGGGCAAGCTCGCGGTGCAGGCGGATATCCCCGGCGACTCGCGTCGGCCCGTGGTGGGCAACATCACCTTTGTGGATAGCAAGGTGGACAGCGGAACGGGGACGATCCGCCTGAAGGCGACGTTCGTCAACGAGGACAAGCGTCTCTGGGCCGGGCAGTTCATCAACACGATCCTGAACCTTGGCCACGAGAACCAAGTCGTGCTGGTGCCCAACGAGGCGGTCACGATGACGCAGGACGGTCCCTCCGTCTACGTCATCAAGCCGGACCGAACGGTCGAGGTGCGCCTCGTTACTGCGGGCCGCTCGGCCAACGGCAAGACGATGATCACCCGCGGCATCGAAGCGGGGGACGAGGTCGTGACCGACGGCCAGTTGCGGCTTGCCCCCGGCATCAAGGTGGAAGTGAAACAGGCGGCCAAGGCGAAGGACGCGAGCAAGGACAACGCGAAGGGTTCGAAGACGCCGGGCAAGGGCGCGACGGCTCCGACGGAGTGACGGAGGTCATCGATGAACTTTTCCGCGGCATTTATTCGACGACCGGTCATGACCACGCTGGTCATGCTGGCGCTGTGCGTTTTCGGCGTCATGAGCTACCGGCTATTGCCGGTGAGCGACCTGCCGAACGTGGACTTCCCGACGATCCAGGTGACGGCGGTGCTCCCGGGCGCGAGCCCGGAGACGATGGCCTCGAGCGTGGCGACGCCGCTGGAGCGGGAGTTTTCCACCATCGCCGGCATCGATTCGATGACGTCCCTCAGCATCCAGGGGAGCACGCAGGTGACGCTGCAGTTCTCGCTTGAGCGGGATATTGACGCCGCGGCGCAGGACGTGCAGGCGGCGATCGCGCGCACGGCCAACCGGCTGCCGCCGGAGATGCCCAGTCCGCCGTCGTACAAGAAGGTGAACCCTGCGGACCAGCCTGTGCTGTTCCTGGCGGTCACCAGCCCGACGATGCCGCTGTACCAGCTCAATGAGTACGCCGAGACGCTGATGAGCCAGCGGATCTCGACGCTGCCGGGGGTGGCGCAGGTGGTGGTGAACGGTTCACAGAAGTATGCCGTCCGGGTGCAGGTGGACCCGGAGAAGCTGGCGGCCAAGGGGATCGGCATCGACGAGGTGGCGAAGGCGGCCCAGGACCTGAACGTCAACATGCCGGTGGGCGTGATCAGCGGTCCGCGGCGTGCGCAGACGCTTGATGTTTCGGGGCAGTTGACGTCGGCCGCGGCGTTCGAGAAGGCGATCGTCGCCTACCGCAACGGCGCGCCGCTGCAGATGAACCAGATCGGACGGGTGATCGACAGTGTCGAGAACGACAAGACCGCGGCGTGGTTCCGCGAGAATGGGCGCGAGCCGGCGCGGGGCATCATCCTTGCGGTCCAGCGGCAGCCGGGGACCAACACCGTCGAGGTGGTGGAGGCGGTGCAGAAGCTCATTCCGACGTTCCGCGAGCAACTGCCGCCCTCGGTGCGGATCAACACGCTCTACGACCGGTCGATCTCGATCCGCGAGTCGGTGGACGATGTGAAGTTCACGCTGGTGCTGACGCTCGGGCTGGTGGTGCTGGTGATCTTCCTGTTCCTGCGCAATGTGCGGGCGACGATCATCCCCAGCCTGGCGATGCCGCTGTCGATTGTGGGGACGTTCGCGGTGATGCACCTGCTGGGGTTCAGCCTCGACAACCTGTCGCTGATGGCGCTGACGCTGTCGGTCGGCTTTGTGGTGGACGACGCGATTGTGGTGCTGGAGAACATCGTCCGGCACATCGAGATGGGCAAGACGCCGATGCGGGCGGCGTTCGACGGGTCGGCGGAGATCGGCTTCACGATCATCTCGATGACGCTGTCGCTGATCGCGGTGTTCATCCCGGTGCTGTTCATGAGCGGGCTGGTGGGGCGGCTGCTTAACGAGTTCGCGATCACGATCGCGGTGGCGATCCTGGTCTCGGGCGTGGTGTCGCTGACGCTGACGCCGATGATGTCGGCGCGGTTGCTGACGACCAAGGCGTACGGGCACGGGGCCAAGCACGGGTGGCTGTTCAACTCGATAGAGTGGGTCTTCGAGCGGATCCTGGACGGCTATCGGTGGACGCTGCGGTTGGCGATCAAGGCGCGGCTGGCGGTGCTGGTGGCGTCGCTGGGCGTGCTGGTCGCGACGTACTACATGTTCGAGGCGGTGCCGAAGGGTTTCCTGCCGACCGAGGACCAGAACCGCATTCTCGTGTCGTCGGAGGCCGCCGAGGGAACATCGTTCGAGGCGATGGTCGCGTACCAGAAGGCGCTGGCGGCGGTGGTGCAGGAGCACCCGGCGGTGGACTCGTTCATGATGAGCATCGGCGCCCGCGGCGGGCAGGCGACGGGGCTGAACACCGGCACGCTGTTCCTGAAGCTCAAGGACCGCAAGGAGCGCCCGTCGATCGACACCGTGATCCAGGATCTGCGCAAGAAGCTCAGCGAGGTCGTCGGTGTCAACGCCTTCCTGCAGAACCCCCCCACCATCCGCATCGGCGGGCAACTCTCCAAGAGCCTGTACCAGTTCACGCTTCAGGGCCCGGACACCACGGAGATGTACCGCGCAGTGCCGGGGCTGATGGAGAAGATGAAGGCCGTGCCCGGCGTGCAGGACGTGACGACGGACCTGCAGCTTCGCAATCCCCAGCTGCACATCGACATCGACCGCGACAAGGCGGCGGTGCTGGGCGTGACGCCGCAGCAGATTGAGCTGGCGCTGTCGAGCGCCTTCGGCTCGCGCCAAGTCTCGACGATCTACGCCCCGACGAACGACTATGACGTGGTGCTGGAGCTTGAGCCGCGGTTCCAGGCGAATCCGACGGCGCTGAATATGCTCTACATCCGCTCGACTTCGGGTCGGCTGGTGCGGCTGGACAGCGTTGCGCGGATCTCCGACTCGGTCGGTCCGCTGAGCGTCAACCACGCGGGGCAGCTCCCGGCGGTGACGGTGTCGTTCAACCTGGCGCCGGGCACATCGCTGGGGCCGGCGGTGGACGAGGTGCGGAAGATCGCGCGCGAGACGCTGCCGGCGACCATCACCGCGTCGTTTCAGGGGACAGCCCAGGTTTTCCAATCGTCGATGGGCGGCATGGGGCTGCTGTTGATCATGGCGATCCTTGTCACGTATGTGATCATGGGCGTGCTGTACGAGTCGTTCATCCACCCGATCACGATCCTGTCGGCGCTGCCGTTCGCGGGTTTCGGGGCGCTAGCGACGCTTCTGCTTTTCAAGGTTGAGCTTTCGCTCTACGCGTTCGTCGGCATCATCATGCTCATCGGCCTGGTGAAGAAGAACGGCATCATGATGGTGGACTTCGCCATCGAGCAGCGCCGGACGCGCGGCGTGCCGGCTGAGCAGGCGATCTTCGACGCGTGCATCGTGCGGTTCCGGCCGATCATGATGACGACGATGGCGGCGCTGATGGGAACGCTGCCGATCGCGATGGGCGTCGGCGCCGGGTCGGAGTCGCGCCGGCCGCTGGGGCTTGCGGTGGTCGGCGGGCTGCTGTTCTCGCAGATCGTCACCCTCTACGCCACGCCGGTGTTCTACCTGTACCTTGACCGCGTGCAGGAATGGCTCAAGCCACGGCCGATCGATCCGGAGGACGACCCGCTGACATCGTCCACGCCCGCGCCGGTGCTGGCATCGCACGGCGAGGTGGCGCATTCCTTGAACGGCCACCACGCCGGAACGGTGAAGTCAACCGACCCAGTCCACGCACACAAGTGAGACATCGTCCAGGAATGTTCGTGAGCCGGCCCACTGGGCCAGCGCGTCCACGGTGTGGGACATGAGCTTGTCGCCGGGCGTGGCGGCGTGCTTGACCATGAGCGCCTCGAGGCGATCGGTGTTGTAGAGGGTGCGACCGGTCGGGTCGGACTGCTCGATGATGCCGTCGGAGTAGAGGACCAGACGGTCGGCGGGGCGGAGCTGGATTCGGACGTCGGTGTACTCCACACCGTCGGCGAGGCCGACGGGCATGCCGCCGGCGTCGTCGAGCGGTACGGAAATACCGTCGCGGAGGAGGATCGGCAGCGGGTGACCGGCGCGGGAGAAGGCGAGTTCGCCGGTGTGGGTATCGAGCACGCACAGGACCATGGTGAGGAAGCGGCCGTCGTTGTCGGTGGAGGCGAAGCGCCGGTTGAGTTCCGTGACGACGTACGAGGGTGTGCGGGCGCCGTGGCCGTGACCGTCGGCGGCCTGCGTGCGGAGGAGCGATGCTCCGTCGGTCGTCGGGGCCATGGCGTGCATAGCCGTGACCGAGAGGAGCGCGGCGGGAACGCCGTGGCCGCTGACATCGACGACATAGGTGACGAGGTAGCGGTCGTCCACGAGGTCGATGCCGACGGCGTCGCCGGCGAGTTCGTCTGTGGGGACGTAGGTCCAGGCGGTCTTGACGCGGGGGGTTTCGACGACGCCGCGGGGGAGCATGGCGCGCTGCACGCGGGCGGCGGCACGGAGGTCGTGGCGCATGCGGGTGTCGGCGGCGCGGAGGGCGGTGTTCTGATCGTTGAGCGTGCGTTCGAGGCGGACGACGCGCTCGCCGGCGAGGAGGCGGACGCGGAGCTCCTCGCGGTCGAAGGGTTTGGAGACGAAGTCGTCGGCGCCGGCCTCGATGCCGCGGACGATGTCGGATTTGTCGCTGCGGCCGGTGAGGAGGATGATGTAGAGGTAGTTGGCGCGGGCGGCGGCACGGATGCGTTCGATGAGTTCAACACCGGAGAGTCCCGGCATCTCCCAGTCGGTCAGGACGATGTCGAACTCGCCAGCGCTGAAGTGTGCCCAGGCTGTCTGGCCGTCCTCGGCGGAGGTGACGGTGTGGCCCCAGCCCTGGAGCTGACGGACCAGCGTGGCGCGGGTGATCCGCTCGTCCTCGGCAACGAGAATGCGCATCAGGAGTTCGCCTTGACGAAGGCGACAAGTTCGTCGGTAAGAGCCTGGAGGTGCTGCTGGGCGATGTCGGCCGCGGCGGGGGCGGGGGAGAGGTTGCCGGCCTTTCCGAGCTTTTCGAGCTCGAGGGCGGCAGCCTGGGCGGTCGGGGCGCAGAAGTTGGAGATCATGCCTTTGAGGGAGTGGGCGGAGCGGCCGAGGGAGGCGGCGTCGCCGGCGGAGATCGCTGCACGGACTTGGGCCATGAGCGTGGGGCCGTCGGAGACGAGCATCTCGACGGTCTCGGCGAGGAAGGCGGCGTCGTTGTCGACGCGCTCCATCAGCTCGGCCTGGTCAAAGGTCTGGGCCACGGCCGAACTCCTTGAGGACACGCTGGACCTCGGCGAAGAGCACTTCTCGCTTGACGGGCTTAGGAACATAGCCGTTCATGCCGGCGTCGATGCACATCTCGCGGTCGCCGGTCATGGCGTTGGCGGTCATGGCGATGATGGGGATGCGGACGGCGCCACCTCCGTTCGCCGCAGACTCGCGGGCGCGGATGGCGCGGGTGGCGTCGAGGCCGTCCATCTCGGGCATCTGGACGTCCATGAGGATGATGTCGAAAGTCTTGCTGCCGGAGTGGTCGACGGCCTCGCGTCCGTTGTTGGCGACGGTGACGGTGTGGCCGGCACCCTCGAGGACGCGCATGGCGAACTTCTGGTTGACGGGATTGTCCTCGGCGAGGAGGACCTTGAGCGGAGCGAGGGGTGTGGGGACGGCATCGTCGCCCGCGGGGTGCTGCCTCGGAGCGGGCGTGGCGGAGTGGCCGCGGCGGTCGGCGCCGGCAAGGACGCGCATGATGTTGTCGAGCAGGAGGGACTGCTTGACGGGTTTGAGCAGCTTGGCGGCTACGCCGAGTTCGACGCAGCGTGCCTGGTCGCCGGTGGCGGCGGAGGAAGTGAGGAGCATCACCGGAAGGCCGCCGAAGGCGGGGTGGGCGCGGATGGCCTGGACGAGCTCGAAGCCGTCCATCTCGGGCATGTGCAGGTCGGTGATGACGAGGGAGACGGGCTGGCCGGCGCTGGCGGCGCGGTCGAGTGCGGCGAGGGCGGCCTTGGCGGAGTCGGCCGGGATGGCACGCAGCCCCCAGTGTCCAAGCATGGTTTCGACGATGCGGCGGTTGGTGGCGTTGTCGTCAACGACGAGGACGGACTTTCCCTTGAACAAACGGGCGGCGTCCTCGGCGCTCGCGGCCGAGCGAGGTGCGCCGGCCTTCATGTGGACGGTGAAGGAGAACGTGCTGCCGATGCCGGGGGTGCTCTCCAGCTTGATCTGGCCGCCCATGAGTTCGACGAGTTGCTTGGAGATGGCTAGGCCCAGGCCTGTGCCGCCGTACTTGCGGGTGGTGGAGCTTTCGGCCTGCTCGAAGGCCTTGAAGAGACGGGCGGCGGCGGGGGGGGCGATGCCGATGCCGGTGTCGCGGACGACGAACTCGAGGGTGAGGTCGTCGGTGCGGCGATCGATGAGGCCGACGGCGAGGACGACCTCGCCCTTCTCGGTGAACTTGATAGCGTTGCCGACGAGGTTCACGATGACTTGGCGCAATCGGTAGACGTCGCCGATGACCGCGTCGGGGACATCGGGGTGGACGTCGTAGGCGAGTTCCACGCCCTTGGTGCTGGCGCGAAGGGCCAGGGGGCTGAGGGTGTCGCCCATGGCGTCGCGCATGAGGAACTCGACAGGGTCGAGTTCGATGCGGCCGGCTTCGATCTTGGAGAAGTCGAGGATGTCGTTGATGAGGGAGAGGAGGGCATCGGCGGAGGATTTGACGGTGCTGAGGTAATCCCGCTGCTCGGCAGTGAGGTCGGTGTCGAGGGCGAGTTCGGTCATGCCCATGATGCCGTTCATGGGCGTACGGATCTCGTGGCTCATGTTGGCGAGGAAGGAACTCTTGGCGACGGTGGCCTCTTCGGCTTTCTGCTTGGACTGGCGGAGATCATCCTCGAGTTTCTTGGCCTCGGTAATGTCTTGATAGACGCCGTACATGTAGCGGGCCTTGCCCGCTTCGTCGCGCACGAGCGACCCGGCGGCGTGCAGCCAGACGATTCGTCCGTCGCCGGGGCGCTTGTACGGGTACACGGCGTCGTATGACTTGTAGCGCCCCTCGATGGCGCCTTGGTAGCGCTCGGCGGTTTCCTTCGCGTGCTCGGGGCTCGCGTCGATCAGGCGTGAAAACCACTCGGTCTGCAGGTGGTAGCGCCCGTTGGGCTTGATTTCCTCGCCGACGATTCGGGCGGCCCTTTCCGACTGGTAGTAGTACTCCGGGTCTGTGTAGTCGACGTGCCAGTAGCCGGCCTTGGTCAGGTCGAGCGCCATGTCGGCCATGAAGCCGGCACGCTTGATCTGCTCCAGCAACTCCCGGGTGTGGATGTTCCGCATCAGCACGTCGAGCCCTACAGCCGCGACGGGAAGGAGCTCATCCAGCAGGGCGTGCTGCCGCGGCGTGATTGCTTCGAACGACGCGAACTCGATCACGGCGAGGGTCTTGCCCTGGACAGCGAGCGGCCAAGCGGCGGCGAAGCGGGGCGGGGCGCCGCCAAGGCCGGAAGCAATGCGCAGGTAATCGGGCGGGAGGGCGCTCAAGCCAAGGCGCGTTTGATCGACGGCGCATTGGCCGACGATGCCTTCGCCGAAGCGGATCTGCTGGATGGGGACGGCAGAGAGGCCGAAAGAGGCGAGGGGACGGAGCGTGCGGTGCTCCGAATCGGCCACATAGAAGGCGGAGACGCCGCCGCTTAAGAGCGGCGCGAGTTCGGAGAGGAGCTTGCGGCCGAATTCTTCGAAAGAAGCGGCACCCTGGAGCGAGCCGGCGACGCGGGCGGCATTGATCTTAACCCAGCGTTGCTGCTCGGCGGCGGATGCGCCGGCGCGCAAGATGTCGATGGAGCGGGCAAGAGCGCCGATCTCGTCGGAGTTGGCGGCGTAGGGGACTTTGGATTCGAGGTCTCCGCCGGCGATGGAGTCGACCGAACGGACGAGGCCGTTGAGAGGCCGGACAATGCTGCGAAGAACCAGAGCACCCAGCGCGCCGGTGAGGAGCACGCCGATGAGTGTGACGATGATCGCTTCCCGACGCGACGACTCGAAGGCGCGGAGGAGATTATCGCCCGACTCGTGAGCGAGGCGTTCGTTCAATTCCGCCCATTCGGTGATGAGCTGGTCAAAGCGGTCGCCGAGCGGGCCACCGTCCTTGGTGAGTTTCTCGACGGCTGATTGGCGCCTGCCGGAGTCGAGCTCCGCGAGGATGCTCTGCGACATTGCCCCCCATTGCGCGTGGAGATCAGAAAGCTCGTTGAAGATTCGCAGGTCTTCAGGGGAGTCGATCAGGGTCTCGCTGTAGTGACGCATGAGGGCGTCGATCTTGTCTTTGCCGCCGGCGAAGGCGGTGCGGGAGCGCTCGCACTCGGTAGGATCCTGAGTCAGGATGCAGTTGCGGAGGTGGATGCGGCGGTTGTTGACCTCGCGCGAGATCTGCCCGATGGTCACGAGGCTCTCGACCTGGATGCTGTCGAGGCGGCGCGTTTCGGTATGGAGGGAGGCGGTGGCGATGACCTGATGGATCGCCAGCCCGGCGAGGCAGGCCAGGGGCAGGGCGAGCAGGATGATCAGGCGTTTGACGATCGTCATGACAGGTTGCGTCATTCTAACGCAGCCGCCGCGGTCGATGCGTTCTCACACAGGATCCAACATCAGAAGAATCAGCCGGACCCCGGCGTCGTGTCGGGCCGCTCAAGGCCGGCTTGGGGATCGCAGTCGTCGCCGTGGAGGAGCTGGCCGGACTGGTGGAAGACGACTTCGCTCTGGATGAGGGCGTCCACGATACGGGGATCGAACTGGGTGCCGCGGCCGCCGACGATGGCGCGGACGGCTTCCTCGTGGGGCATAGCGGGTTTGTAGACGCGCTTGGAGGTGAGGGCGTCGTAGACATCGGCGACGCTGACAATCCGCGCCTCGAGGGGGATGGCCTCACCGGCGAGGCCGGCGGGGTAGCCCTTGCCGTCCCAGCGCTCGTGGTGCGAAGCGGCGATGTTGCGGGCCATGCGGAGGAGGACGTCGCCACGGTCGCGGGCGATGATGGCGTCGAGGGCCTCGGCGCCGATGATGGGGTGGCGCTCGATGACGGTGCGCTCTTCGGGCGTGAGACGGCCGGGCTTGAGGAGCACATTGTCGGGGATGCCGACCTTGCCGATATCGTGGAGAGAGGAGGCGAGCTGGAGGTTGAGGATCCAGGCGTCTGTCAGCGTGGGATTGGTGGCGCGGAGCTGCTCGGCCAGCACGCGGCAATAGGCGGCGATGCGTTCGAGGTGCTCGCCGGTATCGGTATCGCGGCTCTCGGCGAGCTTGGCGAGGGCGAAGATGAGGGTGTTGCGGGCTCGGAGGGAATCGGCCTGGCGGTCGGCGATCAGGCGGCGCTTCTCGGCCTCGTTGAGGGCTTTGGATTGGAGAAGGAGGCGGTAGGTACGCGAGTGGTAGCGGATTCGGGCGATGAGTTCTGCTTTGTCGGGGAGCTTGACGAGGTAGTCGTTGGCGCCGCGTTTGAAGGCCTCGGCCTTGGTGACGGCTTCTTCCTCGGAGCTGAGGACGATGAGCGGGGTAAGGTTGGTGGCTTCTTGGGCGCGGTAGGCGAGGATGAGGTCGAGGCCGTCGGCACCGGGCATGACCAGGTCCTGGAGAATGACGGAGGGGGCGATAGCGGAGGCAGCGGAGACGGCTTTGGCGGCATCGTCGCAGTGGTGGAAGGCGATGTCGGGCTCGCTGGCGAGCATTTTGCCGACCATCTTGGCGACGATGGCCTGGTCGTCAACGAGGAGGACCACCGGGGCGTCGGCGGGTGCGCTCCGGGCGGTTTGCACTGCGGGTGTGGTCATGCGGTCGTCCTTGACGGCGGCTGTATGGAAGTGCTTCGGAGTTGCCGCCCAACTGAAGCACGACGGTAGGGCCGGCGATCCGGGGGATCCGTCCATGGTGGGTCGTGAAGCTCCTGCAAGTACCGCTTGTTCCACGTCGGCAACGGCTATTGTCGGTTGGGTCAGACCCGCCAACTGAGAAGCCTTTCGGAGCCCCGCCATGTCACGTTCCGCGACTCTGAAGCCCCGCACCAATGGCACGCACGCGACGAGGGCGTCCAGCGACGGTCCGCTGAGCCCAGAGGAAATGAGGCGGATCGACGCCTATTGGCGGGCATCGAACTACCTCTCGGTCGGGCAGATCTACCTGTTTGACAACCCCCTGCTTCGGCAGCCGCTGAAGCGCGAGCACATCAAGCCGCGCCTGCTGGGCCACTGGGGGACGACGCCGGGGCTGAACTTCATTTATGTGCATCTGAACCGGGTCATCAAGCGTGACGACCTGAGCGTGATCTATGTCGCGGGGCCGGGGCACGGCGGGCCGGCTCTGGTTGCGAATGTGTACCTCGAGGGCACGTACTCGGAGTACTACCCGAGCGTTTCGCAGGACGAGGCGGGGATGAAGCGGCTGTTCACGCAGTTCTCGTTCCCGGGCGGAATCCCGAGTCACGTGGCGCCCGAGACGCCGGGGTCGATCCACGAGGGTGGCGAGCTTGGGTATTGCCTCTCGCACGCGTTCGGCGCCGCGTTTGACAATCCGGACTTGATCGTTGCTTGCGTTGTCGGCGATGGTGAGGCGGAGACGGGCGCGCTGGCGACGAGTTGGCACTCCAACAAGTTTCTCAACCCCGTGCATGACGGCGCCGTGCTGCCGATTCTGCACCTCAACGGGTACAAGATCGCCAATCCCACGGTGCTGGCGCGAATCCCGAAGGAGGAACTCGATCAACTGCTACGCGGGTACGGCTACATCCCCCACTACGTCGAGGGGCACGATCCGGCGGTGATGCACCAGAAAATGGCCGCGGTGATGGACACGGTGTTCGATGAGATCCGGTCGATCCAGCGGCGGGCGCGAGAGAAGGGCTTCAAGGAACGGCCGCGCTGGCCGATGATCGTGCTGCGCTCGCCGAAGGGGTGGACTTGCCCGGCGGAAATCGACGGCAAGAAGTGCGAGGACTATTGGCGGTCGCACCAGGTGCCCATGGGGGACATGGACAAGCCGGGGCACGTGAAGATCCTTGAGCAGTGGCTCAAGAGCTACAAGCCGGAGGAATTGTTTGACAAGAGCGGGCGGCTGAAAGCGGAACTTGCAGAACTGGCGCCGACGGGCGAGCGGCGCATGGGCGCCAATCCGCACGCCAACGGCGGGCTGCTGTTGAAGGATCTGAAGCTGCCGGCGTACGAGGAGTTCGCGGTCGCGGTGCCATCGCCGGGCGCGACGACGGCGGAGGCCACCCGGGTTCAGGGCAAGTACCTCACCGCGGTGATGAAGCGGAACCTTGACGCGAGTAACTTCCGGGTGTTCAGTCCCGACGAGGCGGCGTCCAATCGCTGGCAGGACATGTTCGAAGTCACCAAGCGAGGCTTCGAGGGTGAGATCCTGCCGACGGACGACAACATCGCTCTCGATGGCCGGGTGATGGAGATGCTCTCGGAGCATCAGTGCCAAGGATGGCTGGAGGGGTACCTGCTGACGGGGCGCCACGGGTTCTTCAGTTGCTACGAGGCGTTCATCCACATCATTGATTCGATGTTCAACCAGCACGCCAAGTGGCTCAAGGTGTGCAACCACATCGCGTGGCGGCGACCGGTCGCCTCGCTCAACTACCTGCTCTCCAGCCACGTGTGGCGGCAGGATCACAACGGGTTCAGCCACCAGGACCCGGGGTTCATCGACCATGTCGTGAACAAGAAGGCGGAGGTGATCCGGGTCTATCTGCCTCCGGACGCCAACTGCCTGCTGCACGTGACGGATACGTGTCTGCGTTCGCGGAATCTGGTCAATGTTGTGGTTGCGGGGAAGCAGCCCGCGCCGCAATGGCTGAACATGGACCAGGCGATCAAGCACTGTGAGGCGGGGATCGGAATCTGGGAATGGGCGAGCAATGATCGCGGGGCAGAGCCGGATGTGGTGATGGCCTGCTGCGGCGACGTTCCCACGCTGGAGACGCTGGCGGCGGTAGATCTGCTGCGGCGCCACCTGCCGGAGATCAAGGTTCGCGTGGTCAATGTCGTTGACTTGATGACGTTGCAGCCGGCAAAGGAGCACCCGCACGGTCTGAGCGACCACGATTTCGACACGCTCTTCACCAAGGACCGTCCGGTCGTGTTCGCGTTTCATGGCTACCCGTGGCTCATCCACCGCCTGACCTACCGACGGACAAATCACGACAACGTCCACGTGCGCGGATACAAGGAAGAGGGAACGACCACGACGCCCTTCGATATGTGCGTGCTCAATGACCTCGACCGATTCCATCTGGTGTCCGATGTCATCGACCGCGTCCCTTCGCTGGGTTCGCGAGCGGCGTACGTGAAGCAGGCGATCCGCGATGCGCTGATCGATCACCGGCGGTACATCAACCGACGCGGCGAGGACGATCCAAGAATTCTGGAGTGGAAATGGGGCGGCGTGAGAGCGACGGGGGCCGCGAGGAGCTCGACCGAGGGCGACAACGTCTAAGGACTGCCGCACGATGGGCGATGCGATCCTGATCTTGAACGCCGGATCGTCGAGTCTCAAGTTCTCGGTGCTGGCATCGGGAGAGTTCGATCGTCCCCTCCTTCGGGGTCAGATCGCTGGCCTTTCGTCGTCGCCGCGGTTCAGCGCGGTGGGGGCGGACGGGAAGGTCGTCGGCGAGCAGGCGTGGGGATCGGGACACGGCTTGACCCATGAGCAGGCGGTCGAGTTCCTGTTCACGTGGGCGGTCAAGGAAGGGATGGCGGGGACCCGGTTGATGGCCGCGGGACATCGGGTGGTGCATGGAGGCACAAAGTTCATCCATCCTGCGTTGGTGACGGCGGAGGTGCTCCGTGCAATCGACGAATTGGTGCCGCTGGCGCCGCTGCACCAGCCGCACAATGCGGCGGCGATCCGAGCGGTCGCGGCGATCTCGCCCGAACTCCCGCAGGTGGCGTGTTTCGATACCGCGTTTCATTGCACGCAGCCCGCGGTCGCGTCCACTTTCGCCATTCCACGGAAGTACACGCAGGCGGGCGTGCGCCGGTACGGCTTTCACGGTCTCTCGTACGAGTACATCGCGGGGGTGCTGCCGGGGCTCGATGCGCGAGCGGCGGCGGGGCGCACCATTGTCGCGCATCTCGGGCAGGGTGCGAGTCTGTGCGCATTGCAGGGCGGGAGGAGCGTTGCCACGACGATGGGCTTGACCGCGCTGGATGGCCTGATCATGGGCACGCGGTGCGGGGCGATTGATCCGGGCGTGTTGTTGTATCTGCACCAGCACACGGGGCTGAGCGTCGAGGAGATCCAGTGCGTGCTGTACGAGGAGTCGGGGCTTCTGGGTGTCTCGGGGGTTTCCGGGGACATGCGGACACTTATCGAGAGCCAGGATCCCCGCGCGAGCGAGGCCGTCGAGTTGTTCGTCTATCGGGCGGCTCGGGAGATCGGTTCGCTCGCCGCAGCGCTGGGCGGTGTCGATGCGCTGGTGTTTACGGGGGGGATCGGTGAGAACGCCCCGTCGGTGCGGGCGGCGATCTGCGGGCTGTCTCGGTGGCTCGGGGTTGAATTTGACGAGCACGCGAACGCCAGGGGCGAGCCGCGGGTGAGTCGGTCCGATTCCCGTGTGTCGGTGTGGGTTGTTCCCACCAACGAGGAGCTGATGATTGCGAAGCATACGATGAACGTGCTGGCGGAAGTGCACCTGCAGCACGCTCGCGATGATGCCGCGCAGCCATGGAATGTTGGAGGGAATCGGCATGCCGAGTGCTGAACCATGCGGGGAAGATGCTGGCGATGTGAGTTTCGTCGATGGGGAGGCTGTCAGGCAGGTGCTCGCCACGAGCGCTGTGTGTTGTGGGACGTCGCGCCCTCACTTGTCTCTCGCGAGCTTTTCCAAGCAGTTCGCGTGTTCTTGCACCGGGGCTTGTGCTGGATGTTGACGTAGATGCTGGGGTGCGCCGGTTGTCCGGCGAAGAATGCTCATTGATGCGGCAACTGTTGCTGTTCGCTGGTTGCAGCGTGGTCCGGGCGCAATGTGCCGCAGTCGGGAATTCTCGTTGCGGACCAGAAGCAGAGCCGGCTATACTCGGAGTGCCGCGGGCGTAGTTCAGCGGTAGAACGTCAGCTTCCCAAGCTGAATGTCGGGAGTTCGATCCTCCTCGCCCGCTTTTAGCGCTGCAGCGCAGCGCGTGTCAGAGAGTGACAAGTCGTGACAAAACCGAGGGATGTACCCGCTCCCATCAGCCTCCGAAGCTGATTGATTGGGGCAGGCGATGCTACTCGATGTCATCAAAAGCCACCGTAGCGCTAGCGCTGGCGCTACAGCCAAATGGCCCGCAGATAGGCCGGTCACGGGAAACGCCTCCGAGCGTTCGGGCAACTGGGTAGGGCCTGACTCGCGGTCATGCTTCTCGGACCGGCGTGTGACACACCTGCAAGGACGCGCAATTGCGACCGTTGCCGGGAGATGATCCTCGCCAGTCCGTAGGTCGATGAACCCAGCGAGGACCACATGTGGCCTACCCGCGGAGTTGCCGAGCACGCATATTGCCCGCGGCTGTTCTACTACATGACAGTCGAGGGCGTGTTCATTCCCAGCGCGGATACTGAAGAAGGAGCCGGCGCCCACCGGCGCGTCGATCGTCCGAGCGCCGCGACGCCGGAGCTCGCCACCAGCGAGAAGCGGGCGCGCGCCAAGCCCGTGGAAAAACTGGAAGAGGCTGAGGCGGACCCTGATCGCCCACGGTCGGTGCGCAGCCTGGCACTCACCAGCGAGCGTCTGGGCTTGACCGCCACGCTCGATCTCGCGGAGATTGAGGGCACAACCGCGATACCCGTCGAGTACCGCAAGGGCCGTCCTCGGCGCTCGAGCCAGGCCGTGGAGCCGTCGGACGAGATGATGGAGGAACCGCGGCTGTTGCCTGCGCCTGCGCCGTGGCCGACCGAGCACCGATGCACGCGGCGGCCAGAGCGGTGCGAGGCTCGATTGACGGGACATCGCCAATCGATGAGTACCCGGTGATTCGACGTGCACCACCGTGTACCCGGCAGCTTCAAGAGCCGAGATCGCGTACGCCGCGGCCTGAAGCGGAGGAGCGGTGGTCCGAAATACGCCGCGATGCTCGCTCGAGAGTGCCGGAATCATGTGCAGCCTCAAATGGGTTCACCCCGGTGTGTACGCACACAAGTAGAATTCAGATCTTACGACCCGCTCTCGGCTGCAATACTTTGAGTCACACCACGCCGCAACGACGCGATGTTGACGCGCTCTCTACTTGATCGGCAGCTTCTGTTCCCACCGGTACCCCAGGAACGGGTCCATCGAGATGGACACGACGCTGAGCGTGGAGACGTCCGCAGGCACCTGATCGATGCGCATCTGCCCCGGCAGCCGGATGCCGGGGATGAGCTCGCGCCGCGAGTTCGCGCGATCGCCGGTGCCCAGCAGCACGGAGCTGCTCGGGTACGCGGCACCGTCCGGGCCGTTCACCACGCACTGGTCGAGCGCCACCGCGACGTCGTGGGTCGGCGCCTGGGACATCAGATCGAACGAGATGATCAACGAGGTGCCGGACCGGACGATGGAGTTGACGTTGATGGTGACGTCCGCGAGTGTCGAGGTCGCCAAGGGAATAACCGTGACTCCGCTGAGCCGCGCGACTTCGGCCTTCAGGGCGTCTCGTTCGGCGGTGAGACGGCTCGCAGCCGAGCGGGCCTCGTCCCGCTCGTTCGTCAGCGCGGCGAGCTGGTCGCGGTTGTCGGGCGATGCTTGAGGGAGGGCCTTTCTTGCCGCGTCGCGGTCCCTGATGGCCCCGGCGAGCTCCAGTTTCAGGGCGGAGACGCTCCCCGCGGCCGCGCTCGACGGTGGACGGTCCTTGAGTTTGTTGGTCAGATCATCGATACGCGCGCTGTAGCTGTAGTACATGACGACCGCCACCAGCGCTCCGAACGCGATACCGGTCCCGATGACCGTGGCGACGTGGGAGAGACGAGAAGATGAGTCTGCCGGCTTGCTGCCCTCGGACGGCCCCGGAGCCTGCACATGGACCAGCGTCTGGTGCAGCTGCTGCTGGTTGGTCATGCCGCCATTCTATCCAAGAGTCGATCAGATAGCACACGCTTGTAGGAGCCTCTCCGGGGAGAGCCCGGATCCGGGCGATGCGGTCCCGAGCAGCTCGGCATGAACACCTCACCGATTGAACACCCGTCGGACGTCGTCGTAGAGCGACTTCGCCACCGGCAGCAGCGCGAGGTAGTCGGTCCGGTCCTTCAGCGAATAGAGAAAGCGAATCCCGCCCCGGTCGTAGCGGCAGAGAGCGCGCTGGTGCTCTCGCGGTCCATCCCGCGCGGCATCGGGGTACTCGACGAGTCGTTCGAGGATCGACAGGCCGGTGATCCGGCCGCCGTCGAGGCCGGCCGTGCTGGGCTGAAGAGAGAAGTTCACGCAGGCCCGGTACTCGGGCTGCTGGTAGACCCAGCCCGGGACATAGATATCCATTAAGCAAATCCGGTCGGGGTGCCACTGCACCGAGTAGCCGAGCCCGATGAACTCGTGGGCCTTGTGCTGCTTGAAGTCGATCCATTGCGCGTTGTCGGGGTTGCGTGATTCGATTGGAGAGGTCATCGTGAGGCCGCGCGGCCTGCCGCCACGGAACGGCCCTTGTTATCCGAGCCGCGGATGGTTGCAAGCCAAGATGGAAGTGACCGCGGTTGGAGCAGTGTGACGCCGTCGGGCACCAGCACGCGGGCGCGGTCGATCGTGAGCGGATCGAGCCAGAGGACGACGCGGTGGTCCACATTCGCCGCGGTGAGCGCGGCGAGATTGGCCGGGACATTGCTCTTGCCAGTCTCGACCTCGCACAGGAGCGTCGAGCGGTCGCGAGAGGCGAAGACATCGAACGCGTGGCCGTCGCGGTGATGCTCGAGCTCGACCTGCCAGCCCCGGCCCGTGAGCTCGCGGCCGACGCGGTCCTGCCAGTACGCGTGCAGGAGCGAGGCCCGCGGGGCTGGACGTTCGATCCGGTGGCGGCGCAGCCAGGCGCTGCCCGCGCCGGTGGGTTCCAGCAGAACCACCCGTCCTTCGGGCACAGGAACGTCGATCGCCTTGAGGTAGCGTTCCTGAACCAGCGCACGCTTGGCGGCATCACCTCGACGTCGTGGGAGCTGGGCGGCGGCGTAGTGCTGCGTGACCGTGGCCAACGGTCGATGGGCGACACTCTTCAGGAGCAGCGTGGCGTCGGGGTCGACATCGAGCCCCGAGCCTGGCGGTGCTTCCCTATGACTCGGTGTGTCATGCTCGTCAGGGTCTTGAGAAGCGATCTGGACTGTTTGAACGCAAGCGCTCTCATTGAGTTGAGGTATTCCGTGCGATGGCGCCGGGGCGCCATGGGAGCTGTCAAGGCGCGGAACCGCCTGTTGGGGACCCGGTTCCGGCGCGTTCGGCCGGACTGCCGCGGAATGGGCGGGACCGGCGGAATCGCCGCGGTGGCCGCGGGGTGATGGTTGAGCGGTTTCGACGGCGGCGCGGATGTTCAGGGCGTCACGGCGGAACGGTCCCACCAGGAATGCGCGGGCCAGATCCAAGTCGGCCACCGGCTTGGCGGGGAGATCGAACGGGGTGAGCTTGACGTGGACGGGGTGCGGATATCGCGAGCCCAGACGGACAACCGCTTCTCCGACCGGGAGTGTGGTGAGGATCTCCTTCTGGTCGTCGCGGAGCATCAAGCCCTGTGCTCCGGTGTTCACGTCCGAGCGGTAGCGGCACTGCAGGGCGATCCACGTCGCGCAGTTGGCCAAGGCGACAGGACTGATCCCGCCGTAGGTCTGTGTGGCCAGGACTAGACCTAGGCCGAGGGAGCGTCCTTCGCGCAGGAGTAACTCCACGGGCGTCTCCCGCCCGCCGTCATGACGCGCAAGGAGGCGGTGGGCCTCATCGATGAACATGCACAACCGAAGCCCGTCAAGACCCGGCTCACGGGATGAAGCGGAGGAGGCACGTGTGGAATCTTGCTGCAGCCGCGCGGTCAACTGCTGCAGGAGCGACGAGATGACGAAGGCACCGTCGGCCCCCGTCAGCCCGTCCAGTTCGACGATGGTGCGGCGCTCCAGGAGCACGTCGGTCGCCACGGCATCACGGCGTGTGTTGAAGGCACGGCCCAGTGGTCCGGTCGTCAGTTGGTCCAGGACGCGCAGGGCCGTCTGCCGCCAGGTCGATTCGCGCTGCTTGAGGGGCGCTTCCACCAGCGCGCGGCGGACGTCCACGAATGTCGGCACGCTGGTGTGGCCGTCGGTGAGCTGCTCGATGGTTCGGTCCAGCAGCGCCGCCACGGCGTCGCCCGCGCCCCACGTTCGGCAAACGAGCTCGACGATTTGGCGGCGGTGCGTATCGGCGGGGATCCCCGGCGGTGGCGCGAGCGGGTTCCAGTGCAGCGTGCTTCCGACGGCGCGTCCGACGGCGACCGCGTAGATCGGCGTCGGGGTTTCAAGGGCGAGCAGTTGCCGGAGGCTGCGCTTGGTGTCGAAGGCGACCCAGGGGATGCCGAGTTCAAGCAGCCGCATCAGCACACCGACCGCGAGCGTCGACTTGCCGACGCCGGTGCGACCGATGACGCAGACATGGGAGCAGAGTTCGTGGGGGTGCAATCCCACCGGCCCGAGCTCCGCGCGGCCGTGCTGCACACGACCGATCCGGATCGGACC
>JBOHNM010000035.1:0-28836 GCA_050730675.1 Phycisphaerales bacterium | reverse complement strand
TCACCGAGGTCGAGTTCGCCGAGCGGATCGCTCAACTGGGCGGGATCGTGCATGGGACGGCGCGGGTGGCCGCGAAGAAGTCAACGCTGAAGGAGTACCCGCTGGACATCTCCAAGGGCGAAGACCACGTGGAGGCGCTGGCGTCGGCGCTGGCGGACTTCGGGGCCAAGGCGCGAGCGGCGATCGACGCCGCGGACAAGGCGGGGGACAAGGACACGGCGGACATCTTCACGGAGATCTCGCGCGGGACGGACAAGTGGCTGTGGTTTGTGGAAGCGCATGGTCAATAGGGCGGCCGAAGAAATCGAACTCGAAGGGCTCGAAGGACTCAAAGGGAAGAAGACGGGGAATTGACTGAGGAGCTTGCCGTGCGACAACTGTGCCTGGGTGTTGTGGTGGCGGGTGCGATGGTGTGTGGCGCGGCGAGCGTGTGGGCCGGACAGCCGCCGGCGAAGAAGGACGAGCCGACGCTGCCCGGCGCACAGTTGGTGGATCTGCGTCCGAAGTTTGAGAAGGGACAACGGGTCGGGTATGTGATGAAGATCCGCAACAACGGCGAGATCGGGGGCGTGCCGGGCGGGGATGGGAAGCCCACCAAGACGAGCACGGAGCAGGAGATCGGGTTTGTGATGAAGGTGGTGGATGCCGACCGCGAGAAGGGCGCGACGGTCGAGATGGTGTACGAGACAATCAAGTTCAAAGGGACGACAGGGCTGGGCGAGGTGGACTTTGACAGCACCAAGCCGGCGAAGACACCGGCGCGCAAGCCGGACGCGATCGACGAACTGATCGGGCCGGAGGCGATCGACAAGGCACTCCGCGGCATGGTCGGTACGACGCTGACGCTCACCATCGATCCGTCGGGGAAGATCACTTCGGTGAAGGGTGGCGAGAAGCTCGGCGCCGGGGACCTGATCGGCCAGCTCACCGGCGTCGCACCGGACCCCAAGAGCCTCGGCGGGCTGTTCGGGCCGATCACCTCGCGCGGCGGCAACGGCGGGCAGGCCAAGGTCGGCGAGAAGTGGTCGTACACCGACACGACGGACATCGGGCCGCTGGGCTCAATCAAAATGACGACGGAGCACCAGCTCCGCGGCGTTCATGGCAACCTGGCGGACGTGTTTTTCACCGGGCGTATCGAGCCGCAGAGCGACGGGAACGGCGCGGCGAGCCCGCTTCAGCTCAAGGACACGGTGTACAAGGGCCAGTACGTGTGGGACACGAAGATGGGTTGGCTCGACAAGATGACCAGCGAGCAGCGGGTGACGATCGACGGGAAGTCGCAGGGGCTGCCGGGGACGAGCAAGATGGAGACGGCGGTGACGGTGGAGAGGAAGAAGGGGAAGTAGAGCCGGAAGGCAAAGTTCAAAGGTCAAAGTACAAAGTTCAAATATGAGGTGGTGGGGGGCATGACCGGATTGACGCCGTCGTTGATCGGGCGGTCGTTGCGCTGGCCCCCTCACCCCTGCTCTCTCCCGTTAGGAAACGGGAGAGGGAGAAGAAACGGCGCCCACGGCCTGGGCCACCGCGGCGATGGCTTTATCGATCATGTCGTTGTGGATATCGAGGTGGCAGACCAGGCGGATGCGCTGGGGGGCTGTCGGGAGGGCGAGGACCTGCTGGGCGGCGAGCTTTTTGCAGGCCGCGTCGGCCGTGCCGAGGTCGGGCGCGAGGTCGATGAAGACCATGTTGGTGTCGACCGGCAGCGCGATGGTGATGCCGGGGATGGCGGCGAGGCCCGCGGCGAGGCGTTTGGCGTTGGCGTGGTCGTCGGCGAGGCGGTCGATGTGGTTGTCAAGGGCGTAGAGGGCGGCGGCGGCGAGGATGCCGGACTGTCGCATGGTGCCGCCGAACATCTTGCGGAAGCGGTGGACGCGGGCGATGAGGTCCCTGGGGCCGCAGACGGCCGAGCCGACGGGTGCGCCGAGGCCCTTGGAGAAGCAGCACGATACTGTGTCAAAGTGCTTCGCGTAGTCGGCGGGCTTGATGCCGGTGGCGACCGATGCGTTCCAGACGCGTGCGCCGTCGAGGTGGCAGCGGAGGTTGTAGTGGCGGGCGCGGCCGACGACGCGCTGGATCTGGTCCATGGGCCAGACGGCGCCGCCGCCGCGGTTCTGGGTGTTTTCGATGACGAGCAGGCGCGAGCGGGCGAAGTGGTGTGAGTCGGGCTTGACGAGGGCATCGACCTGGTCGGCGTCGAAGAGGCCGCGGGGGCCGAGGGCGGCGGAGACCATGACGCCCGAGAGGGCGGCGGGGGCGCCGGTCTCGTAGTGGATGATGTGCGAATCGGCGTGGGCGATGAGGGCATCGCCGGGCTCGGTGTGGGCGCGGATGGCGGTCTGGTTGGCCATCGTGCCGGAGGGGACGAAGCAAGCGGCCTCCTTGCCCATGATGGTGGCGATGCGCTCCTGGAGGCGGATGACGGTGGGATCGTCGCCGAGGACATCATCGCCGACTTCGGCCTCGGCCATGGCGCGGCGCATGGCGGGAGTGGGGCGGGTGACGGTGTCGGAGCGGAGGTCGATGGTCGGCATGCGGAAGCGTAGGGATTGGCACGAAGACGCGAAGGGACGAAGGAAGGCGGGTTGAACTCGAAGGGCTCAAAGATCTCGAAGAGATAAGGCGGAAAGGCGGAACGGCATGGTTGCGTTGTACCGGGTCTGTCACTTGGCTTAGACCTCTCTGAGTGTCTTCGAGTTCTTTGAGTTGAAACTCTGAGTACCCTCAGCCGCGATGAGCGAACTGTTGTTGGTGCCGATGCCTGTGAGAGTGGAGCGGCGGGGTGCGCCCGTTGAGCTTGAGCGCGTGGTGACGGTGGGCGGGGCGGATGCGGTGCTGGTTTCGCAGACGCTGGGGGCGCGGGGGGTGGCGCTGGACTCGTGGGATTCGCCCCCGGCGGTGATGTGCCGCGTGGAGACGGGGAGTGGGGGGGCGGATGTGCCGCCGATCGGTGTGGCGGAGCAGCGGTACGCGATGGTGATTGATGGCGGGGCGGAAGAGTCGCCCGGTGTGAGCGCGACGAGCGTGGGTTCGCCGATCACGATCCGGGCGAACTCGCGGGCGGGGCTGCGGCACGCTCTGCACACGCTGCGGCAACTGATGGTGCAGTTTCCCGAGCGGCTGCCGGGGATGTGGATCGACGACGGGCCGAGCTTCGCGACGCGCGGGGTGATGCTCGATGTCTCGCGCGATCGCGTGCCGACGATGGAGCAGCTCTACCAGACGGTGGACCTGCTGGCGGGGCTCAAGTACAACCATCTGCAGCTGTACACCGAGCACACATTTGCGTACAAGGGACATGAGGAGGTGTGGCGGGAATGGTCGCCGCTGACGGGGGACGAAGTGCGGCGGCTGGACCGGTATTGCCGGCTGCGGGGCGTGGAACTGGCGGCGAACCAGAACTGCTTCGGGCACCTGGCGAAGTGGCTGGAGCATCCGAAGTACGCGGGGCTGGCGGAGACGCACGGGGAGTGGATGTTTGATGTATGGCCGCGGAAAGGGCCGTTTTCGTTGTGCCCGACGGACCCGCAGAGCCTGGAACTGGTGAGGGACCTGCTGGGGCAACTGCTGCCGAACTTTTCGTCGCCGCGGGTGAATGTGGGGTGCGACGAGACGTACGACATCGCGTATGGGCGGAGCCGGACGGAGGTGGAGAAGCGAGGGCGGGCGAAGGTGTACATGGAGTTTGTGCGGAAGGTGTGTGAGGTGGGGCGGGGGCACGGCAAGCGCGGGCAGTTCTGGGCGGATATCGCGCTGTCGCATCCGGAGAGTGTGAAGGAGATCCCCGAAGATGTGTGTGCCCTGGCGTGGGGGTACGAGCCGGACGCGAAGTTCGCGGAGTGGTGCGAGGTGCTGCGGGCGGCGGGGCGCGAGGTGTGGGTGTGCCCAGGGACGAGCAGTTGGCGGAGCATCACGGGGCGGACGGCCGAGCGTGTGGCGAATGTGAATGCCGCGGCGAGGCAGGGGCGGGATGGTGGGGCGAGCGGGATGCTGATCTGTGACTGGGGGGACACGGGGCACCAGCAGCAGTGGCCGCTGACGATGCATGCGCTGGCGCACGGGGCGCACGGGGCGTGGAACGCGGATGGATGCGAGCAATATGACGGGCGGGCGGGGTCGCTGCAGGTGTTCGGCGATCGAACGCTGGGCACATGTGCGTGGTTGGATGAATTGGGGAATGCGGACCGGGAGGTGCGCGCGGTGGCGGGACGGTTCTCGCGGCCGGAGAAGACGGGTGAGTTTCCGCTGCGGAACAGCTCCGCTGTGTTCTTCGATCTGCAGACGGCGGTGGGCGAGCGGCTGGAGGTCGGAGCGATCGGCGCGTGGGAAGAGACGCTCAAGCGGATCGTGCGGCTGGCGGAGAGGGTGCCGCGGGGCGTGGCGCCGCTGGTAGCGGATGAGTTGGCGCACGCGTGCGAAGTGGCGCGGCTGGCGGCGGGGCGGGCGGCAGCGCGGCGGCGGCCAGGGGGACTCGAGGATCGGTTCCGGCGCGTGCTGGCGGAGCGGTTACGCGGGGTGATGTCGGAACACGAGCGGCTGTGGAGGATGCGGAGCCGGGACGGGGGGCTTTCGCATTCGGTGGGGTACTACAGCAAGGTGCTCGATGAACTCGTCGGGTAATGTTGCACGAGAGCGCGAAGGGACGAAGAAGAAGCGATGGAACGGCTTGTTGTCGGCTGCATGACGGGGACGAGCATTGACGCGCTGGATGCGGCGCTGGTGCGTGTGCGCGGCCGCGGACTTGAGATGACGGCGGAGTTTGTGCGGGGCGTTACGCGGCCGCTGGGGGAGCTGGCCGCGCCGCTGCGGCGGCTGGCGGAGCAGGGGGCGATGACGGCGGGGGAGATTGCGAGCTTGTCGCGTGAGTTTTCGCTGCTGCACGTTGAGGCGGTGCGAGAGGCGGCGGGCGGGGAGAAGATCGATCTGGTGTGCGTGCATGGGCAGACGGTGTTTCATGGGCCGCCGGCTTCGTGGCAGCTTTTAACGCCCGCGGTGATTGCGCAGGGGTTGGGTGAGGGGGTGGCGGTGGTGAGCGACCTGCGGGCGGCGGATCTGGCGTGCGGGGGACAGGGGGCGCCGATCACGCCGATCGCCGATTGGGTGCTGTTCCGCGGCGTCGGCGATCGCGGGGCGGTGGCGAACCTGGGCGGGTTCTGCAACATCACGCTGCTGGGGGCGAAGGGCGAGGGCATTGAGGCTGTCCGGGCGATGGACGTGTGCGCGTGCAGCCAGTTGCTGGATGCGATCGCGCGAAAGCTCATGAATGTGCCGTTCGATGCGAATGGCGAGCGCGCGGCCGCGGGGCATGTGCATACCGAGGCGATGGAAGATCTTGAGGGCGTGCTGGCGGCGCAGGCGGGGTCACGCCGTTCACTGGGAACGGGGGACGAAGTGGGTGAGTGGATCAGTCGGTATCGGGCTCGCGTGAGCGGCGATGACCTGGCGGCGACGGCGTGCGAGGGGATTGCCCAGACGATCGCGCACAAATTGGATTCGTGCGAACGGTTGCTGCTGGCGGGCGGCGGCGTGCGGAACGCGGCTCTGGTGCGGGCGATTGGCTCGTGCTGTTCGGCGGTGGTCGAGACGACGGACAAGCACGGCGTTCCGGCTGAATTCCGTGAGGCGATCGAGTTCGCCGTGCTCGGGGCATTGTGCCAGGACCGCGTGCCGATCACGCTGGGCGCTGTTACGGGTGTGAAGGCGCCGCCGGTGGCGGGGACGTGGGTGATGCCATGAGCGAGATGCCGGCGGAGAATCCTGGTGGAGTCGGCGCGGGGAATCTGCCGCCGGACCGCGGGCACTTGGCGACCGAGCGGCGGAACGCGCGGACGATGAAGCTGCACGCGATGAGCGTGCGCGACTGTGTGGAGGTGATCAACCTCGAGGATGCCGCGGTGATCGGAGCGGTGCATCGCGCGGAGGATCAGATCGTCGCGTTTGTCGAGGCGGTTGAGACTTGCTTCTGTGCCAGGCAGCAGCCGGGGCGGCTGATCTACCTCGGAGCGGGGACGAGCGGGAGGCTGGGGGTGCTGGATGCGAGCGAAGCGCCGCCGACGTTCCAGGTGCCGCCGGACCGGATCATCGGGATCATCGCGGGCGGGGATGGATCGCTGCGCAAATCGAGCGAGGGGCGGGAAGACGAGTTCGACGGCGCCGTGGCGGAGCTTGATGCACTGAAACTGACCGATCGCGACGCGGTGCTGGGGATCGCGGCGGGGGGAACGACACCCTACGTGCTGGGGGCTCTGGTGCACGCGAAGAAGGTCGCGCCGAAGTGTGTGACGGGGATGCTTGCGTGCACGCCGATCGCCAAGCCGGCGGCGTGCGACCACCTGATCGTGCTCAACACCGGGCCGGAGGTGCTGACGGGCTCGACGCGGATGAAGGCGGGGACGGCGACGAAGATCGCGATCAACACAATCTCGACGACGCTCATGGTGCGGTCGGGACGCGTGTATCAGAACCTGATGGTGGACCTGCGGGCGAGCAACGCGAAGCTGCGCGACCGCGCGGCGCGGGTGGTGAGCACGATCACGGGGCTGGACCGCGCCGCGGCGTTTGCGTTGCTGGATCGCGCGGGCGGGCTGGCGAAGGTGGCCGTGGTCATGCACGTCAAGGATGTGGAAGCCGCGGCAGCGGGGGAGATGCTGGAGAAGGTGGGAGGGCGGCTGGATCGTGTGATTGAAGGATGAGTGGATGAGGAATCGGTCGCAGAGGACCTGTTCAATTCAGTGGGCCAGCAGCACCGACGGCCTGCACGGTGAAGATGTCGCATTCACGGTTGTGTGCATCGCGGTAGCGTTCGCGGATGTGGGCGGTCGCGGCTTCGATCGCCTGCGGCTCGACCAGTGCAATGGCGCACCCGCCGAACCCGCCGCCGGTCATGCGGGCGCCGTGGACGCCGGGGATCTCCATCGCCGCGGCGACAATGGTGTTGAGTTCGGGGCAGGAGACGTGGAGGTTCTCGTCGAGAGAGCGATGGGAATCGATGAGGGCCTGCCCCACACGGTCGGTAATACCGGCGAGCAGGGCGCGGTAGACCGCTTTGACGCGAGCGTTCTCGGTAAGGTGGTGACGGGCGACACGTCCCACTTCTTCGGGCATCGCCGCGATACGCGCATCAAAGGCGACGGCTTGCGTCGGCGTGAGCCCATGGCGGACCGCGCCGAGTGAGCTGATGTCCAGAGCAGCGGCGGCGCGAATGGCCAATCCCTGAGGGCGCTGGTAGTCGCCATCGGCCAGCGCGTGGCGCACACCGCTGTTGATGACCAGTACAGAGAGGTGTAACGGCCACCGGAGGGGAGTGTGGCCGAGCGACGGGCAATCAATCACCTTAGCGTGACCGGGAAGCGCGACGCACGCGATCATCTGGTCCATGATGCCGCAGGCCACGCCCGCGAACTCATGCTCTGCTTTCTGGCAGAGCTTTGCGGCGGCCTTGGCGTCCAGCCGGCCACCGGCCAGTCGTTCGAGCGCCGTGAGTACCGCGACTTCCAACGCCGCCGAACTCGACAGCCCCGCGCCGAGCGGCACCGAACTGGTGACTGCCAGTTGCACGCCGCGGGGGCGCGAGGTCGGCCACTCGTCCAGCAGCAGTTTGACCACTCCCACCACGTAAGAAGCCCACGACCCGCGCCGGACGATGCCGCGGGATGGGTCTTCGGCGTCTCCGACGGAGAGCCCATCAAGCACCGGCGATTGCCACGTTTCCCCGAGATCCAACGCTGCGATGCGCAGACCGGCGAGATCATCTCCCGCCGCGGCTGCGCACACGCACCACCGATCGATCGCCATGGGCAGGACGTATCCGCCTTGATAATCCACGTGCTCGCCGATGATGTTGATGCGCCCGGGAGCCTGGGCGAGTACATTGGGCGCACGTCCGAAAGCGCGTTGGAACCCTGCATCCGCGGCGGCGGCGAGTTCGGCGAGTGTGGGGGCGGGAGTGGGGGTGTGCACGGGGGGATCGTTGCCACGCCGCGGCGTCGCGGGTAGCCGCCCCTCCAATCGTTCCAGACGGATCGGCCCGTGCGTGCGGCGCGACCCGCTCGACCGGATGGGGCGATCGGCCCAAAGCCGGAACGCCTGACAGTAGCCACAGCTACGTGTATGAAACGCCGATCCAGCCACGCGGGTGTGGCGGGTCGCCGGGGGTTATCCGGACGGGCGTCACTCCCGCGGCACCTCGGAGCGATGCATGCACTCGAAGGGGGCGATTCAGCAAGGCCGCGCGGTGATGATCGCCTGCGCTGCGTGCGCGGGCGTTGCTGTCACAGCGCTCTCGGAGGGGACGGCGACGCGCGTGGCGGGCGCGGCCGCCGCGATCGCTTCGGTCGGTGCGCTGCTGGCGTCGGTCTCTCGGCGCGGCGAGGGTGCGGAGGGAGCCGCTGCGACGAGCGCCGCGGGCGCCGATGCAGTGCTGAACCGATTCGCGATGCTCGGCCACGAGGTGCGCACGCCCTTGGCCTCGATTCTTGGGTACACCGAGGTGCTTGCCGATACGCAAACGACCGAGACCGAGCGGCGACAGGCGGCGGCGGTGGTGCAGCGCAGCGGCGAGCACGTGCTGCAACTGATCAACGATGCGCTGGACCGCTCGCGGATCAACGCGGGGCGGATGAGCTTGCAGAAGGTCGAGGCGGACCCCGGTGAAATCCTCAATGATGTGGCGGACATGTTCGCCGGGCGGGCGGAAGAGAAGCGGTTGACGCTGCAACTCGGGTTTGAGGGTGAGTTGCCGGTGGCGATCCACACCGACCCGATGCGCCTGCGCCAGTGCCTGGTGAACCTGGTGGGCAACGCCATCAAGTTCACCCAGCGCGGCAGCGTGACCGTGACGGCGCACTGCGAGGAAGCCGGCCAGCGATTGGTGATGTGCGTGCGCGACACGGGCTGCGGCATGACTCACGAGCAACAGACGAGACTCTTCGAGCCCTTTGGCCCGACTTTTGCCGGGACCGGCGGGTGCAGCGGATCCGGCCTGGGTCTTTCGATCACGCGTGAACTGGCCCGCATGCTCGGCGGAGATGTGACGGTTGCCAGCACGCCAGGAAAGGGGAGCGCCTTTACGCTCATCGTCGCTACCGGTTCGTTGGTGGGTGTGCGGATGATCCGGCCGTGGCGACGGGTGGCGGAAGCACACGCGCCCAGCGTGATCGACACGACGCGACTGGCGCGTGCTCGCGTGCTGGTCGCCGAGGACAGCCCCGACGGCCAGCGGCTGATGGCCTTCATCCTGGGTCGCGCGGGTGCGGTGGTGACCAGCGCTGCCGATGGCTTCGAGGCGATGCGCCTGGCCGAGGCGGCCAAGGCGCGCTCCGAGCCGTTCGACCTGGTGCTCGTCGATGTGCAGATGCCCGAGATGGACGGGGCGGACCTCGCCCAGTCGCTACGGGCTAAGGGCTTCCGCGGGCCGATCGTCGCGCTCACGGCGGCATCATCGCCTACCGATCGCCAGCGCTGCGAGCGGGCGGGGATGGACCGGTTCCTCGTCAAGCCGATCGCACGCGAGAAGCTGGTGCGAGAACTGGCTCAAGTCATCGAGCAGAGCCGGGCGCGGAACTCGCGCAGCGCGGCGTGATTGTGCTGCCGCGCGGAATCCGGAACGCGCCGGTACACTCGGACCATGACGAATTCGAGGGTGATTGTTCCGGTGACGATGATCGGCTGGATCGGCGCGGTGATGTGCGCGGCGGGGCAGACTTCCGGGCCGACACCAGCCACTCCAAGCAGACCGGCGGCAATTGCTCCACCGGTTGCGGCGACGCAAGCACCCAAGCCCGAACGCGTGGCCGCGCTGGGCCCGTTCCCGGGGCACCTTGGTGCGAATGCAGCGAGGATCTGGGCGCGGCCGGAAAAAGCCGGCCCCGTCGTCTTGTGGGTCGTCGATGGTGAAGGGAAGTGGAACTGGCACGGAGATGGCAGCGCCGATCCGGCGCACGACCAGTGCGTGGTGTGGGATGTGCCGGACCTCAAGCCCGCGACGCGTTACTGGTTCTGTTTGCGATCGATCGTCGGTGAGAAGCCCCCGGCGATGAGCGAGGGCGGATTCGGTTTCTTCACGACGGCTCCCGATCCGGGAACTCCGGCGAAGACGTCGATCATGTTCGGCTCGTGCATCGGCGACCCGCTCGACCAGGCGCAGCCGATCTGGGCGGAAGTCGCCCGCCAGCGGCCGGACGCGATCTGCCTGATCGGCGACACGCCGTACATCGATTCGACCGACCTGGACAAGCAGCGGAAGAAGTACCGCGACCTGTTCAGTGTGCCGGAGTTGATCTCGCTGCGACGCACGACGCCGATGTACGGCGTGTGGGACGACCACGACTTCGGGCGCAACGACACCGACGGCAACCTCAAGGGGAAGGACCGTTCGCGCAAGGCGTTCATGGAGTATCACCCCAACAGCCTCACAGGGAGCGGCGACGGCGCAGGCGAGAACGGCGCCGGGGTCTACAGCCAGTTCCGGCGCGGGCCGGTGGAGGTGTTCCTGATCGACGCCCGATGGTTCAGCGGCACCGAGCAGTCGTGGGCCGACCCGAGCCGGCCGACACTCATCGGCGCCCAGCAGGCGGAGTGGCTCAAGCGTGAACTGAAGGCTTCCACCGCGCCGTTCAAGCTGCTCGTGACAGGGATGATCTGGAACGAGTCGGTGCGACCCAACAAGAACGACTACTGGGGTGGATACCCGTACGAGCGATCGGCGCTGTGGAAGTGGATCGGCGAGGAAAAAATCCCCGGTGTTGTGCTGGTCGCGGGAGACATTCACCGGTCACGAGCGCTCAGGCACGCCGCCGCGACCACCGGTGCGGGGTATCCGTTGTACGAGATCATCAGTTCACCCCTCGGATCCGGGGTTCATGCGAATGCCAATGTGCCGCACGCAGGACTGCTGTGGGATGCGGGACAGCCCCGGTGCTTCGCCATCGTGACGGCCGACAGCACGGTGACGCCGCCCAGGCTGACGGCGCGGTGGATCACCGACGCTGGAGACGAGCTGTACAAGCTTGAAATCAACGAATCCGAGCTGCATCCGGCCCCGTGAGGCGCTAGGCGTGGGAACGGGGCCGAAATTGCGCCTTGGCGCGTGGGCGGAACTGTGGTAGATTCCCCCTCACGCGGGTTGCGGCGCGCTCTGGAGGTTTCGCCATGAATAAGTGCCTGATCGCTCTGACTATTCCCGTTCTGATGCTCGGCGCGTGCGCCGCCAACCATTCGTCGAGCGCCACTTCGCCGCGCACCGTCACGATGGCCAGCGACCAACAGGCCTCGGCGATGCTGGGGCGGATCAAGTCGCTCGCCGGCGAATGGACCATGACGCACGAGGGGAAGACCGAGGTGGCGTCGGTTTTCACGGTGTCGTCCAACGGCTCGGTGGTGCGGGAGGTGATGTTCCCCGGCTCGCCGCACGAGATGACCAACGTCTACCACATGGATGGGTCGGACCTGATCATGACGCACTACTGCGCCGGCGGTAACCAGCCGCGGATGCGCTGTGTGGCGGCAGAGGGCAACTCATTTGATCTGAAGTTCGACAGCGTGACCAATCTCGGCGACACCTCCAAGCCGTACATGGCGGAGATGATGCTGACAATCAAGGACGCCGACCACATCAGCCAGGCATGGCGGTCGTACCAGAACGGTCAGCCGTGCAAGGACCACATGCCGGTCTTTGAGTTGACACGCAAGAAGTGAGCCGGGACGTGCCGATCTCAGGCTGTGCCGTTGGCCGAAGTTCCGTTGGATGAATGTCCGTCCGGGCGCTTGGGCAGCTTCCAGGTGGCGGCGACGCGGGTGTTCATTGGCGGGAACTCGACCACGGCGCGCACCCCGCGGAAGTCCGCCGGGTTGGCGTCGACGCGCTTATAGACACGGTCGATCATCTCGCGGTAGCGCGGGAAACGAGCGGTCGCTACGGCAGGGGGTGAGCCGGCGAGTTCGACGAATTTCGTCGTGATCGGCAGCAGATTCTGGGGTGTGGCGAGGTTGGGCATGTCCACGCCGCCGTGCGGGAACCCGTGCACGAACATCTCGAGGTTCGGCGGGATGCCCACATCCTTGTGGAAGAGCAGGTCGAGGATGAGCTGTTCGCACGGGACACAGATGCCGATGGAGGTGCCGCCGATCTCGTCGTCGGGGGCCCAGTACTTGTTCATGCCGCGGGCGATCAGGCCCGAGATGCAGTCGAAGGCGGCCTGGTTGCCGACCTGCCCGCCGGGGAGATAGAGCTCCCGTGCGCCGGTGACGGGGACGACCTCGACAGGGGGCATGGCCGGAGAGCAGAATTCGCGGACGAGCAGCGGGGGGTCGCTCGGGCCCTTGGCCTCGAACTCTTCGACCCGGTCGCCGGTCTCGTGGCCGAGCTGGTCGTGGACCTGTGCACGCAGCAGCCGCCAGCGGGCGCTGGGGCGAAGCCGTCGGAAACCGATATAGCCGCCGACAAGCACAAAGTCGTGCGCATCGGGCTTGTGGCGGCTGGGCAGGACGAGGTTGACGTGCAGGAAGGTCTTAGCCTGCACACCCCAGATCATGCTGTTGCCGCGGTAGGCGAGTTCGCGCCCGCTCTCGAGCTTGGCTTCGCGCTCGAACAGGCCCATGCTCTCGAGGGTCAGTTCGAGCTGGTCGCGGTTCTCGGCGTGGAAGACCGTCAGCCGGGTGAACTCGGCGAGGGCGCCCTGGACGCCGGCAAGGGCGGATGCGGGCGCGCCCGCTTCGCCGAATGCCTCGAGCGCCAGGTCCATGCCCTGCTGGCCGGGGAGATGGTTGAGCGTGCTGAAGGCGTCGTGTGCCGCCACCACCTTAGAGAGCTTCCAGGTGAGGTTGCGGTTGAGCTTCAGGCGACGGGCAACCTCTTGGGGCTGCGTCGGATCAAGACCAACGGCGGCATAGAGCTCAATGAGAGCGCTGCGGAGCCCTTGGAGGGCGGCACGGCACTCATCAACGATTCGCACGGATTCTGTTTGGAAGATCGTCACAATTTGGTCGCTTAACCCATGTTGGGGGGTGGGATCAGGAAGTGTATCGGATTCTACATCATACGACCATTTCCACAAGTCGCCACATACAAATCGTTGAAATGTTTCTGCAAACACACTTGCAAACATCCGAGAAGTAGGGTAAGTTCCATGCACTCACCTGCGGGTACGCAGGGTTGAGCCGTTTGGAACCAGGGGCAATCCACTTCAGGAGATGGCAAAAATGGTGCGAAAGATCGTCAATCTCGGATGCCTGGGCTTGCTGCTCGCGTGTGGCGCGGCACAAGCTCAGCCTCGGATCACTTCGCTCGGCCAGCCTGTGACGGCTGTGGGTGTGAGCAGCGACGGCGGGCGCGTGCTCGCTTCGACCAACTGCGGCCCGATGACCTTTGACTTGGCCGCGGGTGTGACGCTGACCCCGATCGCCAATCCCGCCAGCACCGGGCTCGGCACCAACTGCTTGTCCTCCGATGGCCAGAAGGCATGGGGCGCGGTGGCGTATCCCGGCGGGATCGCCTGGATCACTACAACGGGCAACACCGTCCCCGGCTACTGGAGCCAGGCGACCAATTCCTGGACCGCCATGCCGGGTCTCCCGGCTGACGCCGCCACGAACCTGCGCGGAACTGGCACCAGCGGCAACAGCAGCGCGCTGGCTTCGGCCCGCGGCGCTTCCCGCGATGGACGCTATGTTGTTGGACAGAGCTACGCCTATCCGAATGTCGCGGCGACCGGCTGGGCCGCCAGCGGCAGCGTGTTCGTGTACCGCCCGTTCATCTGGGACACCCAGACCAACACGGTGAAGGTCCTGCCGACGCCGCCGCAGGTGAACGGATCGAACGTCGTGATCCCCAACCGCTACAAGGATGGTCGTGCGATCTGTGTCAGCAACGACGCTTCCGTGATCATGGGCGGCTACAACGCCAATGGATCGGGCGGCGCAACTGGCGGATCGATCGCGGTCTGGTACCTCCAGGGCGACGGAACATACCTCGCCGAGACGCCGGGCCAGCTTCCGCTGGGCACCGACGACAGCTCACGCACCGTTGACAGTTTCGTGATGAGCAGCGACGGTCTGATCATCGTCGGCACGTCGTTCGACCAGTTCGGGATCGACGGTTCGGCCAATCCGGGCACCTTCCCGAACAACCTTCGCACCTACATCACCAAGTGGACGCGGCCGGACGCGGCTTCGCGCACCTGGACCCGCACCAAGCTGTACGACATGTCCGCCAGCCAGGCGAGCGCGACCCCGGGCTCGATCAGCTCGTGGTGGCAGGCCTTCAACTGCAGCTTCGATCCGAACGTTGTCGCGTACCCTGATCCGCGGTTCGGCACGGTCGTGGGCATGTCTGATGACGGCAACACCATCATCGGACGCCTCGAGTACAGCACCTGCGGCGGTTTCGTGCACGGTGGCTGGATCTGGAAGGGCGGCACGGGCCCGGGCACAGGTATGTTCGACCTCTACGACTACCTCGTCGCGCAGGGCACCATCGACATCGCCAACTACGGCATGGTCGGCACCCTGGTGAACCACGCCGGCGCCACGCTCGGCTACCCCACGGGCATCACCGCCGACGGCAACACGCTCATCGGCTACGCCGGCCCCTTCACTCCGCTCGGCCCGGCATGGGTCGTGGACATGACCGGCGCCAGCACGGCCAAGGCCCCCTTCGCCGTCTGCTCTCCCTCCAGCATCACCGGCTACACGCACTGCTCGTCTCCGCTGGTTCAGTTCGGCTTCGCCGCCGGCGGCAGCGGCACACTGACCTACTCCTGGAAGAAGGGCACCCCGGGCTCGGGCACGCAGTTGTTCAACGGCGATCAGGCCAGCCCCGTCGGGGCGGGCGTCGGCGCGAACATCACCGGCGCTGACACGTTCCTGGTCCGCGTCAACTTCCCCAACCTTGCCGACGCCGGCAGCTACTACTGCACGGTCTCCAGCAGCAACGGCGGCTCGGTTGATTCGGCCGCCGCCACTGCGACGGCTGCCTCGCTGACGGCCGTGACCAACGACCTGTGCGCCAACGCCCAGGACATCTTCCTCGGCACCAACGCCGCGGACGCCAGCCAGGAGAAGACCTACGACGCGTGCGCCGCGTTCATCGACGAGTTCCGCACGGGCGGCACCAGCTGCTACGCCAACAACTCGGTCTCGGACGTCTGGTTCAAGTACACCCCGACGGCCTCGGGCGACATCCGCATCGAGAACTGCGCCAGCACCTACTTCTCTTCGGTGATCACGGTCTACGACGCCTGCGGCGGCAACGAGCTTGCCTGCAGCAGCGTGACCAACAGCGGTTCGGCGCAGGCCACGTTCCCCTCGTGCTCCAAGGTCCGTCTCAACCGTGTGACGGTCACGCAGGACCAGCCCGTCTACATCCGCGTCGCCAATCAGGGCTCGGCGAGCGCGACTTCCAACATCGGCAAGGTCCGCATCTACCCCTCGCCCACCGTGCCGAGCAACGACGGTTGTGCCAGCCCGGCCACGGCCGTCATCGGCAGCAACGCCTTTGACAACAGCGAATCCACCTACGATGCCAACGCCCTCATCGGCGGGGTGGTGCAGTGCAGCACGGCCCTGAGCCGTGACATCTGGTACGTCTTCACCCCGACGATCAAGGGCACCATCACCGCTTCCACCTGCTGGAACTCCGCTGCCCCGGCCACCCCGCTGACCACCCCGAACACGGTTCTGACCGCGTTCGAGGCCCAGTGCGGCGGCACGGAAGTTGTCTGCAACGACAACGCGCTGCGGACCGACTGCGGCACCACGGGCACCGGCACGGTCAGCACCAGCTTCATCAACATCGGCCTGCGTCAGGCCGGCCAATCGGTCTGGATCCGCGTCGGCGGCAACAGCGCCACGGGCACCGGCCCGGTGGGCCCCGGCACGCTGACCATCGGCTTCACCCCCAGCAAGTGCAACGCGGCCGACGTCGCCCAGCTCGGCGGCATCGGCGGCTTCGACGGTCAGAACACCGTCGATGACCTGGTCTACTTCCTCGCACAGTTCTTTGCCAACAACCTCGCCGTGGCGGACATCACCAACCTCGGCGGCTCCGGAGCGCCGGACGGCCTGGTCACCGTTGACGACCTCACCTTCTTCCTCTCCCAGTTCTTCTCTCCGTGCAACTAACCAGAGGCTGCCGCGAGAGAACGGCACGTTTCTGACGGCATCATCTTGCTTCGCGGGGGACGGGACGAAATCCCGTCCCCCGTATTGAGTCGGACAACCCAACGACCCTCGTGAACCCCCCATCCGCCCTTCTCGTAAAGAGCGGACCAGGAGCCGCAAGATGATGAGCACAAAGCGGGCGTTTACTCTGATCGAACTGCTGGTGGTGATCGCGATCATCGCCCTGCTGGTGGGGATTCTCCTTCCGGCCCTGGCCAAGGCCCGCAACACGGCGCGCATGACGGCGTCGATGAGCAACTGCCGCCAGCTCAACTTTGCGATGTTCACCTACCGCAACGAGAACAAAGACTACATGCCGATGATCGTGACGTCGACCTCGCCGAGCAATCCCGGCTACTCGTCGTTCAGCTTCGGCGGCAAGAACTGCGACGCCCGCTGGCAGGGTCAGAGCGGAGGCCTGTGGGACACCGCGGCCTATATGCGTCCGCTGAACCCGTACGTCTATCCCGACGTGACGCTCGAGCAGACGCTGACTCCCGCCAACCGCAACCTGCAGCAGATGGACGCCTTCAAGTCGCCGGGGGACAAGGGCTCGTTCCAGTGGATCACGCCCTACCCCCAGGCCGACGCGACGAAGACCAGCTATGACGATGTGGGGACCAGCTACCACGCCAACATGAACTGGTGGCCGCGGGTGTACCAGTTCACGTCGCAGACGGCCCCGCAGTCGGCTGGCGAGACGGCGCTGAAGTTCTACCAGCGCGTGCTCAAGGACGGGATCCGGCGCATGACGATGGCGAGCAACTTCGCCTCCAGTGAATTCGTGTGGGTGCATGACCAGACGGCGGACATCGTCTCGAACGATCCGCAGCGCCGCAATTGGATCGGCGAGTTCGGCGATCGCAACAAGTCCGTGATGACGTTCCTGGACGGGCACACCGACTATGTGGAGCTGGTCCCCGGGGCGAGCAAGGGCCCGGGCTACCGCTTCCACTTCCCGATGCCGGGCGAGCCCTGATTCGGGGCGTGAAACTGGGCTATTGAGGAGAATCACTGCCGCCCGTCCGCTGTCGCGACGGGCGGTTTCGTGTCCGGGGGGGAGAATGCCGCAGTTCTCGGGGGCGATCGGCCCAATCACCGTGTTGGGGGAACTGGGGCGCTTGGGCAACGTAAAGAGAACACCGGGCATTCGCCGGGTCACAAGTCAGAATCCACAAGGTTGTTACGGGAGCTGATGATGAATTTCCAAAGCCGTTCGATCCTCGGGTTTGTCGCGCTGCTGGCCGCGAGCGCCGGCATCGCGCATGCGCAGCCGCGCATCATTTCGTTGGGCCAGCCGGTGTGGCCGTCGGGCGTGAGCAACGGCGGGGCGAGCGTGATCGGCTCGACCAACGCGGGCCCCAAGACCTGGGGCATCGGCGCGTCGGTCGCCGTCGGCACGGTGGCGCCCGCTTCGTCGCTGATGTCCACCAACGCCCTGACACCCAATGGCCTGTTCTCCGTCGGCAACCAGCCGCTCCCTACCTCCGGCTACCCGCTGATCATCTTCAGCCAGAACACCGTGGGCGCGCGCTGGAGCCAGGCGACCAACAGTTGGCTGGTCATGCCCAACTGCGGCCCCGACGCGGCGATGAACGTCGCGAGCTTTGGCAGCAGCGGCGATCAGTCCGAGGCGACCAGCCCGCGCGGCATCTCCGCCAACGGCCGGTACATCGTGGGGCAGGCGTACGTCTACGGGATCACCGACGACGGCAACATGCCCACCGGCGACTACAGCTTCCGGTTCCGCCCGTGGATCTGGGACACGCAGACCAACACCGTGAAGATCCTTCCCACCCCGGTCGGCTATGAGAATGCGTCCACTCCGGCCGAGCGTCACCGGGACGGCCGTGCCTTGTGCGTCAGCAACGACGGCTCCATGGTGTTTGGCGGTTGGGACCCCAACGTCAGCGGCGACGGGGCCGGTCGGATGGTGATCTGGTACCGCGACGGCTCGGGGAACTATGCCCCGCGTCCGAACGTCAACAGCAACGGGAGCGACCCGACGTGGACCAACGCTCCTTCTCTCCCAGAAGGGACGTACGACAACGGGCGCGACATCGACGGCTTCAGCATGAACGCCGACGGCACGGTGATCATCGGCACGTCGTACGACACGTTCGACATCAACGGCAACCCGATCCTGGGCGAGTTCCCGTCGAACATCCGGACCTTCCTGACCAAGTGGACGCGTCCCAACGGCAGTTCGCAGAACTGGACACGGACCAAGCTCTACGACCTGTACTCGGCGCGCGAGTCCGCGACGCCGGGCACGATCTCGAGCTGGTGGACGCCGTTCAATTGCGCGTTCGATCCGGATCCGCCGGCGATTCCCGACCCGCAGTTCATCATCACCAGCGCTTCTGACGACGGCAACACGATCGTGGGCATTCTCTCCTACAGCACCTGCGGCAGCTTTGTCCGCGGCGGCTGGATCTGGAAGGCCGGCGCCGGTCCAGGCTCGGGCATGCACGATCTGTACGACTATCTCGCCTCACAGAGCACGTTTGACATCGCCAACTATGGGTTGCCCTCGGGCACGACCAACGAGGATCACACCGGCGTGCAGCTCGGCACGCCGCTGGCGATCTCCGCCGACGGCGCGGCCATTGTCGGCGCAGCGGGCCCCGGTTCGGCGATGGGTCCGGGCTGGATCGTGAAGCTCAATGGTCACAATGCGGTCGCGCCGTTTGTCTCCGCGCAACCGGAGAACGCTGGGGCGTACAGCCGCTGCGAGGAGCCGCGGTTCAACGTTGCTGCGGGGGGCAGCGGTGTGCTGAGCTTCCAGTGGTACCACGGCGCGCCCGGTTCCGGCACGCCGGTGGCGATGGGCGAGCAGGCGAGCGGCTCGGTGGCGAATGCCCTCACACCGTCGTCGCTCTACATTCAGTATCCGAGCCTCGGCGACGCGGGGAACTATTACTGCATCGTGTCCAGCTCCAACGGCGGCTCGTTGACATCTTCTACCGTCAGCGCCACGCCGCTGTACGCCAGCGCGATCCAGGGCGACTTGTGCGCGACGGCCCAGAGCATCCTGGCGTGCGCCAATGCCACCGACACCACCAACGAGCTGAGCTACGAGGCGTGCGCCGCCTACGTGGATGAGTTCCGGACCGGCACGGGCTGCTACCAGTACACCACTTCGTCGGACGCCTGGTTCCGCTACGTGCCTGTGGTCTCGGGCGAGGTGCGGATCGAAACGTGCGCCAGCACCTACTTCAGCTCGACGGTCACGGCTTACGACAACTGCCCCCAGAACGGCGGGACGGAGCTGGCGTGCAGCACCGATGATGCCGGTGCGACCCCGGCGTGCTTCAACGGCCGCATCGGTCGGCTGGCGGTGCAGGCGGGCGTGCCCCTCTGGGTCCGCGTGGCCAACCAGTTCGGGCCGTTCACCGACTACAGCACCGGTCGCGTGAAGATCTATCCAGCCCCGACGATCCCGACCAACGACGGGTGCGCCAGCCCGGCTACGGCGCACCTGGGCGCCAACGCCTTCGATACCTCCGAGGCCACGTTTGACGCGGGCGAACTGATCGACGGGATGGTCTCGTGCAGCTTCGGTCAGACGCGCGATGTGTGGTTCCACTTCACCGCACCCTCTGCGGGCACGCTGCGGGCCTCGACGTGCCACAACGCGGCCGACCCCTCGGCACCGCTCAATTTCCCCAATACCGTGCTCACCGCCTTCAACGCGCAGTGCGGCGGCACCGAGATCGTCTGCAACGACGATGCGTTGCTCACCGACTGCGGCGGTTCCGGCGAGGGGACGGTCAACACCAGCGCGGTGATGGTCGGCGCCGTCACGGCCGGGCAACAGATCTGGTTCCGCGTCGGCGGCAACGCTTCGTGGGATCCGAGTTCGGCCGGCGCGGGCGTGCTGACGCTCTCGCTCACCCCCGCGGCGTGCAACCTCGCCGACGTGGCGGGTCTGGGCGGTTCGATCGGCCCTGATCAGGCCCTGACCCCCGATGACCTCATCGTCTTCCTCAACGCCTTCTTCACCGGTAATCTGGCGATCGCGGACATCGCGACACTCGGCGGCGCTCCCGGCCACGACGGCCAGCTCACTCCGGACGACATCGTTCTGTTCCTCGGTCAATTCTTCAGCCCCTGCAATCCGTGATCGGGTTCGGGCCGGCTGTCGCGTGCCGGCGCGACCTCATCACCACCGGCGGATGGACCCGCCGATTGCAGTGCACACTCCGGCGGCGGCCTTCTTTCAAAGAAGGTCGCCGCTTTTATTTCTTGGCAAGATGGCGGGAATGCACGCCCATACCCCTTGCTGGGGTGAGCGAGTGGGGGTAGATTGAAAGTCGGTGGGGTACACGCGAGTCCCGATGCATTTCGGGCAGCGGTCCAGGCTTCAGGGAGGATCACACATGCAGCGCTTGAGCGGTTTCCGATTCGTGTTGAGCGGCGTGTTCGGACTGGCCGTCGCGGCGGGCGCCTCGGCGCAGCCGCGGATCATCTCGGTCGGTCAGCCGGTCTCTCCCGCGGGCGTGACTAATACCGGCTCGGCGACCATGGTCACCACGAACGTAGGGATCAAGACACTCGGAGTCGGCGCGTCGGTCACGGTATCGCCGGTGGCTGCGGCATCGTTTGTGATGTCCCCGAACGGGCTTACGCCTGACGGGCTGTTCGCCGCGGGGGGCGTGCCTTTGCCAGCGGGGCTGATCCCACTGGTGACAACCACCGGCAACACGATCACCGCGCGCTGGAGCCAGGCGACCAATGTGTGGACGAACATGCCCAACTGCGGGGCGACGCCCTCGCTGAACGTGGCGAGCTTCGGCAGCAGCGGCAACAGCTCGGGGGTGAACGGGCCGCGCGGGATGTCGCAGAACGGGCGGTACATTGTCGGCCAGGGGAACGTGTATGCCGTCACGGCGGCTGCCAACTTCCCCGTCAGCGGCTCGAGTTTTCGTTTCCGGCCGTGGATCTGGGACACACAGACGAACATCGTGAAGATCCTTCCAACGCCGATCGGGTTTGCCGGCGCATCGACACCCGACACGCGCAACCGCGACGGGCGAGCCCTGTGCGTGAGCAACGACGGCTCGGTGATCATGGGTGCGTGGGACCCGGGGAACGCCGGCGCGAATGGCGGGCGCATGGTTGTGTGGTATCGGGATGCGTTAACGGGCGAGTACGCCCCCGATTCATCGGTGACCAACAACGGGGCGGACGCGACGTGGATGGCCGCGGCATCACTGCCGGAGGGAACGGCCGACAACGGCCGGACGGTGGACTCGTTCTTCATTAACGCCGCGGGCACGCTCATCGTGGGCACGTCGTTCGATGCGTTCGACATTGACGGCAACCCGAACCCGGGGACGCCCCCGGCGAACACGCGGACCTATCTTACCAAGTGGACACGACCGGACACGACCACGCATACGTGGACGCGGACGAAGTTGTACGATTTCAGCGCGTCGCAGGCAAGCGCCACCCCGGGCTCGATCTCGTCGTGGTGGATTGCGTACGACTGCAATGCGCCGCTGCCGCCGCCGAACTACATGGATCCCAGCTTCATCCCGGTGGGGATGTCCGATGATGCCAGCACCATCGCGGGCATCCTGGTCTACAGCACCTGTGGCAGTTTCAAGCGCGGCGGGTGGATCTGGAAAGCCGGCACGGGGCCGGGCACGGGCATGATGGACCTGTACGACTATCTCGTCGCCCAGAACGCATTTGATATTGAGGGCTACGGGATTCCGGCTGGCGCAACCCTCGCCGATCACACGGCGGTCCAGCTCGGAACGCCCACGTCCATCTCGTCCGATGGAAGCACGATTGTGGGTACGGCGGGACCATTCACGCCCGGAGGTCCGGGTTGGATCGTGAAACTCAACGGCAACCCGGCGGTGGCGCCGTTCATCGCGGGCGATGCGGTGAACGTGGCGGCGTACAGCCGGTGCTCGGCGCTGCAGTTTGTGCTGGCAGCCGGGGGGAGCGGCAACCTGAGCTACCAGTGGCACTTCGGAACGCCGGGATCGGGTGCGGCGCTGACGTCGGGGCAGCAGGCGAGCGGATCGGTCATCGCGAACCTGACACCGTCTTCGCTGCAGGTGAATTTCCCGAACCTCAGCGACCAGGGGAGCTATTACTGCGTAATCAGCAGCTCTAACGGCGGATCGGTGACCAGTACCCCGGTGACGGCGACGGCGCAGTACGTCAGCGCGATCGCCAATGACCTGTGCTCGTCGGCGCAGAATATCCTGTTGTGCGCGAACGCTGCGGACAACACCAACCAGTTGAGCTACGAGGCGTGCGCGGCGTACATCGATGAGTTCCGCACCGGCACGTTGTGCTTCGCGGGGACCAGCTCGGCGGATGCGTGGTTCCGGTACACCCCGGCCAGCAGTGGTGATATCCGCGTTGAGAACTGCAATAGCACATACTTCAGCTCGGTGATCACGGTCTATGACGGCTGCCTACAGAACGGCGGGTCGGAGATCGCCTGCAGCATCACCAATGGCGGGACGCTGCCATCGTGCTCGAAGGTGCGGATCAATCACGTGGCGGTGACGGCGAACAACACGATCTACATCCGTGTGGCCAACCAGGGTTCGCCCAGCGCGGGCTCCAGCACGGGCAGCGTGAAAATCTACCCCGCTCCGGCGACGCCGAGCAACGATGGCTGCGCAAACCCGTCGGTGGCGGTGCTGGGATCCAACGCGTACGACACCAGCGAAGCAGGGTACAACGCCGACGAGATCATCGGCGGCGCTGTGTCGTGCAGCGCGGCGCTCAGCCGGGATGTGTGGTTCGTCTTCACGGCGCCATTCAAGGGGACGGCGGGCGCCTCGACGTGCTACAACGCCGCTGTACCCGCGACGCCTTTGACGACGCCCAACACGGTGCTGACCGCGTTCGCCGCGGCGTGCGGCGGGACTGAGATCGTCTGCAACGACAACGCGCTGCGCACCGACTGCGGCGCCACCGGAGCGGGCACGGTGAACACGAGTTTCTTCAGCCTCGGGGCGATGATGCCGCAGCAGCAGGTCTGGATCCGTGTCGGCGGGAACAACGCGACGGCGTCAACGGCCGTCGGATCCGGTACGCTGACGATGACGCTCGTGCCAATCAAGTGCAATGCAGCCGACGTCGCTGGGCTGGGCGGGTCGCCGGGGTTCGACGGCCAATTGACGCCGGACGACATCGTCCTCTACCTCGCGGCGTTCTTCTCGAACAATTTGGCCATTGCAGACTTAGTCAGCTTGGGCGGCAACCCGCCTTCGGACGGGCAGATTACCCCGGATGACCTCGTCTACTTCCTTGATCAGTTCTTCTCGCCATGTACACCGTGAGGCCGAGAGGCGGTACGATCCGGTCATGGCGGCAAGGTCTGCACAGTCCGGCGGAGACCACAAGCGCACGATCAAAATCGTGGTGGCGGTCGTCATTCTCGCCGTGGCGGTGTGGATCATCGCGGGGCAGGTCTTCGGGCCGTCAACGGGTGAGATTCGGCCAATCGGGACGAGCGCGGATGCGGCCACCGATCCTGGGACGGCGACAACGAAGTCCGCGAATGCGACCGGTCTGCCGCCGGGACGCGGCGGTGCGGGCGTGAAGTGAATTCAGGCGATGCCCTACCTACTTGGCCGGCGCCGGCGCGGGCTCATTGAGCAGTTTTTCAATCTCGACCGCGGCGTCAATGCCTGCGGGATGGCCGCGCCAGCGGATGATGCCGCGCCGGTCGAGCAGGAAGCCCGAGGGGATGCCGACGAAACCGAACGCCTCGCCCGCGCCGGTCCCGGGCTTGCCCTCGGGACCGGGAACCCAAAGTTGAGGCATGTCGGCCCAGCCGCGGTCGGCCACGTGTTTCCTGACCTTGGTGGCGTCGGTATCGGTGCTGATGCCGAGGATTACCGCGCGGCCCTTCCATGGGTCGGCATTTTTCCGGGCGATCTCGTTGTTGTGTCGCATGGGTTCCTGGCACGGGACGCACCAGGTGGCCCAGAAGTCGATGTAAACGACCCTGCCGCGATAGTCGGACAGACGCACGGGCTTGTTGGTGGCGATGTCGATGAATTGCAAGTCGGGGGCGGCATCGCCGACGAGCGGGGGGATGCGGCCGGACATCGCGCGCTTCTGCGGCCCCTCGGCGAGGTAGATGCTCACGGCGGGCACGGCGGCGCTGGAAACCATGACGCGATAGTGCTCGGCATCTGGGCCGCCGGTGAGCGATTCGATGTCGGCCCGGGCGGAGGCATCGGTGCGGCCGGTGGAGAAAGGCGTCCAGCCTTTGCCCTTGGTGGAGTCGTTGATCTCGACGGTGAAGGCGGTGTTGATCGCGGGCGATCCGTCGCTGCGGGTGAGGGTAAGTTCAACGCTGCGATCGCCGCGCCGGAGCGGGTCCGGACGGCTGACGATCCCTTCTCGCAGGAGTGCCGAATCACGCTGGCGTGACGCCCAGATCGTCCAGTGGGCGAGGTTGTCGAAAAGGTCCTTGCCGGCGTTGGTGAGTTCGGCGAAAGAGCCTTCGGCGCCCCAGTATGCCGCGCCGGGGGACTGGTAGAGGAGCAGCGCGTAGTCGCGGCCCGCCGTCGAGTCGGCGCACAGCGGGATGACGGCCTGCGTGAAGGCGGAGCGGTGGGCCGGCTGCGTGGTGACCCTCTTCATGAAGATCTTGATCTGCCCGGCCTCGTCGGCGGGGATGGTGTGCGGCGCGGCGAAGAGTGCGTGCTGCGGGTTGGACTTGACGGTCGAATCCGAAGAGGAGCGCATGGTGCGCCCGCCGCGGACGGGGAGTTCGGTGCGACCAAAGCAGACGACGCCTCCCTCGCCGATGCAGATCATGGGCTTGTTCGCGGCCTTCAATGCCGCGGCTTCCTCGTCGGATCCCCACGGCTTGCTCCAGTTGGCGGTGTGTGTGTCGCGGGTGATGACAAGCAGGTCGGTCTTGGCGAGGTCCGCGCCGGGGAGTTGAGTGCGTTCGATCACGCGAGCGGTGAAGCCGTTCGCAGCCAAGAGCGCGGCGATGCGGTCGGCTTCTGCGGCGTCGGTGCCGCGGATGACCACGGCGCTGAGGTGCTTGGCCTCGTCGGCGGCAAGCCAGGCGCGGTAGGCGTCGAGGGCTGGGTGCGGGGTGGGGGGCTGGGCGAGTGCGCCGGGCACCAGCGCCAGGATTGCCAACGTGATCCAGAGCAAGCGGCCGAATCTCGGCATGGGGCGCCTCCCGTTGAGTTGGTGCAGCAGATGCTACCACGATGCCCGGATCGAGCGAGTGGCGAAGCGGCGGAGTCGCGAATATGGAATGACCGGCACGTGGTCCGGTTCAGGACTTGGGGGACAGGTCGTAGCGGTAGGAAACCAGCGATGGGACCGGCGGGTATCGGAGTTGAAAACGAGCCATTCGAAAGTCCCTGATGGTCCAGCCCATGGCGGCCGCGGCACGATCGAGCGCGCCGCTATACCCAGCCACACCGGGCATCTCCTTCTCGTCACCCTCGGCGATCTCGGCAGGCGATTCCAGGATCGGGATCAGACCCTTGTCGAACCCGTCGGTGGGGTAGACCGGTGCGGTCGGCAACTGGCTGTAGCAATACATCCCGGGCGTGTGTTCCGGCCAGGAATCGCGGTGGACCAGCAGGTCGAACACGAGCAGCTCGGCCGGTGTTCCCAATGTACACAAAAATGAGGCAACACGGTTGTCGGGGCTCCACCAGCGGGAGACCGGCGCGCGGATCACCCCGCCCGTGACGATGGACATCGGTCCCAATTCACCCCCGACAGAGTCGGGCAGCTCGTACTTCACAACGCCCTGGGCGGCGGATCGCACGCGGAGCGACGGCAAGTTCGGCGTGCACAGGTCGGCGATGATCGGCGGACCTTCGGTGACTGTGGCGTCGATCCTCTCTGCCCCGCTCATCCGGCTGAGGGAGCCGTCATCGTTGGTGGCACGCGGGGAAGCCACGACCCAACTGATTTCGGATCGGTCACGCACGAAGTCGCACAGGCCGGTGAACGAGGCAAAATCGAACCGGTCGGGATCGGCACGGTTGGGTGCGATCAGGCTGGTTGTGAACTGCAATCGAGCGCGAACGCCCCAGGTCGTGCTCAGGCCCTGGAACGCCAGTTTTCGCTGCGCTTCATCGACCTTTCGCCGTCCTTCGGGAGATCGTGCGGCGAGCAGCTTGGTGAACCGTTCGCGGTCGCCGCCGGCGTGGTCGGCCACCACGCGTTCGAAGTCTGCCAGCGCCGCGAGCAGGTCGGCGAAGAGCGTCTGCGGAATTGCGGCCTTGGTTAAGGCATCGGCGAAAATCTTGAGTCCGGAGCGCCCCGGGAGTCGTTCGGCTGCCGTCATCGCGTCAATTTCGGTGGTTACGCGGACGAGCTTCCACGCCAAGGTCTTGTCGAGGCCCAGACGGCGCGAGACTTGCTGCGGGCGGGCCGGGTCACCGCGGGCGGCGCGGATCGCGGCAGCAACGGCAGCTTGAACCCGCGGCATGGTTGAGCGCAGGTCGGAATCGAGCGATTCTCCGCGGTGCGGTGGATGGTTCGGTGCGGTCTCGGGAACGTGATCCTGCATGGTGCGTTTGGTTCTCAAACACGCGTGGTGTTGAAGACAGATGCCGCGGTTGCGAAAACACTACGCGCGTCCAGAGTCGCCGGAAGCCGCCGCGCCGGAAAGCGACATGCCCCGGCTCCAAGCCGGGGCATGTGCGCACATGGGAAATAATGAGGAAGCGAGGTGATTGCCCGCCATCGCGGGGTCAGTTGCAGGGGGAGAAGAACTGGGAGAGGAAGTAGACCAGGTCGTCCACGGTGATTTGTCCATCGGGCGTGGCGCCGCCGCCGAAGCCGGCGACGTCCGCCACGGCGAGGGTGCCGCTGAAGAAGTTGGAGAGATAGAAGACGATGTCGTCCACCGTCACCTGGCCATCGGGGCCTTGTGAACCGCCGAAGCCGGCGACGTCGGCCGCGTTGCACGGGGTGATACCGAAGGTGCCGTCGGCCTTGAGGCGGGTGACGAACAGGTCGCTGCCCGAGGTGGAAAGGCTGGGGGACTGGCTGAAGGAGACCGCGAGGTCGCCCGAGGCGAGACAGGCGGCGCCGAGACGGTTGCCGTAGTAGCCCGGGGTGGGACCGAAGACCAGGGGGTCACCAGAATTCCACAGTTTAGTGCCGCTGGCATCGATGCGCTGGGCCTCGATGGTGCCGTTGGCGGCGTTGAGGTTGGTGAGCCACAGGCTGTAGCAGCCGCCCTGGCTTGCGCGGGTGGTGATGATCGCGGGCTGGGTGAAGCCGTCCACCGCGCGGAGGACGATGCCGCCGGAGGCCCACTTTTCGCTGCCGTCGATGCCATCGGTCACCCCGATCTTCTGGGCGTAGACCGCGTAGTTAGCGAGCTGCTGGGCGGCGAGGGTTTCGACCCACGTCGCGACGATCTCGTCCGTCTCGGGGAGGTAGTCAGCAGTGCAGCCGACGCTCATGGTGGCGCCGCTGGTCGCGTTGGGGCGTGGGCTGACGGGTAGGCCGTTGGCCTGGAAGCGGAACACGCCGTTGGAACGAACGTGCTGGACGAGGGCATTGCTGAAGGCGCCGCTTCCGGCCGGGCCGGTCAGTTCGTACCAGCCGCAGACCGCGCCGCCGTTGCCGTCGGGGGTGAGCGTGGGGAAATACCCGCCGGCGATGCCGCCGGTGGTGCCGTAGAGGACGACGGCGGTCGCGCCGGGGGTCACGGGCCACATGGCGTTGCCGGCGGTGTCGAACTTCTGCATGTAAAGGCTGTGGAGCGAGTTGAAGCTGGTGCCGGCGTTGCGCTGCCAGAGAGCAATGACCGATCCGTTGCCGCCATCGCACAGGTCGGACATGAGCATCGAGTGGCCGGGCTCGCTGATATTGATGGTGGTGCCGAGTTGGACGCCGCTGGAATTGAAACGGGTGAGCTTGAGCACGCTGCTGATCGCGCAGCCGACCACCACATCGCCGTTGGAGAGGACCGCGAGCTTGGCGCCTGGGGTCGAACTGGAAGAGTCGGGGACCGAAATGCCGGTCTCGCCCCACAGCTTCACGCCCGCGGGGCTGACCTTGTTCACGGTGACGTGGGCGTTGATCACGCCGGCGGAGGTGTCGGTGAAGGCGATGTAGGCGTTGCCGGCCGCGTCAACCGCGAGGCAGGGGTAGGGCTCGTACAGACCGGTGTTGGTGTTGGCGGCGAAGGAAATGCCGTTGTGGGCCCATTGCTCTACACCCGAGGCGCTGAGGCGCTGGAGCATCGGCTGGAAGGGCGTGGAGCGGCTGTCGAACCACGAGACGTAGCACGAACCATCGGCCGCGGCGACCAGGCGCGAGTTGGCCTGCTGGCCCGTGCCGTCGCCGATTGCCAAGGCGCTTGTGGGGGTCATCGGCCATTGGGCGACGGCTGAGGATGCCGAGACGGCGAGGGAGATTCCGACGAGTCCTGCGAGAGCGATCCGCATGAAAACCTCCGGGCCGGGTGTCCGGCCGATTGCTGAGGAGACGTGTGGCCGCCGGGGGAACGTCCGGCTGCCAAGTGCCCTACACCATCCGCCATCCGAGGTGGGACGTCGCGGGAACCGCTGGAAAACGGGCTCCATCGTTTCTCTGGAAGAAACGATCTGTGGAGAGCGGTCCGCAAGAAATTTTTGGCGGCGTAGGGTTGGGTCGATCGACCCAAGAAAATGCCCGGGGCGCGGGCCCCGGGCA
>JBOHNM010000034.1:0-29011 GCA_050730675.1 Phycisphaerales bacterium | reverse complement strand
CCGCTAGACTGCCCGCGCATGCCCCCCTTCCCCGTCATCTGCGGCCCCACCGCCGGCGGCAAATCCGCTGCCGCCGTCGAACTCGCGCTCCTCCTCCGCGCCCGCGGCACACCCGCCGAGATCGTCACCGCCGACGCTTTCCAGGTTTACACCGGCATGGACATCGGCACCGCCAAGCCCACCGCCGACGAACGCCGCGGCATCCCCCACCACCTCATCGACCTCATCCCCCCCACCGAGCCCTTCACCGTCAACGACTGGCTCACCCGCGCCGAGACCTGCATCGAGGACCTCCGCGCCCGTGGTACCACACCCATCGTCGTTGGCGGCACCCACTTCTACATCAAGGCCCTCATGGAAGGACTCTTCGAGGGCCCCGCCGCCGATCCCACCCTCCGCGCCCAGCTCACCGCCATGGACCCCGCCGAGCGCCGCGCGGAGCTCCAACGCGCCGACCCTGAAGCCGCCGCCCGCATCCACGCCAACGACACCCGCCGCTCCGTCCGCGCCCTGGAGGTCTTCCGTCTCACCGGCAAACCGATCTCCGCCCACCAGCAGCAATGGGACGCCGGCACCCCCCGCCCCGACGCCCTTCTCGTCACCCTCAACTGGCCGACCGATGCCCTCAACCGCCGCATCAACGCCCGCGTCAAGCAGATGATGGACCTCGGCCTCCTCGAAGAAGTCCGCGTCCTCCTCCAGCGCCACGCCCTCGGACCGCAAGCCCGTGAGGCCCTTGGCTACAAGCAGCTCATCCCCCTCGCCGCGGCCGACCGCTGGCCCCCGCCCCCCGGCCCCCTCGAGGAAACCGTCGAGCGGATCAAGATTGAGACCCGCCGCTTCGGCAAGAACCAGCGCACTTGGCTCAAGCGCCTCTCCACCCTGCCCGGCACCTTGCCGATCGATGCCACCGACACACCGCCCGCAGCCATCGCTGTAGCCTTGGCTACACGATTGGGTACTTACAGTACCCCTAGGGAATGAACCCGAACAAATTCGAGACAAATCGCACTTTCCGCTTGTAAACCGATCATATCCCGAATAAACTCCCTTCAGGTCTTGTACGTATCCGTCCGAAAACCCTCGGCAACCCGCGCTGTCGAGCTTCGTACATGCTTGACCGGCGGGTAGGCCCCCGCTTTCCTCTGTTCCCGCCCGCTCGGGCTCCCTATGGCCAAGTCGACCAAAACGAAAGCCCCCCCACCCGCCGCCGCCAAGGCGGGACGGTCTGCCCGCGCCGCCAAGGTCGCCCCGGCCGAGGATGCCCCCTTCGATGCCGCCGCGGCGAGCGAGGCCGCCGCCACCACGGCCAGCGCCAAGGGCAAGCAGCTCGTGATTGTCGAGTCTCCGGCCAAGGCCAAGACCATCAATAAGTACCTGGGGTCGGGCTACCGCGTCATGGCTTCGGTCGGCCACGTCCGCGACCTGCCCAGCAAAAACCCCAAGGGCGTCAAGAGCCCCGTCCCCGGGGTGGACCTCGAGAACGACTTCGCCCCGACCTACATCGAGATGGAGAAGAAGGGCAAGGTCCTGGCCGACCTGCGCCGCTCAGCCAAGGTGGCCTCGCAGATCTGGTTCGCCACTGACCCCGACCGCGAGGGCGAGGCCATCGCTTGGCACCTGGCCGAGGAACTCGGCATCAAGCCGGACGTCGCCAAGCGCGTGATGTTCGCCGCGATCACGAAGGCCGAGATCGAGCGGGCGTTCAAAAACCCCCACCCCATCAACATGGACCGGGTGAATGCCCAACAGGCCCGGCGCATCCTCGACCGCATCGTCGGTTACCAGGTCTCCCCCCTGCTCTGGAAGAAGGTCGCCCGCGGCCTCAGCGCCGGGCGCGTCCAGAGCGTCGCCGTCCGCCTCATCGTCGAGCGCGAGCGCGAGATCCGCATTTTCGTCCCCGACGAGTACTGGGAGATCACCGCCAACTTCACACCCGAGATGGCCAAGACCGCGGGACTGGCGACCGACTGGCAGAAGGCCCTCGGCCGGCGCGATGCCGAAGGGGACGGCCCCACACAGAAGGCCCTCAACGCCTGGCTCGCCGAGCACGGCGCGATCCGCGGCGAGCTGGTCGATATCGGCGGCGAGAAATTCGAGCTGCGTTCCACCGCCACAGGCGAGGACCTCTCTAAGCGCGCCGACAAAATCGCCCAGCTTGCGGGTCTCAAGAACATCCGCACCGAGACGATCGAGGACCCCAAGGGGAAGGGCCCGGCCAAGCTCCTCCGCACCGTCCGCGGCGATGTCGATGTTTCGACGCCGTACAAGATCTCGTCGATCGAGACCAAGCGGACGACCAGCCGCCCGCCGCCGCCGTTCATCACCAGCACGCTCCAGCAGGCCGGCTCCAACCGGCTGGGCATGGGCGCCAAGCGAACGATGGGCGCGGCGCAGCAGCTCTACCAGGGCGTGGACATTCCCGGCGAAGGCCCAGTCGCGCTCATCACATACATGCGTACCGACTCGACGCATATCACGCCCGAGGCGGTGACGATGGTGCGCGAGTTCATCGGGTCCAAATACGGCGACAAGTACCTCCCCGAGAAGCCCAACGTCTACACGTCCTCAAACAAGGACGCGCAGGAGGCCCACGAGGCGATCCGTCCGACGAGCATGGCGTACCCGCCGTCACAGCTCCGCAACGTGCTGAAGCCCGACCTCTTCAAGGTCTACCAGCTCATCTGGGAGCGCTTCCTCGCCTGCCAGATGACCCCCGCGCAGTGGGACTCGACCGCCATCACCATCACCGGCGGCAAAGACCCCAAGACGCCGCTGAGCTTCCGCGCCACCGGGCGCATCCTCGTCTTCGACGGCTTCTACAAGGCCACCGGCATCCCCACCAGCAGCGACGAGCAGACGCTCCCGCCGCTGGCCGAGCAGCAGCCGGTCGCGCCGTTCAGCGTGGATCCGAAGCAGAAATTCACCTCGCCCCCGGCGCGGTACACCGAGGCCAGCCTCATCAAGACGATGGAGGCCGAGGGCATCGGCCGCCCGTCCACCTACGCGTCGATCATCGGCGTCATCCAGGACCGCAAGTACGTTGAACTGCTGGAGCGCCGCTTCTACGCCACCGACCTCGGCGAGGTCGTGACCGACAAGCTCATCGAGGCCTTCCCTGACCTGATGGATGTCGGCTACACGCGTGAGATGGAAGGGGACCTCGACAAGGTCGAGGACGACCACCTCGACTGGGTGCAGATGCTCCGCCGCTTCTACGACCCATTCGCGAAGCGCCTCGAGCACGTGAGCGAGACGCTCACGCACGCCAAGGCCGAGTCCACGCCCGCGCCGTTCACCTGCCCCAAGTGCAAGTCGCCCACGGTCTACCGCCTGGGCAAGAACGGGCGCTTCCTCTCCTGTTCCACCTATCCCGAGTGCGACTACGCCTCGCCCGTGGACCGCGAGGGCAACCCGCGCCCGACCGAGACGACCAAGATCGCCTGCCACATCTGCGGCCGCCCGATGACCAAGCGCACCGGGCGCTTCGGCCCATTCCTCGGCTGCTCGGGCTACGGCGACAAGAAGAACCCCTGCGACGGCATCCTCCGCATCGATAAGAAGGGCTTCGTGCAGGCCCCGTCGCTTCCCCCGTACCTCCCCGACCCGGCGATCCCCTGCCCCAAGTGCGGGTCACCGATGAACCTGCGCCCGGGCAAGTACGGGCCGTGGCTCGGCTGCAGCAAGTTCCCCAAGTGCCGCGGCCGCGGCGACTTCAAGGGCCTGCCCGACAAGGAAAAGGCCAAGCTCCTGGCCGCGCTCGAGCAGCACCAGAAAGACCACCCGATCCCGATCATCAAGATGCTCGACGGCACGCCCCTGACCGGCCCCGACGGCAAGCCCCTGCCGAACGCGCCACCGGTTGACGGCGGCGGCGAGGGCCAAACGCTCGAAGCTGTGGCGGATGAATTGGGCGTGTAAGCGCCGGCCGGCATCGGAGAGCCGTCATGCCCACCGGCACGATCCTGCTCATCATCGCCGCCGGCCTGCTGATCGACGCGATGATCGTCAGCGCCATTGCCTCCGCGTGGCGGCCGCTGGCCGAGGCCTTCCCTCCGCGAACGCCCGCCGCCGACGCGGTGGCCAAGCGCCGCCAGACGTTCAAGCTCGACTGGCTCAACTTCGGCGGGTGCATCCACGTCGCCGTGGATGCCGACCACCTGCACCTCACGCCCGCTGGCTGGGCGCGCGGGCGACGAGTATCCCGTGGGAGCAGATCCGCATCGTCAAAGCCGGCTCCAAGTGGATCGACGCCAAGGTGCTGACGGTCACGCTGCGCGGGCCGGCGTGACGCATGGGTCTGGCGGAACCGCGTCCCGACACGCCGCCGTCCGGCACGTAGAATGACCCGATGGCCGACGCAATCTCAAACCTGCGGCAGTTGATCGCAGCGGAACTCGCCGATCTGCGGGTCATCCGGCATGATCTCCACGCGCACCCGGAGCTGGGGTACCAGGAGACGCGGACCAGCGGCATTGTTCAGCGGGAATTGACCAGGCTGGGGATCGCCTTCAAGGCCGGGCTCGCCAAGGGGACGGGCGTGGTGGCACACATCCCGGCGACCGAGGGAGGGGCGGGCAACCGGCCGGCGATCGCGCTGCGGGCGGACATGGATGCGCTGCCGATCAGCGAGCAGACCGGCCTGCCGTACGCCAGCACGACGCCCGGAAAGATGCACGCCTGCGGGCATGATGGGCACACAACCATGCTCATGGGCACCGCCCGCGTGCTCAGCAAGCTCACGCACCGGCCCAACCCGGTCACGCTGCTGTTCCAGCCCGCCGAGGAGGGCGGCGGCGGGGCCGAGGTGCTGGTGGCCGAGGGGGCGCTCACCGGCGCGGTCATCGGCCCGCCCGTTGGTCGCGCGTTCGGCCTGCACGGATGGCCGCAGTTGCCGGTCGGCTCGGTCGGCACGCGCCCGGGGCCGCTCTTGGCGAGCACCGACGAACTCAACGTCGCGATCCACGGCGTGCAGTCCCACGCGGCCTACCCGCACTATTCCGCCGACACAGTGCTGTGTGTCGCGCACTGCATCACGGCGCTGCAGCAGATCGCCAGCCGCAATATTGATCCGCTCGACTCGGTGGTGGTGAGCATCTGCAAGGTCAGCGGAGGCACGGCGCTCAACGTGATCCCCGAGACGGCCCGGTTCTCGGCGACGATCCGCTCGCTCAAGCCCGAGACCCGCGAGAAGGCGCGGCGCCGCTTCAAGGAGATCTGCGAGGCCACGGCGCAGGCCTTCGGCTGCAGGGCCGAGGTCGAGCTTGACCCCGGTTACCCCGTGACGCACAACGACCCGGCGCTGACCGAGCGGTTCTTCAAGATCGCCCACGAAGCGCTGCCGCCGGAGATGGTCAAGACGATCGACCACCCCAGCATGGGCGGCGAGGATTTCTCGTACTACGGCCAGAAGGTGCCGGCGGTCTTCTTCTGCCTCGGCCTCAAGCGCCCCGGGCAGGAGCGCCACCCGACGCTCCACCAGCCGGACTTTGATTTCAACGACGACGCGATGCCGCTGGGGATCGAGATGTTCTGCCGGCTGGCGCTGGCGGAGGGGTGACGATGTTCGAGCGGATCCTCCGATCCTGGCGGGTGCGCCGGCGGATGCGCCGCCGCACCGAGGCGATGATAGCGACCGGGTCGCTGGAGTGGGATGACACGATTCTGGTTCGTCGTCGAGGCGACGGCCGACGCATCTGCCGGATCCGCTGGACCGACGTGCGCGAGATCGTCTCGTACAAGAGCGATCTGCTCACCATCGACCAGATTATCCTCGCGTTCCGCGTCGAAGGGCCGACTCCCGAGCATGTCTATTGCCTCGACGAAGACCGCGGCGCGACAGAGTTGTTCTTCGAAGAACTGCCGCCGGTACCCGGGCCTGCTCGAGCATTGGTGGACCGTCGTCGCGTTCCCGGCCTTCGTGATGAACTACACGATGGTCTGGGGTGAGCGCACCCTGCCCGACGATGCCGATTAGCCTGCGCCGCCAGCGCGAAGTGCTTGCTCAACTTGCGGCCCGCAGCAACCCGGAAACAACCTAAGATCCCCGGTGCCCGAGACCCGTGACGAACGACTCGCCCGCCTGCTGCGCAAGGCGCGGGAACTCTCGCCCGTCCCCGGCGTGTACCTGATGAAGGACGCCGAGGGGGTGGTCGTCTACGTCGGCAAGGCGCTGGTGCTGCCCGACCGCGTGTCGAGCTACTTCGTGCCGTCGGCGGACTTGGGGTTCAAGAAGGAGCCGATGCTCGACGTCGTCGAGGACTTCGACTTCATCGAGTGCGAGGGCGAGTGGGAGGCGCTGCTCACCGAGAACCGGTTGATCAAGGACCTGAAGCCGGCGCCGAAGTTCAACGTCCGGCTCAAGGACGGCAAGAGCTTCCCGTACCTGGCGATCCAGTTGAAAGAGGATTACCCGCGCGTCTTTGTGACGCGCAACCCGAGCGACCCGGCGCTCATCGGCGGCAAGCTCTTCGGGCCGTTCACCAACGCCGGGGCATTGCGAGAAGCGGTGCAGATGCTCCAGCGCGTCTTCAAGTTCCGCACGTGCTCGCTCGACATCTTGGCGGGAGATCCCAGGAACAAGTTCTTCCGCCCGTGCCTGCTCAAGGCGATCGGCCAGTGCACGGCGCCGTGCAACGAGAGCATCGGCGTCGAGGACTACCGGCGGGACGTGGACGCCTTCGTGCGGTTTCTCGGCTCCAAGCGGAGCGTGATGCTCCGCGAGCTGCGCGCGGAGATGGAAACGGCGAGCGCGGCACACGAGTTCGAACGGGCGGCCGTGGTTCGCGATCAGATCCGGACGATCGAGAAGCTCGATGAACGGGCCAGCCGCTCCGACAACTTCCAGCCCGAGACGGAGAACCTGATCCTCGAGCCGGACAAGGGCGTCAAGAGCCTGCAGAAGATGCTCAACCTCGAGACGCCGATCCGCTGCATCGAGGGGTTCGACATTGCGCACCTGCAGGGGGGCGAGACGGTTGCCTCGAAAGTGTGCTTCATCGACGGGCGGCCGTTCAAGGAGGAATACCGGCGGTACAAGATCCGCACGGTGGACAACGACGACTACATGGCGCTGCGGGAGGTCGTCAGCCGGCGCTTCCGAGAGGCGGGGCAGGGGCAGGAGCTTTATCCCGACGTCATCCTCATCGACGGCGGGCTGGGTCAACTCCACGCGGCCCAGGAAGCGTTCGACCAGCTCGATGTGAAGCCGCCGATGGTGATCAGCCTGGCGAAGAAAGAAGAACTCGTCTACGTGCAGCGCGAGACGGCGCCGATCAAGCTCTCCCGCTCGCACGCGGGGCTACGGCTGCTGCAAGCCGTCCGTGACGAGGCGCACCGGTTCGCGCAGGCGTACCACCATGTGTTGAGGCGCAAGAGCATGCTCGAAGAGTGATGCGTCTTCGTTCTCGCCAGTCGCTTCACTTCCCGATCGCATCGTCCCAGATCGCCAGCGCCTCGTCCACGCGGTCGGCCACCTCGTCCCAGTTCACAACCTCGACCGCGAAGACTTTCAGTTCGGGGAACTCCGTCCGCACCGCCGGTCGCAACGGGATATTCCGCGAGTCGCTCGCCGCCAGGGCCCGCTCGGTCTCGGCGGAGAGGATGAAGTCGGCGAGCTGCCTGGCCGCGGCGGCGTGGGGCCCGCCCTTGACGATCGCCACGGTGTTGGGGATCGCGGGGCCCGAGGGCTCGAAGTCGAGCTTCCAGCCGTTGCGCCGGCCGGCGACCACATCGTCGTAGTCGGTGAAGCCCGTCCGCGCCTCGCCCTGCGCCACCGCCCGCACCACCGCGGCGTTGCCGTCGCAGATGCGGATCACCGGCTTCACGGCCTTGAGCAAGTTGGTGTAGTCCTCGGCGCCGGCGCTCCACAGCACGTGGGCAAGGTGGCTGCGGGTGGTGCCGAAGCGCGGGTTGGCCACCGCGACCTTGCCGACATCGCCATCGACCGGCGGCGGTGCATCGGCGGGCGTCACCTTCACGCGGGCGCGAAGGGCGAAGCCGTACCAGTCGCCGCTGCGGCCGCGCTGGTCCTTGGGCCAGCCGCCCTGGAAGTCCTTCTCACTGGCGGCGCTGGTGTAGGGCTCGAGCAGCCCCGCGCGGGAGAGCTGGACCGTGCCGAGCACCTCACTGCTCCACCACACGTCAGCCCGGGGGCGTTCCTTCTCGGCGATCAGCCGCTGCACCAGCCCGGTGGTCTTGGTCGCCTCGGTGTCGCCGACGATCAGGACCTTGATCCCCGTCTGGGCGGTGAAACGGTCGGTGATCGGGCGGAGGAAGTCACCGTCCACAGACGAGTAGAGCACCACGGTCTTGGTTTCATCGCCCTTGCGGCAACAGGGAAGCAGCGCCGCGGCGATCGTCGTGAAAAGCACCAGCAGCAGCCGCAAAAGGATCATGGCACGACTCCGGGGCACTTGATCGATGGGACGGAAGCAAAGAAAACGACCCGCGTCGGCGCGGGTCGGGGATTATTCACACGGATTGTGCCGCCGATCACTTCTTTGCGTCGGCGGGCTTGGCCCCCGCGTCGGTCTTCTTGGCATCGGGCTTGGCCTCGACCTTGGTTTCGCTCTTGAACTCCGCCGTGCCCGCCTTCTTGGCCAGGTCGCTGAAGTAGCCCTTGACGACTTCCTGGTACTCACGCGGGATGACGTTGTTGGTCACCTGGTCAGCGGCCTGCTTGTTGGCGGCCTCGACGACTTCCTTGAACTGGGCTTTGCTCTCGCCCTTGACCTGCTCGCCCTGGATCATCATGGAGCCGATCATCGGACCGTTGCCCATCGGCGAACGGCTCTTACGCTTGGCCCACTTCTCCTGGGCCGCGGCCTCGCCGGGGTCGCCCCCGCCGCTGCTGATGCCCGGGCCGCCGCGGCCGGCGCCCTGACCTTCATTCTCGCCCTCGCTGAAAGGCTTGGTGCCGGGCTTGTCGCTGTCGCACTCGCCCATCTTGTCGCCGCTGCCACCTTCGCAGTCGCCGGCCTTCTCGCACGCACCCGCCAGTTCCTTGTTGCACTCGGAGAGGGCGGCCTCAGCGGCGTCGAGTTCGGCCTGGGCCATCTCGGCCTTGGAGAGTTGGTCGCTGAGGGCTTGGGCCGCGTCGGCCTGCTGCTGCTGGCCTTCCTGACCGGACTTCTGCATCGCCTGGGCGAGCTGGCTCATGGCGCTGCTCATGCTCTCGCACTGGCTCGAAGCGTTCTGGCACGCCTGTGAGGCGTTCTCGCACGCCTGCTTCTGCTCGGGCGTCAGGTTTTCCAAAGCCTTCTTCAGGGCCTCGGGGCTGCTGGCAAGCTTGGGGTCGAGGCCCGCCGCGGCGAGCTTGTTCTCGAGTTCCTTCTTCTCGGCGGCCATCTTGTCGAGCTGCTTGGCCATGTTCTCAAGCTGCTTCTCGAGGGCGGCCTTCTGGTCGGCGCTCATCTCGCCGTTGGCGAGGGCCTTGGACATCTCCTGCAGTTCCTGCTTGGCCTTGGCGAAATCGCCCTGGCCCATCGCCGAGGCCATCTTGTCCATGGGGCCCATGCCGGGCTTGAGGTCACGCAGCTTGTCGGCGAGGGTCTCGGCGGTCTTGGCCTTGATGCCTTCGCGGAGCTGCTCGGCCTTCTCCTTGAGGCTCGTCAGTTCCTTGATGGCGGCGCGCTGGATCTGCTCGGGGGTGAGGGGCTTGGCCTTCTCGCCCTCGAGCTTCTTGTCCTCGCCCGAATCCTTCTTCAGACCGGGGTCGAGCTTGGCGAGGTCTTCCTTGATCTTGTTGATGGCCTTGTCGGTCTCGGCCTTGACCTGCTGGGCTTTCTCCTCGCTCTTACGCGCGACTTCCGCCTTGGCACGGCTGTTGAGCACGTCGTACTGGGGGAGCAGCCAGGTGATCAGCAGCGCGAACGCCGCGATCAGCACGGCCGGCCAGCGGCGCGGCGCCGTGATCGGCACGGCCTGGGCGACGTTGACGCCCACAGCTTTGCGCTGGGCGTACTCGACGACGTTGCGGGCCCACGGGTCCTCGGTGCCTTGAACGTGCAGCGCGGTCGAGAGGCTCTCGCGCAGATCGGCGCCCTCATCGACGCGCCGCGCCACCGCGAGCGCCGGCAGGCGCCGCACAAGCGCGTACACAATCGCCAGCACGATCACGCCCGGCGGGGCGTACATCGCGATCTGCGTCCAGTTGGCCGTCATCAGCCCGAGCTTCTCGGCGACGCGCACCAATGCCGCGGCAAGGAACGCCGCGCACGCAAGCCACACCATTGCCTCGAGGAACCGCGAGACGCCGATTCGCCAGGCGGCCTGTCGGATGACGCGGGCAATATCGTTCATGGCGTGGGCTCCTGCGCCGGATGGCGCTCCGAACAGTCTATTCGATCGGTCCGTCCACCTGTTTGAGGCGTGCGGAATTTGCTGCAGATTTGGACGCACCAACAGATGCGCCGGTTCGGGGGAATCGTCCCCACCCCGGCATGTTCATTGGTGGTGTTACCGATCAGTTTCATGCCGGCTTCGCCCGGGGTTTTCCGGGCGCTCCGGTTCTCGCCCGATAACCAAACACCCTGCGAACCGAGCATCAACCGGGCGCGGGCTTCCTAAACTCGTCCTTCGCATGACCACGCTCCAGACCCCCGCCAAGCCGATCGCCGTTGACCGCCCGGCAGCCAGCCTGCCGCTGGGGCGCCGCCTCCGAGCCGCCGTGGAGCGGGCCCGGGACGCCCTGTACTCCAAGCAGCGGAACGACCGTCCGGAGTTCCCCGGGTTCCACTGGTGCGCCGAGCTGGAGGGGGACTCGATCCTTTCCAGCGAGTACCTGCTGATGAAGTTCATCCTCGGCCACGAAGGGGCCGAGCGGGAGCGGCGGCTGCTGCCGCGGATCGCCAACCAGCTCCGGCTGTCCCAGCGGCCCGACGGCTCGTGGGGGCAGTACCCCGGCTCGCCGCCGGACATCTCGGCCTGCGTCAAGGCGTACGTCTGCCTGAAACTCATGGGCGATGCCCCGGATGCACCTCACATGGCTCGGGCCCACGAACTCATCCGTTCGCGCGGCGGGGCCGAGACAATCAACACGTTCTCGATGTTCTACCTCGCGTGCCTCGGGATTGTGTCGTGGGAGGCGTGCCCGGCGATCCCGCCGCAGATTGTGCTCCTGCCGCGCTGGTTCCCGTTCCACCTGTGCAAGGTGGCGGCATGGACGCGGACGATGATCCTGCCGCTGGCGCTCTGCAGCGCGCTGCAGCCGGTGCGCCGCTTGCCGCCGGGGTTCAATGCCGATGAACTCTTCCTCGACCTGAGCAAGAAGACCAGGCTCAACAAGCCTTGGAGCGCTGACGAGCCGATCACCTGGAACAACTTCTTCCTCGTGGCCGACCGGGCGATGAAGCTCTGCCGGCGCGTGGGGTTCACGCCCCTCCGCAAAGTCGCGATCGAGCGCGCCGAGCAGTGGATCGTCCAACGCGTGGACCCGAAGACGACCGAGGGCCTCGGCGCAATCTTCCCGCCGATGGTCTACATCCAAGTGGCCTTCCAGGCCTTGGGCTATGCGCGTACGCACCCGCTGATCGCCACGGCCGAGAAGGACCTTGACGCGTTCATGCTCGACGAGCCCAACGCCGACGCCAAGCTCGACCACATCCGCCTGCAGCCGTGCTTCTCCGCCGTGTGGGACTCGGCCATCGCCATCGATGCTCTTGCCGAGGCCGGCGAGACGGCGGCGAGTGACGAGCGCCTCGCCCGCGCCTGCGACTGGCTGCGCGCCCGCGAAGTTCTCCGCCGGGGCGACCACATCGACAACTTCCGCCCCGAGCACCGCCACCTGCGTCCCGGCGTGGACACGGCGATGTGGGCCTTCGAGTACCGCAACGACTGGTATCCCGACGTGGACGACACGTGCATGGTGGCCCGGGCCCTCTGGCGCGCCGGCGACCGGCCGGGCGAAACGGCCAACCGCGACGCCGCCAACCGCGCGGTGCAGTGGATCTTCGCGATGCAGAACGACGACGGCGGGTGGGCGGCCTTCGACCGCACCAAGGACCGGCGCTGGATGGAGGCGATCCCATTCGCCGACCACAACGCCATGCAGGACCCCAGTTGCTCGGATATCGCCGGGCGTGTGATCGAATCGCTGTACACCTGCGGCGTGCGCCCCGAGCACCCCGCGATCCGCCGCGGCGTGCAGTACCTGTTCGACACGCAGCAGTCGGAGGGGTGCTGGCTCGGCCGCTGGGGCGTCAACTACATCTACGGCACGTGGCAGGCGGTGAACGGCTTGATCTGCGGCGGTGTCTCACGCGATCATCCGGCGCTGGTGAAGACGCGCGAGTGGCTGCTGCAACACCAGAACGCCGACGGCGGCTTCGGCGAGAGCGCCAACTCGTACCTCGATCGCTCACTGATGGGCAATGGTCCGAGCACCGCGAGCCAAACGGCGTGGGCGATGGTGACGCTGATGCACCTGTGCGAGAGCGACCACCCGGCGATCCGGCGTGCCGCGGAGTTCCTGCTCAATGAGCAGCTCGACGAGGACAAGCGCCCGTTCGTGCCGGCGGCGACTTCCGGACCGGTCACAGGTGCACTCGATCCATCGCTGGACCACGTCCACGACCTGGCCGGCGGCTGGAACGAGCACTGGTTCACGGGCACAGGCTTCCCGAAGGTCTTCTACCTGCGGTACCACCTGTACCGGCACAGTTTTCCGTTGAAGGCGCTGGCAAGGTACGCGAGTCTTACCCCCTCTCCCATTTCCTAATGGGAGTGGGGGCCGATCATTCATGCACCTTCCGCAGCCGCCCCGTCGGCACGCCGAGCTGGCCGCGGTACTTGGCGACGGTGCGCCGCGCGATCTCGAGGCCGCGCTTCTTCAACTCCTCGACGATCTGGTCGTCGCTGAGGGGGTTCTTCTTGTCCTCTTTCTCGATCACGTCCTGGAGCGCCACCTTGATGGCGTCCCACGCGACCTCTTCGCCGCTGTCGTTGGTTGTGCCGCCGGTGAAGAACTTGCGGAGCGCCACGATGCCCCGCGGCGTCTGCACGTACTTGTCCGCGACGGCGCGGCTCACCGTTGCCACGTGGATGCCGAGTTGCTCGGCGACCTTGGTCATCGGCAACGGCTTGATCGCTTGCGGCCCGAAATCGAAGAAGTCGCGCTGGGCGGCGATGACCGCCTCGAGCACACGGAGGATGGTGCGCTTGCGCTGCTCGATCGCCTCGATGAGGAACTGGGCGTTGGCGAGGTTGGTGCGGATGAAGTCGCGCGTCGGCTTGGCCTCGGCGCGGTCCTTGGCGATCTTGGCGTATTCCTGGTTGATCCGCAGGTTGGGCAGGCGCCGGTCATTGAGATAACCGAAGTAGCGGTCGTGCTCGGCGTCGTACTCGACGAACGCGTCGGGCACAATGCCGGGTTCGGCGGTGTTGACCAGTTGCCGCCCCGGCGCCAGGCTGAGCGTCTTGAGCTTCTCGATGGCCTGGTGCACATGATCCACGCTCACGCCGAGCTTCTGGGCGATCTTGGGCAGACGATTCTGTGCGAGGTCCTCGAGCTGCCCGTCGATGATCTTGCGGACCAGCTCCCAGGACTCGGCGCTCTCGCCGCCATCCTCGCGCGAATCGATCTGCAGCAGCAGGCACTCGCGCTGGTCCCGCGCGGCGATCCCCGCCGGCTCGAGCATGAGCTGCACCGCCCGCAGGGCCCGCTCCATCTGCTCGGGAGCCGGACGCGCGCCGTCCTTGCCCGGCGGGGCGCGGTCGATGATCGTCTCCAGCGGCGTGCGCAGGTACCCGTCGTCCTCGATGTACCCGATGATCAGTTCGCCCAGCGGGCGGAGCACCGGATCGACATCGACCAGCCCCCACTGCTCTTGCAGCTGTTCCTGCAGGTTCTCGCCCCGCGCCGCGGTGTTGGCCATCGCCTCCATCTTGGAGTCGGTGCCGTCCTCGCCGGTGCGGGTGCGCGTATCGCGCTCCTCGCGCTCGATGCGTGCCTCGGATGCGGAGTACTGGTTCTCCGCGACGTCGGGGTTGTCTTCCTCGTACGAACCGAGCCGCTCGAAATCGTCGCGCCCGGAGCCCTCGTCCACGCGCAGCGGGCCGTTCTCGGCGAGCGGGTCGCCCCCGGGCTGCTCGTCGTCACGGTTGCCCAGGCCCTCGACGGCCGCAGCGGGCTCGGAGCCGTCGGCCTGCTCGAGCGTCGCGTTGCTCTCGAGCTCCTGCTCGATGCGCTCCTCCAGCTCGGCGAGACCCATCTGCAGGATCTCCATCGACTGGATCATGTGCGGCGCCAGCTTCATCTGCTGGCTCATCCGCATGTGTTGGGAGGTATCGAAACGCATAGGGAAGACACCGAGGACTAGGCACTGGGCATCAGCAAGACACAACACTCCGTTGGCGACATCGATCGCTCACGACTCATCACTCACCGCTCGCCTCCCCGCAATGGCATCGGCCAGCACCGCCTTGTTCGCCATCTCCAGCGAGGTTCCCGTCGGCAACCCGCGGGCCAGGCGGCTCACCGCCACCTTCCGCGCCTTGAGCTGCTCCGATAAGTAGAGCGCCGTGCCATCCCCCTCGAGCGTCGGGTTGAGCCCGAGGATCACCTCGCGTACCGGCGCCGACCCACTATTGCGCTTGGGATCATCGATCCGGGACAACAGGTCCGCGATCGTCAGGTCACCAGGGCCGATACCATCGAGCGGGCTGATCCGTCCCAGCAGCACGTGGTAGACGCCGCGGTACATCCCGGTCTGCTCCAGCGCCAACAAGTCGCGCGGCTGCTCGACCACCAGCACCAGGCCATGGTCGCGTTGCGGGCCCGAGCAGACCGAGCACACCCGCGAGTCGGTCAGGTTGAAACAGATCGAGCAGTTGCGGACGCTGGTCTTGAGTTCGCCGATCGCCCGCGCCAGCCCCGCCGCGACCTCCGCCTCGCCCCGCAGCAGGTGCAGCGCGAGCCGCTCAGCGGCCCGCCGCCCGATCCCCGGGAGCTTGGCGAACTCATCGATCACGCGGTTGACCGGGGCCGGGTAGCCCGCTGCTCCCGCGCTTCCGCGTGCGCCGATCGCCCGCCCGGGCTGGGCCGGTTGGGCGGGCTTTTCACCGGCATGGCTGTTGCTTGTGGGCACGGCGTCATCCTACGCGCCACCCCCGGTCCCGCGTTCAATTCACCGGTCCTGGCGCAGTAAACCGCCGTATCACGACATGCTTCCTACCGTTGCACCCATGGGCCTCGTCGGCACATCACGGACACTGGCCATCGCCCTTGCGGCGGCGGTGGTGTTCACGCTGGGGGGCTTCGGCTACCGCTACGGCGTCCGCGACCACGTGCTGGCCCGCAACTTCGATGTGGTCCAAACGGGCAAGCTCTACCGGTCGGGCCGGCTGACCCCGGCGACGACCGAGCAGGTCGTCCGCGGCAACGGGATCAAGACCATCGTGGACCTGGGCGCCTTCTGCGGCGACACGGCCGACCGACGCGTGGCGGACCAGACCGCCGCGGCCTTGGGCGTCAAGCGTTTCCAGTTCGCGTTGCAGGGCGACGGCTCCGGCGACCCGCAGATGTACGTGGACGCCCTGAAGATCATCGCCGACCCGGCCAACCAACCGGTGCTCGTCCACTGCGCCGCCGGCTCGGAGCGCACCAGCGCCTGCGTGATGCTGTATCGCAAGGCGTTCGAGGGCAAGGGGTTCGACGAGACCTACGCGGAAGCGATCGCCCACAAGCACTGGCCGCAGCGCAACCCGGAGCTGCGCAAGTACCTCGACCGCTGGGGCGACGCGATCGTGGAGGCACTCAAGACCGGCCAGCCGATCGAGCAGTCAGCACAGAAGTGAATGTGTATCAGCCCCGCGAGAAGACCGCGAGCATCATCGAGCGCGGCGGGTGCTCGTCGCCGGGCATCTCTTCGGGGGCGCGCCGGGCGGTGAGCCCCGCGCCGGAGGCCAGCCGCACCAGCTCTTCGTCGGTCATCGCCCACGGCGGGCCGTCCTCGCGGTGCAGGGGCTCTTCGCGCGGGCGCCCGCGGCAGATGAGCACGGCGACGCCTCGCGGGCTGAGCAGGCGGGCGATGCCCCCCATCGCCTCGGCACGAAGGTCGGGATCGATCTGGGTGAGCGTCGAGACATCCACCACAAGATCGAACCGCCCGGCCAGGCGCATCGGTACGTCGAGCAGGTCGGCGATCAGGAATCGATCGGCGCAGTTGGGGTGCCTGCGGGCCGCCCAGCGTGCGGCGTTGGGCGAACAGTCGAAGCCGACCACGTCGTAACCGCGCTGTGTCAACTCCACCACGTCGTCGCCCAAGCCGCAGCCGACGACGACCGATCGCGACCCGGGCCGCACCATGCGCGGCGCCTCGTGGTTGAGCCAATGGACCATAATCGGGCACGCCCGCAACTCGGCCCATGGCACACGGCTGGGGTCCCCTTCGGCGTTGGCATAGATCGCGTCGTACACCTCGGCCCGATGGATCGTCCGCATGCGCTCCGCCGCCGCGGGCTGAAGATCGAGCTTCGGAAGTCCGTCGACGGTGTCCGTGCGCATGACCATGAGCCGCTCCCGGTCTCCCTCTCTCCGCCGGGATCGCTGAATATCACACGCGGTCCCGACGCGGCAGCCACTGCCGCCAAGACCGAAAACCGGCAACTCCCTCTAGATTACCACAACCCTCATGCACGGCAAGCGCAATACCGCATTTACCCTGAACTCGTGTTCGATCGACCCTCCCAGAATGCGAAAAGCCCCGGGGATGGCCCCGGGGCTTGGTTGCTGGCGACTTGTCCCCCGTCAGATCACGGGTTGCAAGGGCTGAAGAAGGCGCTCAGGAACAGGATGATGTCGTCGGCCGTGAGCTGGCCGTCCTGGCCGGGAGCACCACCCAGGACCGCGATATCCGCAATGGCGAGGTTGCCGGTGAAGAAGGCGCCGAGGTAGACGATGACATCGTCGGCCGTCAACTGCAGGTCGGGGCCGACCGTACCACCCAGACCGGCGACGTCGGCCGCGTTGCAGCGGGGGACCGCGATGGGGTAGTTGTTGTAGATGTTGACGATCAGCGTGCCGATACCCGCGGCCGTCGAGACCACGTCGAACTCGTCGGCGTAGTTGGTGTTGAACTTGCCGACCGCGAGGTAGTGGGCCCCGGCGACGAGCGGGCCGTTGCGGCCGTCACGCGGGAAGTCATCGGTGCCGCCCGCGGTCTCCGGGCGCACGTTGACCGTGTCGCCGAAAGTGAGCAGGCTGATGAGGCCGGCCCCGCCGTCGTCGTTGGCGGCCTTGAGAGTGCCGGCGGCATCGTATAGACCCAATTCCGTGTCAAAGTCGGAGCCGTACGTGTCGATGTCCACGTAGCGGGTGGTGGCGTCGTTCGCGTCAGTGCTGAGCGTGAACTTGTACCACTTGATCTGCGTGTCGGTGATGGTGATGGGCTGGCCGTCTTCGGTGTCGATCACCTTGTCGCCGCGCAGGTTGCCGATGTCGATGGCGCCGGCGGGCGGCGTGGCCGGGGGCTGGACGCCGCGACGGACGCGGATCTTGATGTTCACGCCAGTCTCGGCGCCGTTGGAGACCGCGCGCCAGCCGGCGTTGAACGCCGCGGTCGGCTCGGTGACGGCGATGAAGTAGTCGCCGGCGGCCATAGTCGCTCCGTCGCGGCCGTTATAGGTCACGCCGTCGCTCACGGCCGGGCGCACGCCGCGCCCGATGGTGATCTGGCTGAGGTTGCCGGTACCGTCGACGGTGTCGGTGATGATGACGGCGCCCGTATCGGCGTTAAACAGGCCGATCGCGGTGGCGCTGGCGGTGGACTCTTCGGTGTCGATGTCGAGGTACTCGCGGTTGGCGCGGTCAACGACGGCCGACAGGGCGAACTTGTACCAGTTGACCTGCCCGGCAGCGTCGATCGAGCCCGTGGCCGTGACGAACACGCCGGTGTTGGGGATGACACCGAGGTTGGTGAACGTGGCGGGCGGTGCCGGCGGAGCCTGCGAACCGAAGGTCAGGTTGACGACCATGTCCCCCGCCGATGCTGACGTAGTGGAGACGACGAACGGCGCGGCGGGGCTGCCGGCGCCGTTGGGCCAGGCGTAGAGCGCCAGGAAGTAGGTGCCCGCAGGCAGGTCGCCGTTGCGGCCGTCGTAGGCAGCGCCGGTGCCGACTGGCGGGCGCGTACCGATGCCGAAGGAAAACTGGCTGGCGAAACCGTTGCCGCTGTCGTCGTCCTGCACACGGATGGTGCCGTCCTGGTTGAACAGCGTGATGTACGTGTCGCTGGGGTAGGTGCCGCCCGTGAGGGTGTTGCCCTCGGTGTCGAGGTCAAGGAATTTTCCGCCGGCAAGGGTGACGCCGCCGGCAGGAACGATGAACTTGACCCACTTGACTTCGCCGGCGCCGTAGACGATTGTCTGTGTCAGAATTGTGGACGCGGGCGCGAGGTTGAGCACGCCCGCGTCGTAGTCTGCCGTCGGCGGCGGGGGCGGCGGCGGCGCGGCGTCGTCGAAGGTCAGGACCAGGCCCTGCCACGTCGAATTGGTCTGGCCGCCGGCGCCGTCCTGGTACGTTTCATAGAACGTGTACGTCCAGTTGCCGACCGGGTCGTAGCCCGGAAGCGCGACACCGTAACCCGCGGGGATCGGCAATACGCCGGCGAACCCGTTGCCGATAAACGGCTGGATCGTGAACGGTGCATTGGGGGCCGGCGGCACGACGTAGATCCGGGCCTCGTTCGAATAGGTGTTGAGGCCGCTGGTGTTCTCCAGCGCCCCGGTCGCGTTCACCCGTACGGTGGTGTACCCACCGACGAAGGTCTGGTTCAATGTCACCACCCCGTCCGCGGGCAAGTGGCCGGCGCCAACAGCACCGTTGCTCGCCGAGTCAACAGATGCCGGGAAGGTGGTGGACTCGCGCGGCGTCGCCATGGCGGCGCCAGCCAAGGCAAGAACTGCAAGGACAGAAACTCCGTTCAGCTTCATGGCATTACCCCTCTTTCGAATTTGCATACTGGACCTCAACCCTGCTCCGCGAGCGCGGAGTCCGCTGACTCTAGAGTAATCCCTGCTAGCATTAATGCTCGGGTAAAAACCCGAATAGGCGATTTACCTAGGTTCGCGATGCCTTCCAAACTCCAAAAAACATAAACCGCCCCGGCGCGGGCCGGGGCGGATGCGTGCTTTCTGGAGTCTGTCGAACTCCGTCAGATCACGGGTTGCAGGGGCTGAAGAACTGGCCGAGGAACAGGACGATGTCGTCCGGGGTCAGTTGGCCGTCATGGCCGGCGGCACCGCCGAGGATTGAGATGTCCGCGATGGCGAGGTTACCGGTGAAGAAGGCGTTGAGGAAGACGATCAGGTCGTCCGGAGTGAGGGCACCGTCAGGACCGACCGAGCCGCCAAGTCCGGCGACGTCGGCGAGGTTGCAGGCAGCGGGGCCCGTCTGCACGAAGCAAGCACCAGTGAGAGTGATCAGGTAGTTCGGCTGAGCGCCGGGGGTAACAAGCGTGCTTGCCCAACCAGCCAAGACGTTGGCCGCACCCGGGCCGTCCGGAGCGCGCTCGCCCTCGAACGGCTCGTTGTTCCACAAGAGGTTGCCATCGGAGTCAACCGGGTCGCGGTTGTAGCCGGTGATGGCGAGGTAGTACGTGCCGTTGGTCGTCACGAACTGCGCCGTGATGGTGGAAGGACCGGCGATGCCGCCGGTGTTGTCGTCGGTCATGGTGACGCCGTCGCCGAGCGACTTGAAGAGGAACAGTTGAGTATCGAACCCGACACCACCGACGGTGGTGGCGCTGAAGTTGGCGAAATCGCAGATCTCGATACGGAACACGTCGGCGTGATTGGCCGTGAGGAACCCGGAGATGCCGGTCAGAGTGCCGTTACCGCCGACCACGATCGCGTCGGCCACGGTCTCGCCGCCGTCGGCGGTCTTGACGAATGTACCGGGCGGGAGTTGCGCACTGCCGAAGTTGAAGTTGACGGTCAGGTCACCGCTCTGGATCGACGCGCTGCCGACGTTCCATCCGGCGGCCGGGCTGCCGATGGAGTTGGGGTAGCCGTACGCAGCCAGCCAGTAGGTGCCCGCGACGAGCGGGCCGTTAAAGCCGTCGTACTCCAGCCCGTCTCCAACCGCCGGACGAGTCGGGAACGTCTGGCCGTAGGTCAGCTGGCTCTTGAACCCCGAGCCGCTGTCATCGTCCAAAGAGAGGACCGCGCCGGTGTCGCTGAACATGGACAGGTAGGTGTCGTTGATGGAGGAGTTTTCGGTGTCAATGTCGAAGAACGTGTTGTTGGCGACCGTGGCGTCCTGCGCCAAGACGATCTTGTACCACTTCACTTCCCCGGCGTTGATCGGGGTGGTCTCTGTGTGCAGACCCGAGGCGACGTTGACGGTGACGAATGTCGTCGGCGCGACCGCAGGACCTTGGGTGCCCGAGCGGACACGGAGCGTGAGGTCGCCGGCATCAACCGAGGTCGAGCCTGCGAACCAGCCGTTGGCGAACGTGGCTGGAGTGAGAGTTGCGGCGACGTAGTACTCGCCCGCGGCCAAGGTCGCGCCATCGCGGCCGTTGTAGAGCCCACCAGTGTCTACGGCCGCACGAGTGCCGGCGCCGAAGGTCAGCTGGCTGAGGTTGAGCGAACCATCGACCGTGTCCTGGCCGGCGATGCTGCCGTCGGGACGGAAGAGGCAGATGGCGGTGTTGAGGGCCGTCGAGGTCTCGGTGTCGAGATCGAGGTAGGTCTGGCTGGCTGCGTCGACGGCGCCGATGGTGATCTTGGCCCACTTCACCGTCGCGGGATCAAGCCCGAAGGTGTGGGTCACGAACGCGCCCGTCGTCGGGATCGTTCCCATATCGAAGAAGACCGTCGGCGGGGCCGGCGGGGCCTGCTGGCCGGTGGTGATATTCACCACCATGCTGCCGGCCGAGGCCGACGTAGTCCCGACGATGAACGGTGCGCCCGGGCTGCCGGCGGCATTGGGATATGCGTACAGCGCGAGGTAGTACGTGCCCGCGTCGAGCGTCCCGTCCTGTCCCGTGTAGGCCAGACCGTCGCCGGCGGCCGGACGCGTGCCGATGCCGAACGACAACTGGCTCGCGTAGCCCGTTGCGCCGTCGTCATTGAACGCGCGGATCGTGCCGTCCTGCCTGAACAGGGTGATGTACGTGTCGTTGGGGAACGCGCCGCCCGCCAGCGTGTTGCCGTTGGTGTCGATGTCCACGAACTTCCCGTTGGCCGTGGCGACGCCGCCCACGGGGACGATGAACTTCGCCCACTTTACCTCGCCTGCGCCGTAGTCCAGCGACTGCGTCACGAGCGTCGGCGTCCCGGGGAACGCCAGAACGCCCGCATCGAAGTCGGCCGTCGGCGGCGGCGGCGGCGGCGGAACCGCGTCGTCAAAGGTCATGACGAGGTCGTTCCAAGTGGCGTTGGCTGTGCCCGAGGCGCCGTCCTGGTACGTCTCGAAGAAGCGGTACGTCCACTGACCGGCAGGGTCGTACCCGGCACCGAGGTTCACGCCGTAACCGGCAGGAATGGGCAGCGACGTGAAGACCGCCGCCGTCGTGAACACCTGGATCGTGAATGGGGCGTTGCCCCCGGGCGGAATGACATAAATTTGTGCCTCGGACTGGTACGAGCCCGCGTTGACCTGGTTCAATGTGCCGGTGAGGTTGACGCGAACCGCGTTGTACCCGCCGGTGAAGGTCTGGTTCAGCACGGTGATGGCATCGACCTGCGTATGACCCGCCAGCGTGCCGTTGCTCGCCGAGTCGATCGACGCGGGAAAGGTCGTAGACTCGCGGGGCGACGCGACGGCCGTTCCTGCGAAGACGAGAAGTGCGAGGGCAGACGTTCCGGTCAGCTTCATTGAATACCTCTCTGAGTTTGGACTTCTTCTTCCACGAGACGCTGAGAACGAGGTCCCAGCGCTCGACAAGCCTAACGCACGGCTGCGGATAAGCCCGCAAACATCCCCTGAATACGCACTTTGACTCATCGGCTACACACCTAGTGACCTCTACGGTGTACGGCAAAACGAGACCGCCCCGGCACTTGCCGGGGCGGTCGATAACCCGAACGGATGGACCGGGAACTCAGTTGCAGGGCGAGAAGAACTGCGACAGGAAGTAGACGATGTCGTCGGCGGTGAGCTGCCCATCGGCGCCGGGGGCGCCACCGAGGACCGCGATGTCCGCCACGGCGAGATCGTTGGAGAAGAACGCGGCGAGGTAGACCACCACGTCGTCGGCCGTCAACTGGCCATCGGGGCCGATCGAGCCGCCCAGGCCCGCGACGTCCGCGGCGTTGCAGCCGGTGGGGCCGCCCGGGATGTTGGTGTGGAAGTTGAGGTTGATATTGCCCACGGCTGTGCCTGTGCTCGTGACGTTGAATTCGGCGGCGTTGAACACGACGTTGAACACGCCGACGGCCACGTAGTAAACACCGGCGACGAGCCCGCCGTCACGGCCGTTGCCGCCAGTGGTTCCGGCATACGGACGGACGGGCGCGGTCTGACCGAAAGACAACTGGGTCAGGTTGCCGGTGCCGTCATCATCATCGGACGAGACCAGGTTTCCGGCGCTGGTGTAGACGCCGACTTCCGTGTCCACGATCGGCGCACCGGTTCCTTCGGTATCGATGTCCAGCCAATTGCCGGCCGCGTCGGTGACATCGGCGGTGAGGGTGATCTTGTACCACTTGATCTGGCCGGCGGCAGTGATAGCTACAACTTCGGTACGGTCCGGCGCGGTGATCGCCCCGAGGTCGGTTGAAGGGGGCGGCGGCGTGGGGGCCGGGTTGCCGATCGTGAGGGTTACGTTGTTCCAGATGTTGTCGACTCCGCCCGCGGTGTCGGTGGATTCGTAGAAATCCACCGTCCAAGTGCCGGAGGAACTCGCGGGTGTGGTCAAGGTCGCCGTAACCACGCTCGAATCCGTGCTGAACGCGGTCGCGGTGAAGGGCGTGAGAACCACCGCCGCCTGGCCCGGCGGAGTCACGCGCACAAGGACTTGCGAGAGGGTGTTGGCGTTGAAGTTTGCTGCAAAAGGCGTGCGACCAGTGCACAGCCCGTTGATCCTGATCCTGCTGACATCCGGTCCGGCGTTGAACGCGATGGTCCGCGTCGAGCCGGGCGTGGCGGCAACCCCGTCGGAATCGACTCCGGCCCACGTCTGGCTCTGAACATCCAGCAGCGGGTTGCCCGCCGGCGCGGTGGGGATGGCACCGTCCTCGAGCGTGAGGGTCACGGTGTCCCACATGCAGTCGTTGCCCGCAACATCGTTGAACTGCTCGAAGAACTGGAAGCTCCACTCGCCGGCTGTGGTGAACGCGCCGACGGGGACGGCGTACCGCCCCGCGGTCGTCGCGAGCGCGCCAGTCCAAGTGGCCGCCCCGTTGTAGGGTTGAATGATGAATGGTGTGCCGCCGCCGGGTGGGGTGACGAAGATGCACGCTTCACGGGAAAACGTCACTCCGGCCGCGCCCGAGATCGCGCCCGAAACAGTGAGGTACGTCGCCGTGTAGCTCCCCCCACCGTCCGAGCCCGCGAACGTGTGCAACTGGGTTGAGTTGCCCGCGTTGCCAAAGAGGTCGAAGCTCGGAACGCCGTTAAACGTCACGCTCTCGCGCGGCGCACCCAATACGGTCCCCGCGCTCAGCGCCAATGCCGTCGCCGCCATGGTCAATCTGTTCATCTTGCTGGCTCCTTGCATAAACCCTTGAAAATTCGTCCTTCAACCAGTGCCCCGACACGGCGCGCGGAACTACCGCGCCCGCGAGTCTTCATTGCAGTCTGACCCATGATCAGGGGATTGCCAGCGATTCCGATAACGAATGAAGAAACCGCAACGTCACCCGTCAAGGCGAAGAAAAAACCCCGGGGGTAACCCCCCGGGGTTGGAATTTAGTCGGCCGTGATCCGAATGCGGAGAATCAGTTGCAGGGGGAGAAGAACTGCCCCAGGAAGTAAACAATGTCATCGGCGGTGAGCTGGCCGTCCTGGCCGGGCGCGCCGCCCAAGACCGCGATGTCCGCCACGGCGAGGTTGTTGGAGAAGAACGCCGCGAGGTAGACCACCACGTCGTCGGCCGTCAGCGAGCCATCGGGGCCGATCGAACCGCCCAGGCCCGCCACGTCCGCGGCGTTGCAGCTCACAGTTCCGCCGAGGTTGCTGTTGATATTGACCACCACAGTCCCGCCGGGGGTGCCGAAATCGGTGGTGGCGGCGAAGTCCGCGCCGGCCGTGAGCTGATAGCCGCTGACGGCGAGGTAGTAGACACCGGCGACGAGCTGGCCATCGCGGCCGTCGCCCGCGGCGACGTCGGTATACGGCCGCGTGGGGGTCGTTTGTCCGTAGGAGAGCGCGCTGAGGCGGCCGGTGTCGTCGTCGGTGGTCGTGCGCACCGTGCCGTCGGCGCGGTAGAGGGAGATCATGGTGTCGTTGACGCCGAAGCCGTCGTCGGGAAGGCTGGTGCCGCCCATGTCGAGGTCGAGGTATTTGTCGGCGGCATTGGTGTCCTGGAGCGTCGTGAACTTGAACCACACCACATCCGCCTGGCCGCACGGAACGCTCGCCGAAGTGATCGGCCCGGCGAGATTGGCCACGGTGCCGAGGTTGATGGTGTCAGATCCGGCCTCGTTGGGACGGAGTTGCACACCGGTGCGGACCCGCAGCACAATGTTGCCCGTGGTGGCCGTGCCGGTCGAGACTGCAGACCAGCCGTTGGCGAAGGCCCCGGGGTTCTCACAGGCGGCGACGTAGTACTGGCCGGCGGCGAGCGTGGCGCCGTCGGAACCGTCGTAGGCCACGCCGTTGCCGACGGGGTGGCGACCGCCGCGCCCGAAGGTGATGCGGCTGAGGGTGTCGCTGCCGCTGTCGCGGTCCTCAGCGACAAGCGCGCCGTCGGCGACGATGTAGAGGCCGATGGCCGTGATGGCCAGGGTGGAGGTCTCTGTGTCGAGATCCAGGTAGGTGCGAGCGGCGGCGGCGACCGCGGTCGCGATTTCAAACTTGAACCACTTGACCTGGCCGGCCGCCGAGATGGATGAGTTGGCCGTGACGAACGCGCCCGATGGCGGGATCACGCCCATATCGACGAAGCTGGCAGGGGGCGCGGCGGGGTTGAGCAGGCCATAGCGTGCGTTGCAGATCAGCGTTCCGGTCGCGCCAGTCGTGGCGTCAACACGGAAGCCCAAGTCAACAGTCTGGGCCGCATCCCAGTGGAAGGCGGCGATGTAGTAGATTCCGGCGGTGAGGTTGCCGTCGCGGCCGTTGTAGGCCGAGCCGTTGCCGACGGGTGGGCGGCTGCCGCCGCCGAAGGAGAGCTGGGGCAGGATGTCCGAACCGTCGTCATCGTCCTGGGCCATGATCAGGCCGGTGGCGTTGTAGAGCACCAGGTATCCGTCGAGACTGGCGAGGCCGCCGTCATCGAACGATGAACCCTCGAGGTCAACATCGAAGTAGGCCTGGGTGCCGCCGGTGTTGGAAACAGCCGGTAGCGTGACCTTGAACCACTTGACGTCGCCGCTGGCGTAGACGAGGCTGCCGGAGGTGTTGGACCACGTGTTGCCCGAGGCGGTGCCGAAGTCCTGCGTGGGCGTCGGGAGCGCGGTGTAGACCGCGACCGAGATCGTGTTGGAGCCCAAGCGGCCGTTGGTGTCGGTGGCGTTGATGGTAATGGTCTTGGCGCCGGCCGTGACCGTGTTGGGAACGATGAACGCGTAGCTGGCGGTCGAGCCCACGATGTTCATCGCCTGGCCGGCGGGGCCGCCGAGATTGGTGAGGTCGATGGTGGCGCTGGCGCCGGTGAGGGCGCCGGGGGTGCACCCGCCGACCGAGAGGTTGGCGTTGAAGGTGATGCTGTTGCCGATGGTGAATCCGTTGGTGGTGGACGACGGCGAGGTGGTCGGGGTGATGAAGATCGTCTGGTTCAGCGCCGGGCTGCTGCCGTTGCGCTGGACGAACGGCCCGGTAGTGAAATCGGCGGCGTTGTTCTGCGTGTTCTGGCAACCGCTGTTGAGGCGCTGGAAGGTGTTGGCCGCCAGGAAGGCGTGCGAGCCGGCAGGGGCGGCCGTACCAAGGGAGCACACGGCACCGTTGTAACCAAAGAAGTCAACGACACCCGGGGTCGCGTCGGTCAGGGGGCAGGCGCTGGCCAGGATCGTCGTGTTGCTCATCAGTGCGACACGCCCGCCGGTGGTGAGGCGGTTGTTGGAGTCCTGGGTGCCGGGAACCATCAACGTCGCCACGAGATCGGGTTGCGTGTCCAAGCCCCCGTTAGCGGCCGGCAGGTCGACCTTGATCATCAGGTACTTCTGTGGTTGGACGATCGTCGATGCGGGGAAGTCGTACTTCGCCCACGCCGTGCCGGTGGGGCCGGCCCACTGCACCGACCAGCCGGTCAGATCAATCGCGGCGTTGGTGGGATTGAACAACTCGACGAAGTCACCGGCGGGGATGCCGACGCCCCCCTGCGGCGGGATCTCAACGTAGTTGCCGGCGAGGTATCCGCCGCCAAACCCATAGACCTGGCTGATGACCATCTGGCCGTTCGCGGCCGACGCCGCGCCCAGCGCGGCGATCGCCGCAGACAGGAATGCAGACCGCGCAACTGAGAATTTCATGTCCGTCCTTTCTGAAATGTCGTGTGCAACGACGAACGCGGCCGAGAACCGGCCACAACCCTTGATAAGTATGTACCACGGAAACGCCTCCTCCGCAAGACAATTCCGGAGGAGGCCATTGCCACAAACGGGTGTATTCGGAATTCGGCCGCAGCGCACCGCTTGCGCCGGGCACGAAAAAGCCCCGGGGAAGGCCCCGGGGCTTTGGGTTGCTGGCGAGTTGCCTGCCCGTCAGGTCACGGGTTGCAGGGGCTGAAGAACTGGCCGAGGAACAGGATGATGTCGTCGGCCGTGAGCTGGCCGTCCTGGCCCGGGGTTCCACCCAGCAGCGCGATATCCGCGACGGCGAGGTCGCCGGTGAAGAAGCCGCCGAGGTAGACGATCACGTCGTCGGCCGTCAACTGCAGGTCGGGGCCGATCGAGCCGCCCAGACCCGCGACGTCCGCGAGGTTGCAGCGGACCGGGACGTTGGTGAAGTTGTTGAATAGATGGAGGATGATCGTGCCGTTGACAGCGCTGGTGGTGGTGGCGATGAAGTCCTCGGCGTAGACCATATTGAACCCGCCGAAGGCGATGTAGTAGGTGCCGGCGGGCAGCACACCATCATTGCCGTTACGGGCAGTGCCGTTGCCGACGGTGGGACGGGCCGGGGTGGTGGCGCCGAATGTGACGAGGCTGGTCCAATCGACGCCACCGTCGTCATCGAAGCCCATGAGTGCGCCGTTCTGGGCGTAGACGCCGATCTCGGTGTCGTTGGCGCGAGCGGTGATCAACTCAAGGAGGGATCCCTCGGTATCGATGTCGAGGTACTTGCCGGTGACGTCGTTGGCGTCCTGCGGCGTCACGAAGCGGAACCAGCGCACCTCGCCGGGGGTGTAGGCGATCGGATTACCGTTCTCGGTGTCCACGGTCTTGTCGCCGTGGAGAAGGCCGATGTCGTAGAACGTGGTCGGGGGTGTGGCGGGCGGCTGGGTGCCGGTACGGATATTGAGGACCAGCGAGCCGCCCGTGTTGGCGTTGGTGCTGACGACGGCGTAGTCGGCGCCGAATGTAGCGGGGGCGGAGGTAACGGCGACGTAGTACTCGCCGGCGGCGAGCGTCACGCCGTCGCGCCCGTTGTAAGCGACGCCGTTGCCGGGGGCCGCCCGTGTGCCCTTGCCGATCGAGATCTGGCTCAGGGTGGCGGTTCCATCGACGGTGTCGGAGATGACGAGGGCCGCGGTAGCGCCGGAGTAGAGGGCCAGACCCGTCGTGGTGACCGTCGAGGTCTCGGTGTCGATATCGAGGAATGAGCCGGCGGCGCGATCGATGCCGGTGGCGAGGATGAACTTGTACCAGTTGACCTGGCCGGCGTTGTCCACGTTCGCCGAACGGGTGATGAAGTTGCCATCGCTCGCGAGCGTGCCGAGGTTCTCAAGCACGGTCGGAGGCGGCGGGAGGGGTTCGGTGCCGGTGCGAACGTTCACGACGAGCGTCCCGCCGGTGGCGGAGGCGATGCTGCGGGCGTACCAGCCGGCGCCGACCGTGCCGGGGGCGGACGTGACGGCGATGAAGTACTCGCCGGCGGCGAGTGTGGCGGCGTCGCGGCCGTTGTAGGCGACACCGTTGCCGGGCGCGGCGCGGGTGCCCTTGCCGATCGAGATCTGGCTCAGGGTATCGGTGCCGTCAACCGTGTCCGAAACCACGACGGCGCCCGTGGCTGCGTTGAACAGCCCCAGGACCGTGGCGGGAACGGAGGACGTCTCGGTGTCGATATCGAGGTAGGTGCGCGAAGTCGCCGCGATAGGGTTGGCGAGCGTGATCTTGTACCAGTTGACTTGGCCGGCGTTGGCCACGGCGCTGGAGCGGGTCACAAAGTTGCCGTTGCCGACGAGCGTGCCGAGGTTCTCGAAGATGGTCGGCGCGGCGGGCGTCGAGGGTGTAGCGTACACCATGTTCATCTGGATCGTTCCGGTCTGAACCGAGGTGCTGTTGACGATCCAACCAGTGGCGGGGCTGCCGACGGCGTTGGCGAAGCCGTAGGCCGCGAGCCAGTAGGTGCCCGCGACGAGCGTTCCGTCGCGCCCGTTGTAAAGGACGCCGGCGGCCGCGCCGTTGGTGGCCCAGGTCGGTCGCGTGGGAGTGGTCGCTCCGTAGCTGAGCTGGCTGTGGAGGCCGGAGCCGTCGTCGTCGTCCGAGGATCGGAGGACGCCGGTTTCATCAAACAGCGCCAGGTACGTGTCGTAGTTGGTCGCGTCGGTGCGGGCCGAATTCTCGGTGTCGATATCGAGGTAGGTGTTGCTGGCGACGCTGATTTCCGCGGGGACGATGAACTTGTACCAATGGACTTCGTTGCCCGAAAGAGGAGCGGAATGGCTATAGAAGCCGGTGATCTGGGAGAGCGTACCCAAGTCGAGCGTGGGCACGGGCTGGATCGCCAGCACGACGGTGAACGCCG
>JBOHNM010000033.1:0-29084 GCA_050730675.1 Phycisphaerales bacterium | reverse complement strand
GCCGGAAATTGAGGAAAACGAGCCCGTGATCCGGGCTCGACCGGCCGGAATTATGAAGTAAGCTCTTTTCGGTGGGCGAGCCGTGGCACCCAAGCGGCCCGGCGTCTGCGGTGCGTGGCGGCAGGACCATGGGTGACCGCCAAGCGACACGCGCGGCAGCCTGAATTGGAGTGATTCATGATCAATCGCATGCTCGTTATCGCTGGGGTGGGGGCAGTCTCGGTGCTCGCGGCGAGCGGCGCTCGCGCGGACGTGCTCTGGGACACCATCGCCATCCGCAACGGGACCTCGCAGCGCAACGCCGGGGCGGACACGCCCGTCGGCCACTTCACCAACAACAACGCCTTCCCGGTGCACCTGACCCACATCTCCTTCAGCGCGTACCTGTTCAACGGCAACCCCGGCACGAACTTCCGGTTCTTCCGCGCCAATGCCGCGGGCGTGGTGCAGGGCCCGACGACGGTTTTGTTTGTGGGTCCTACCGACCCGACCACCCACGGAGTTGACGTCAACTGGACGATCGCCCCGGGCGAGACGTGCTACATCGGCGCCATCCACGAGAGCGGCACGGTGGTCTACGAGTGGCGGCTGGCCCCGCCGTACCACACCGAGAGCGGCATCACCGGCATGGCCAACGGCGGGTTCGCCGGATATCAGAATCCTGTGTTCGAGGGCAATGCGGCGGTGGAAATGTCCTGGCGGCTGGAGGGGCAGATCGTGACCACGGCGCCGTGCCTCGCCGACGTCGCCGGGCTGGGCGGCGCGCCCGGCGGCGACCACCAATTAACCGTGGATGATGTCGTCTACTACCTCGGCCGCTTCTTTGCCAACGACACGTCGGTTGCGGACCTGGTCGGCCTGGGCGGGGCGGGCGGCCCGGATGGTCAGGTGACCGCCGACGACATCGTGGCGTTCCTGGCGAGCTTCTTCGCGGGGTGCCCGTGAGGAAATGAGCGAGGGTGCCTCGCAGGAAGCCCGACCGTCAGGAGGGGGGAAGGGCATTTCAACGAAGAAACGAAGGTATCGAACGGAATCCGCTCACTGGAGCTTCCTTCTTCGCTCCCCTCGATCTTTCGCCGCCGCGCTCAGGCCACCGTCAAGACCATCGCGCCCGTCTTCTGGCCCTCGCGGGTGGCGCACGCGGGCGCCCCGTCGTGGATGATCCGCGGCATGCAATGATCCACGGCATGCACAAGCCAGAACTCTGGATCGACATGCTTGTCTTCCGGGTAGTCATCTCGGCTGAAACTATGGCAGCGAAGATCAAGGCCGGTCGCCAGGGAATCCTGACGGTCGGTCCTTGCCGGACGATGCTGCGCGGCTCCTGGCTTCGCACTTCGAGGGTTGTGTATGAATCGGCGTCAACCGAAAGGCGGCCAACGCAACCACGGCGAGCTGTTGGCGTATGGTTTGGCTGCCGGTGCGTTCTGCACCGCGATGAGGGGAATTACCGATGCGACAGAGCCTGTTCGCCGCCGTGGTGCTGTCGCTGGCCTGCATCGCTTCGCTCAAAGCACAGACGACACCGATTCTGGCGCCGCGGCTCGTCGTGTCGGGGCTCTCTCAACCGGTCTTTCTGACCCACGCGCCCGGAGACCACTCGCGGCTGTTCGTGGTGGAAAAGTCCGGTCGCATCAAGATCATCCGCGACGGCGCGGTGCTGCCGACGCTATTCCTGGACATCGACACCGCGGTGAATGACGGCTCCGAGTCGGGGTGCCTGGGCCTGGCGTTCGCGCCGGACTACGCCACCAGCCGCGTTTTTTATGTGTTCTATCAGCGGAACTTCGTGAGTGTATCGTCGCCGGGGGGTGCAGTGATTGCACGGTTCCGGGCCTCGGTTCCGGACCCGGACGTGGCCGACCCGGCGAGCCAGGAGCTGGTGTGGTTCATCACCCGCGGCGCCGGCATCCACAACGGCGGGTGGATTGGGTTCGGCGCCGACGGGTTTCTCTGGGCGACAGTCGGCGATGGCGGCAATTCCAGCTTCAGCCAGAATCGATCCTATCCGTTCGGCAAGCTCCTGCGAATCGATCCCTCCGGTGATGACTTTCCCGAGGATACCAACCGCAACTTCCGCATTCCGGCGGGAAACCCGTTTGTGGGGGTGAGCGGCGTGCTCCCGGAGATCTTCGCCTACGGGCTTCGCAATCCGTGGCGGGCCTCGTTCGACCGCGACACCGGCGACATGTGGATCGGCGATGTCGGCGGCGGCACGCCCGGCGAGGTCGATTTCATCCCAGGCGGCTCGCCGGGCGGGCTCAATTTCGGATGGCCGTGCTTCGACTCGGCCAACACCGGCGCGAACATTTCCAACTGCGGCGGGAATGTAGACCTCATCACCCAAGGGGTGTGGGCGTACTCCACGCAACTGGGCCGATCGATCACCGGAGGCTATGTGTACAGGGGGTGCGCGATCCCCGAGGTCAAGGGGCTCTATTTCGTGGGCGACTACGTCTCCGACATCGTGTGGACACTCACCCCGGCGGGGGGTGGTCCGGTGCCGGCGGCGGGCGTGGTCGCTCGAACGGCCGAACTGCGCACCGGCATGCCGAACTTCAAGGACTACTCGTCGTTCGGCGAGGACGCCGACGGCGAGCTGTACATCTGCAACGTCAGCGGGGGGCACATCTACAAAATCGTGCCGGCGGCGGGGACGTTTCGGGATTCGAACGCCAACGGCATCCCCGACGGGTGCGAGGCGCCGTTCTGCGGCATAGCGGATGTGGGTTCTCTGGGGGGGGCGATTGGGCCGGACAACCAGCTGAGCGCCGACGACATCGTCGTGTATCTCGAGGCCTTTTTCACCAACCGCATTGAGGTTGCCGACATCGCGCACGAGGGCGGCCAGGCCGGGGCCGACGGGCAGCTCACGCCCGACGACCTGATCGCATTCCTGGGGGCGTTCTTCACGGGCTGCCCGTAACCCGTGCGACAGGGCTGGGAACAGGTTGGTGGATAGCGGCGTATCGACTGCCCGCCACCCCTTCGGCAGTGGCCGGGAGATGCCTCATGCGCGTGACCATGCCGACGGTATTCGCGGTGGTCGGTTCCGTGTTGGTAGGTGCGGCGGCTGTGGCACAGACCGGCTCGCTCCAGGCCACCACCACCCGCATCGCCACGGGGTTCAACGAGCCAGTGATGTTGACGCACGCCCCCGGCGATCGCTCGCGGCTGTTCGTGGTGGAGAAGGGCGGCCGGATCAAGATCATCCGCGACGGGGTAGTGCTCGCCACGCCGTTCCTGGACATCAGCGCTCAGGTGTGGACGTCGTTGGATGCAGGGTGCCTGAGCGTGGCGTTCGCCCTGGACTTCGCGACGACCCGCGAGTTCTACGTCTTCTACGTGCGCCGGCCCGTGGTGGTGGACGGGGTCACGATCACCGACACGGCGACACGATCGCACGCTTCCATGTGACTGAGGAAAACCCAGATGTCGCTGATCCGGCGAGCCAGGAAGCGGTCTACGTCGCACCTCGCGTGGCCGGCCTCCACTGGGGCGGCTGGATGGGCTTCGGCCCCGACGGACTGCTCTACGCAACGGTGGGCGATGCGTCGCACACAACAACGGTCAGAACCTCCAGAGCCCGCACGGCAAGCTGCTGCGGATGGATCCGAGCGGAGACGATTTCCCCGACGATGCCAACCGCAACTTCAGGGTCCCTGCCTCGAACCCGTTTGTTGCAACGTCCAATGCGCTGCCGGAGATCTTCGCCTATGGGCTGCGCAATCCGTGGCGGGCATCGTTCGACCGTGATACCGGCGATCTGTGGATCGGAGATGTGGGCGGTGGTTCGCCCGGCGAGGTTGACTTCATCGCGGCGGGCAGCCCGGGCGGCCAGAACTTCGGCTGGGATTGCTTCGATACCTCGCGTGGGCCGGACATCATCGCCGACTGTGGTGGCGGCCCGACCTTGATCACCGGGGGCCTGTGGTCCTACAGCAACAGTATCGGAAACTCCCTCACCGGTGGGTACGTCTATCGCGGGTGCGCGATCCCGGCGGCGAGGGGACTCTACTTCTTTGCCGACAATGGCAGCTGGAAGGTGTGGACGTTTCCCGTCACGCCGGGGATGCCGGTCGTCCCGGCCAGCGTCATCGAACGCACGGCGGAACTCCGCCCGGCGAATGCCACCGACTTCCGGGACTGGTCGGCGTTCGGGGAGGATGCCGACGGCGAGTTGTATCTCTGCAACGTGAGGTTCGGCATCATTTACAAGATCATCCCGTCGCCGGGGACGTTCCGCGATGTCAACAGCAACGGAACCCCGGACTGGTGCGATCCGCCGTTCTGCGGAGCGGCCGACATCGCGGGCCTGGGCGGCACGCCCGCGCCGGACAATCAGTTCACCAGCGACGATGTGGTGGCGTACCTGGCGGCGTTCTTCACCGGGAACCTGGCGGTCGCGGATCTTGCCAGTCTGGGCGGGGCGATGCAGCCGGACGGACAGTTGACGCCGGACGATCTGATCGCGTTTCTGGGGGCGTTCTTTGCAGGTTGCCCATAGCGCCACGAGGTCTTTGGGGAACAGTTCCAGAGGTCAAGGCGTATGGTCCGTCCGCCGCTCGTGGATGCGCGGCCGGGAGATGTCCTATGCGCGTGACCCTGCCCACGGTCTTCGCGGTGGTTGGTTCGATGTCCGCGGCAGCGACCGCTGGCGCTCAGACCGGCCCCCTCTCGGCAACCACAACGCGTGTCGCGACCGGCCTGACTCAGCCGGTGATGGTTACGCACGCTCCGGGAGATCGCTCGCGGCTGTTTATCGTGGAGAAGAAGGGGAAGATCAAGATTCTCCGTGACGGTGCGGTGCTCGCGACGCCGTTCCTCGACATCGATCCGCAAGTCAACGACCTGGGCGAATCCGGGTGCCTCAGCATGGCGTTCTCTCCGGACTACGCAACCTCACGGGCGTTCTACGTCTTTTACACGCGGCAATCCGTCGGCGGGACGGTCGCGTCCGGAACGGTGATTGCCCGGTTTTACGCCTCGGCCGAGAATCCCGACGTTGCCGACGCCGCGAGCGAGGAGCTGGTGTTCTTCGCCGCGCGAGGCGCCGGCAACCACAACGGCGGGTGGCTCGGTTTCGGCGCCGACGGGCTGCTCTACGCGACTGTCGGGGAGATGGGTAACTCATCGCTGAGCCAGAACCTCCAGAGCCCGCACGGGAAGCTGCTGCGGATCAATCCCAGCGGCGATGACTTCCCGGCCGATCCCAATCGCAACTTCACGGTGCCGCCATCAAATCCATTCGTGGAGACCCCCAACGCGCTGCCGGAGATCTTTGCGTTCGGCCTGCGCAATCCCTGGCGGGCTTCGATCGATCGCGATACCGGCAACCTGTGGATCGGTGATGTCGGCGGCGGCACCGCGGGCGAGATCGATTTCATCGCGGGCGGCTCGGCCGGGGCACAGAATTTCGGTTGGCCGTGCTTCGATTCGGCGAATCCCTTGTCCAACATCGCGAACTGCGGCGGCAACGCCAGCCTGATCACCCAGCCGGTGTGGGCCCACAGCAACTACAACCTCGGTCGATCGATCACTGGCGGGTATGTGTACCGGGGGTGCGCGATCCAGGCGGCGAAGGGGCTGTATTTCTTTGCGGACTACACATCCGGGCGCATCTGGACCTTCCCCGGCAGCGGGGCGACCGTGGCGACGGAGAGCGTCATCGAACGCACGGATGAACTCCGTCCGGGTGGCGGGATCAATTTCGGGGCATTTTCGGGCTTCGGAGACGATGCCGACGGCGAGCTGTACCTTTGCAATCTGAACGCCGGCAGCATTCACAAGATCGTTCCCGCACCGGGGACGTTCAGGGATATCAACGCCAACGGCATCCCCGACGGGTGCGAGGCGCCGTTCTGCGGCGCGGCGGACGTCGGCTCCCTCGGGGGCTCGGCGCGGCCCGACAATCAACTCACCGCCGACGACATCGTCGTCTACCTCGCGGCGTTCTTCGCCGGCGACCTCACGGTGGCAGATATCGCAGGCCTCGGCGGCACTTTGGAGGGCGATGGGCAATTGACGCCGGACGACCTCGTGGTGTTTCTGGACGCGTTCTTCGCCGGGTGCCCGTGAATGTTGAACGTGACGGGGACTCTCCGGCTGCACCGGGTTGGCATTCCCAGAGATTGTGTTATCTTTCGTGCATGTTCAGACTTGAGGGCATTGTGGCTGGCGCGTGGGCAGCGGCGTTGGGCTCCGGAATCGCCGGGGCTTCATCTGCGGCGGCCCAACCTGTGCTGACCGATATCGGGGTGCTGCCCGGGCATTTCAGCTCCTATGCCAAGGCTGTCAGCGCCGACGGATCAACGGTGGTGGGGCAATGCCACCCCTGGGCGAGTTCCGCGTTTCGATGGTCGCGTCAGCAGGGCATCCAGCCGCTGGGTGTGCTCCCGGGTACCGTGTTTTCCGAGGCGATCGGCGCAAGCTCTGATGGATCGGTCATCGTCGGCAGTTGCTGGTCGCTGGACCTCTCGGTGGTGCGTGCGTTTCGCTGGACGGCCACCGGCGGTATGACCGAGTTGTCAAGTGCTCCGATCGGCGGGCCGGAAGCCGCGGGCGTGGCCACATGCGTGAGCCCGGACGGCACGGTCGCCGCGGGTTTTTTCCGCACCGAGGCTCATTCGCCGGTAAGTCGCGCTGCGCGATGGGCGGACGGTGCGATGACGTTGCTGCCCGTCGAGCAACCGTTCAACAGTTCGTCGTGCGTGGCGATCGGGACCGATGGCTCGATCGCCGGGCATGCCGACAACCTTGCCGTGCGCTGGCCGCTCGGCGGCGAGCGATTGCCGCTGGGGACGCTTTCACCGGCCACCATCGGAGGGGTGTCGGTGTACGGCATGAGTCTTGACGGCGGCGTGATCGTGGGGTCGTCGGTGATCTCACCCAGTCTCGGTTTTTCGCGAGCCGCCTTTCGCTGGGTGCCGGTATCGGGGATCGCGTCGCTGGGCAGTGCGGGTGGAGGCAAGATCGCCTATGGCGTCAGTGCGGACGGCCGAGTCATCGTGGGCGGCGATGACGGGAGTGCGGGTGTGGAGCGGGCGTATTTCTGGACGCAGTCTGCCGGTGTCGTGGACCTGCGTTCGTACCTGATCGGGCAGGGTGTCAACATGCACGGCGTGCTGCTGCGGCGGGCAGTCGGTGTGAGCGCGGACGGTGCCACGGTTGTGGGCGTGGGGAGCTTCGGTGGCGACGATCACGCATTCATCGTCACGGGCCTCACCCGCCTGCAGGCGTGCAACGAGGCCGATATCGCATCCCTCGGCGGCTCGCCCATTGCCGACGGCCGATTGACGTCCGACGACGTTGTGGCCTTCCTGACAGCGTTCTTCGAAGGGAACGTTTGGGTGGCGGATCTGGTCACCGTCGGCGGTTTCTCGGGGCGCGACGGTCAACTCACCGCCGACGACGTGGTGTTCTTCCTCGCCCGGTTCTTTGCCGGCTGTGCGTGAATTCGTCGTCTACACGTGCGGGGCGGCTATCCTCTGCAACTCTGTTGCATCTGGGAGCGCCGCCGCGTGAGTACAACCCCTGATCGTCCAGCCCTGAGCACGACCGATGTGCGCTTTGCGTACCTGGGAAGCAGCGAGATCATCGCGTACCCCGATCTGCGGCTGGCGGGCGGCGAGCAGTTGCTCCTGACGGGCGGGTCGGGCACGGGTAAGAGCACGCTGCTGCACCTGATCGCCGGCCTGATCGACCCCGCCAATGGCCGCATCGAAGTGGGGGGGCAGGACATTCATGCGCTGCAGGGCGCGGTCCGCGACCGATATCGCGGACGGACGATCGGGATGATCTTCCAGACGTTCAACCTGCTCTCGGGCTTTTCGGCGCTCGAGAACGTGATGGCGGCGATGATGTTCTCGGAGATCCCGCCGCGCGAGCACCGCGACCGAGCGATGAAACTGCTGCGCCAACTTGGTATCGAGCGCCCGGATGCCGAGCCCGACAAGCTCTCGGTCGGTCAGCAACAGCGTGTGGCTGTGGCCAGGGCCGTCGCGTGCGATCCGATCCTTGTGCTCGCCGACGAGCCGACGGCGAGCCTTGACCCCGAAAACGCGGGCTCGGCGATGGACCTGATCCAGCAGATCTGCCGCGAGCGGAACGCGGCCCTGCTCTGCACCAGCCATGACCCTGCGATGACGGCGCGGTTCGCGCATCACATTCGTATTGCAAACGCGGCACGCGCTGGCGCGGCCGTCTAGTTCCGGACTACCACTCCGCCGATTGAGTTCGAACAGTTTCCTGACCCAAGCCATGGCTCTCACCGACTTCACCATTATCCGACGCAGTCTCTTCACGCGGCTGTTTTCGACGGTGACAACCGTGCTGACGGTTGCGGTTGCCGTGGCGCTCATGCTCGTGCTCCTCTCGATGCGAGACGCGGGACGCAAGGCCTTCTCGCGTGGGCCGGGGAACATGCACATCCTGGTCTCGGCCGATGCCAGCCCGCTCGTGAGTGTGTTGAACTCGATCTTCTATGCCAAAGCGCCGCAGCGGGCGATCCCGTTCGCTCGCTTCAAGGAAATCGCCGCGGATCCACGGATCGACTTCGCCGTTCCGATCCAGCAGGGCGATTCTTACCGCGGATTTCCGACGCTCGCGACCACGCCGGAGTTCTTCACGCGGTTCAGTCCCGAATTCCATCGACCGTGGGAACTGGCGGCGGGGAGCCTGTTCAACAACGATTACGATGTGGTCGTTGGGGCGGAGGCGGCGCGGGTCACCGGCCTGCACGTGGGCGACAAGCTGGTGGTCACCCACGGGCAGGATGCGCACGGGCACGGCCACGAGCACGACGAGCATCCCTACAAGGTTGTGGGCATCCTGAAGCCTACGGGTTCGCCGCACGACCGAGCGGTGTTCATCACGCTCAACAGCACGTGGTTGATCCATGCCGACGAGAAGCGTCACGACAAGCTCGGCGACAAGGCAGAGGAGCCGACGCTCGCGAACCTGACCGACGATGAGAGGCTGATCACCGGCGTCTACCTTGGTGTGAAGGGGCGAGAGGGCTCGGGTGCGCCGCCGCTGGCAGGCGCGGTCTTCGCCGACCTGCGCCGGGACTCCTCGCTCACGGTTGCGCTCCCTTCGCGTGAGATCGACTCGCTCTTCACGATCGTCGGCAACATCGACAAGATCATCATCGGCATCGCCCTGGTGGTGCTGATCTCCAGCGGCGTTACCATCATGCTCGCGCTCTACAACTCCATGGACCAGCGCCGCCGACAGATCGCGATCCTCCGCGTGCTTGGCGCCAGCGGCGGGCGGATCTTCGGCCTCGTGCTCACCGAATCGGCGGTGATCGGCCTGCTCGGGGCTGCGCTCGGAGTGGTGCTCGCGCTCGTCGGCGGGGCGATCGTCGCCGGCGTCCTGCGCGAGAAGTTGGGACTGGTGATCGATGCAGGCGTCGAGCCGGTCTGGGGCCTGATCGTCTTTGCGGGCGCCACGCTGCTGGCGTGCGTCGCGGGCATCATTCCGGCATTCGGAGCGTACCAGACCCCGGTCGTCCACAACCTCCGTCCTCATGCCTGACCTCTACCATTGGGTAACCGTTGAGGAGCCGCCCGTGAAGGTCTTCTGGATGTTGCTGGTGGTGCTGCTCGTCGCCGCGGGTGTGGTGGCCGCGCTCTTGGCCCGGCCGCGAGTCATCGAAGTGACCGAGCGAGTCGTCACGATCGATGCCACTCCGGCCTCTATCGCTCGGCCGAAGTTGTCCGAGGTCGCTGCTACTGATCCACCCGCGTCGCCGACTCCGCCAGAATCCAAGCGGGCCATCGCGGTTGACGCGCAGCCTTCCACGCCAATCGCCCCGGCGGCACCCACGATCGATCAGGTCCTCGGCACCAAGCCCGAATCCAAGCCTGAACCCTCTCATTCCGCAACCAACAAGCCGGAGCCGAAACCCGCGGGCAGCGGGGCAAGCAATTCAACCTCCGTTGCAAAGGCATCCGACGGCGAAGTCGTCGCCATTGCTGAGAACCCCAAGTTCCCCGACGCCAAGCTCGTCAAGGCCAAAGTCCTCCGCAAGGCCGACGGCTCCCTGCTCATCGACGACCGCTACCGCGTGACCGGCAACGGCACGGAGAAGGACCCGTACAAGCTGCCGTGGGACATGATGATCTCCACCAAGGACAGCTTCAACCCGCAGCTTGGTCTGGCGCGGATGCCGCAGCGCGTGGTCATGTTTGACGGCAAGCACGTCAAGATCACGGGGTTCACGGCGTTCCCGCTCTCGGCGCAGAGTCCTAAAGAAATGTTGGTGATGCTCAACCAGTGGGACGGGTGCTGCATCGGTGTCCCGCCGACGGCCTACGACGCCATCGAGGTGCGGCTGGCCAAGCCGGGCACGCCCGAGGACAAACTCAACACCCACGGCTCCGTGACGGGCGTCTTTCAGGTCGATCCATACGAAACCAACGGTTGGCTCATGGGGCTTTACCTCATGAACGATGCCCACGCCGAATACGACGAGTGATTTGAGCGGGGAGATGCCGATTGGCGGATTGTCAGGTACACTCAGCCTGAACGCCCGATCGGAGACTCCCGCCATGACCCGTGCCGCCATCGCCAAGCGTCCTTCCCGATCCGGCCGTAGCGTCGCCAAACGCCCCGCGCGCAAGCCCGCGATGGCGCCGGCGCCCGATCCGATCGCAACATTTCCGAAGCTCGCGGAGCTGATCACGTACCTCCAGTCGCTCACGCACCGCGCGGACCTCGAGGTGCTCTCGACGCTGCTCGAAAACCTGGACATCACCGCCAAGGACCTCAAGCCCGCCGTCGTCTACGGCCAGCGCGGCTACCGGCGCAACTGCATCGCCTCCAGCGATGCGTTCGAGTTGCTCTGTCTGACTTGGCGTTCTGGTCACTGCACGCCGATCCACGACCACCGCGGCGTCTCCTGCGCGTTCAAGGTCATCCACGGCGTCGGCACGGAGATCCGCTTCGAGGTGACACCGTCCGGATTGGTCTGTCCCTGCGGCACGGTGCAGATGCAGCCGGGATACGTCTGCGCCGCGGAGGACAACGCGATCCACCAGGTCGCCAACATGCAGCAGCCCGGTCATGACCTGATCACGCTGCACATCTACTCTCCGAAGATCAAGAAGATGAACACGTTCGAGTTCAAGACCAGCGCCGGAGCGGAGATCGGCGACGTGTACGGCAAGCGGTGATTGGGCCGGTTTCAGTGGATGACCGCGCGGACGACCAGCAGCGAGATTACGCTGACGCACACCCACAGGATGACGCCCATCGCCAGCGCTCGCCACCCCACGGTGCGCAGGGCCGAGCGTGAGAGTCCAGTGCCGATCAGCAGCAGCGCGATCGAGAGCAACTTGCCGGCGACAAGTTTGGCCCACTCGCCGATCTGCTTGGCGGTCTCGGTGTTGATCGTCTGGTCCAGCACGGCCCGTAGCCCGCACGCCGCCAGGAATATGACAATGAACCACGGGAATGGCGACTTGGCCGCCTTCACGTCGGTGTGCTGCGAGCGTCGATAAATCCAGCCGAGGATCATCGCCACCGGCACGATCCACAGCACGCGCGTGAGCTTGATGACCGTTGCCTGTTCCAGCGCCAGGTCGCTCGGCGTGTACCCCTTCGCCGCCGCCACGACGCCCGCGACGTCGTGCACGCCGATGGCGGCCCAGGCGCCGAACTGCTGCTCGGTCATCTCGAGGGCGTGGCCGATCAGCGGGTACACATAAACGCCCACAGCGTTGAGTAGAAAGACGATGGCGGTGGCGATGCCCATCGATCCGCTCGATGCGCCGATGACCGTGCCCGTCGCGGCGATCGCCGAACCGCCGCAGATGGCCGTGCCCGAGGCGAGCAGCGTGCTCACGTCTTTGGTCGGCCTGAGCAGCTTTTCAAGCAGCAGCGAGAGCACTAAGACCACGACAATCGCGCCGGTGCTCAGGGCCAGCCCGGTCAGACCTGCGCGGGCGACCTGCTGGAGACTGATCCACAGCCCGAGCACGACGATGCCGGCCTGGATAGCAACCTTGCTCCATCTTTTGCACTGGGCTGGCCACGCAGTGAGGCCGAGCAGTGCGAGCAGGATGCCAATCGCCAGGGCAATCGGCGGCGATGCCCAAGGCGTCAGGCAGAACGCCAGCGACAAAACCAGCAGCACGCGGGCGATCGGGTGGTCGGGCTTGGCGGGGTCGGCCATGGCCGCGAGTGTAGAGCCGGCTCGCTTCACGCACCTGAACTCAGATGCCGTACAGCGGCCGCAACTTGCCCTCGAGATGGCGGAGCAGAGCGTCCGACGTCAGTGTCTGTCCCGTCACCCGCTTGCAGAGTTCGGCGGCGGGATAACGGCGGCCATGGATGTGGACCTTGCGGTTGAGCCAGGTCTTGAGTTCGCCGAATTCGCCGCGGGTCATTTGCTGGCGCAGCGTCGGGATCTCGGCGTTGACCTTCTCCCACAGCTGCGCGCCGTAGAGGTTGCCGAGCGTGTACGTCGGGAAATATCCGACAAGGCCGAAGCTCCAGTGGACATCCTGCAGGCAGCCGCGCCGGTCGTCGGTCACGTCGAGCCCGAGAAGCTTCTTGAACTCCGCGTTCCAGACGCTGGGAAGATCCGCAACTTTGAGCGAACCGTTGATAAGCGCCCGCTCGATTCCGAATCGAAGCATCACGTGAAGGTTGTACGTCGCTTCGTCGGCCTCGACGCGGATGAACGACGGTTGCACGATGTTCGCCGCGCCGTAGACCTCGTCGAGCGAGACCTTGTCCATCATCGGAGCGAACGCCTTCTTGGCGTGCGGCAGCGCCCACTGCCAGAATTCACGGGAGCGTCCGACCATGTTCTCCCACAGGCGGCTCTGGCTCTCGTGGATGCCCAGGCTCACGGCATCGCCGAGCGGCTCACCGAAGTGCTCGCTCTTGGGCAGGCCCTGCTCGTAGATGCCGTGCCCCGCCTCGTGCATCACGCCGTAGAGCGGCTCGAGAAAACTATCGTTGTTGTAACGAAACGTCAGGCGTGTGTCGCCGGGCGCGACACCGCTGCAGAACGGGTGCGTCGTGGTGTCGAGGCGCCCCGCGGTCATGTCGAAGCCCATCGCCTTCAAGACGACCTCAACAAACTGGCGCTGCTGGTCGTCGGACGCTTTGAACTTCAGGAGTTTGTCGTCAGGCTTGGTCTTGCTTGCTGTCAGTTCAGCCACCAGTCGGCTGAGTTTGTCGCGCAGCGGCGTGAAGATCTTCTCGATCTCCGCCGCTCGCATCTCCGGCTCATACTCGTTGAGCAGCGCGTCGTACAGCTCGCCGCCGGTGGGCACGCCATAGCAGCGGCCCTTCTGGCGTGTCAAGTCCATCACTTTCTCAAGCCACGGCGCGAACGCCTTGAAGTCGTTCTTCGCCCGGGCTTCCTTCCACGCCTCCTGCGCCAGGCTCGTCGTCCGCGTCAACTCCGCCACCAGCTCGGTCGGCAGCTTGGTCGCCAGGTCGTAGTCGCGGCGCATCTCGCGGATGTTCGCCGCGGCCGACTCGTCGGAGTGCATCACGCCATTGTTCTCGCACGCTGCGATGAGCTCGCCCACACGCTTGCTCGTCTTGCGTTCGTGGACCAGCGTGCTGATGATTGCCTGCTGGTCGGCACGCGCCGTACCAGCGGCGTGCGGCATGTAGGTTTCTTGGTCCCAGTTGAGGAGCTGCCCCACCGAAGCAAGGTTGCCCGCTTCTTTGTGCAGTTTCCGCAGTTCGTCGTAGGCCTGGGACATGCCGGGGGCTCCTTGAACCGGGAGTTTACTCCCCTCGCCTGCCCCGGTGTTCTATCCGGCCGCGGCCTCGTTTGCCGCGGCGGGAAGATCTTCATCCCCCATAGAAGCGGGGTCAAGCTGAGTGCGCAGCATGCGCCAATAGCGGCCGCCGTGGGCCAGCAACTGGTCGTGTGAGCCGACCTCCAGCACCTCACCCTTTTCGAGCACGACAATCCTGTCGGCGTGACGGATGGTGCTCAGGCGATGGGCGATGACGAAACACGTTCGTCCGCGCATGAGTTGCACTAACGACCGCTGGATCAATCCCTCACTCTCACTGTCGAGGCTGCTGGTTGCTTCGTCGAGGATGAGGATCTTCGGGTCCGCCAGCAATGCCCGCGCGATCGCGATCCGCTGCTTCTGTCCGCCCGACAGACGCACGCCGCGCTCGCCGATGATCGTGTCGTACCCCTTCTCGAGTTTCTCCACGAACCCGTCGGCGTTGGCGGCGCGGGCCGCGGCGAACACGTCCACTTCGGAAGCGCTGCGCCGGGCGTAGGCGATGTTGTCGGTCACGGTGCCGTCGAAGAGGAAGACATCCTGCTCGACGATGCCCAGCAGCCGTCGATAGTCGGCGACGTCGATGTCGCGCAGGTCTGTGCCGTCGAGGGTGATGCGTCCTGACGTCGGGTCGAAGAACCGGGCGACGAGGTTGCAGAGGGTGGTCTTGCCGGAGCCGCTCGCGCCTACGAGCGCGATCGTCTCACCGGCCTGCACGTCGAGGTTGATGCCGCGCAGCACCAGTTCCTGGTTGTTGGGGTAGTGGAACGAGACGTTCTCGAGTGCGACGCGACCTTGTGCATCGCCACGTCGCACGCGCTTCAGCGTCGCGCCGCCCGCCGGTGCGGCAAACTCCGTCGGCTCCGCCCACACATCCAGCACGCGGTCGAAGCCGGCGAGGTTGGTCTGCATGCTTCCCGCCACATTAACGAGTGTTTCCATCGGCCCGATGAGCATGAACAGGTAGCTGGTGAACGCCGCGACGTCGCCGATTGTCAGCCGCCCCTCGAGAATCTGCCAGCCGCCGTAGATCAGCGCTCCGGCCGTCGCGAGCGGGCCGATGAGCACCCACGCGACTTCGATCGCCCGCATCCAGATCCACGCGAGCAATTCCTGGCGGGACATCAGGTGCGTATTGCGACCGAACCGGTTCAGCTCGCCGGTCTGCCGCCCGAACGCGCGGACAATCCGTGAGCCGCCGAAGGCTTCGGTCGCGTGGGCGTCGGTGGTGGTGCGTGTCTGTTTGATCTCCCGGTGCACCGGACGCACACGCCCGATCCATGTCTTGTGGGAGAGGTATACGAACGGCCCGAGGAGCAGCCCGCCGACCAGCAGCCGCCAGTCGATCCATGCCATGAATCCCAACCCACCGACGAAGACCACCACCGACCGCACCGGGTTGTAGAGCATCTGAAAGAGGAGTTCGGCGGGCGCCGCGGCGTCTTCTCGCAGGATGCTCGCCACGCCGCCGCTCTTGAGATGGTGCAGCTTGTGCAGTGGCAGCTTCTGCATGTGCCGGAACGTGCGTCGGCGCGTCGTGACTCGCAGGATCTGCGTCAGGGCCGTGAGCTGATAGCGCGACCACGTCCCCAGCGTTGCGGCGAACGCCGTCAGCGCCACCATCGCCCCGCCGATGATCCACAGCAGCGTCACGGGCGAATAGGTGTTAAGCGGCGCGGGCAAGCCCGATGGCCCTGGGTGGTCAGTGATCACGTAGTCAAAGACCAGCTTGCTGAACAGCGGGTTAACGACGCTGAGCATGCCGACAACCGCGGCGACGACCAAGCAGGTCGTGACCCGCCCCTGGTGCCCGCGAAGCAGCTTCCAGAACTCACGCAACAGCACCCAGAAGCTGCGTCCGGGCTTCATCTTGAGCGGGTCGCCGCGCTCGGCGGTCCAGTCATTTGATCGTTTGGGTTCGGTTGCGCCGGCGGTTTCGCTCTTCGCCGCGTCGCGTCGGCGGCGTTCGAGGTATTCGCGGTAACGCTGGCGGCTGGTCGGCAACAACATCGTCCTGCGACGATAGCGCCGCCGACCGAGGGACAAACCCGCAAACCGGTTGGTTACTGCGGGACGCCGGCGAAGAACGCTCCCAGGAACGCGATGATGTCGTCGGCGGTCAGCAGCCCGTCGGGAACGGGCAAGCCGCCAAGGGTGGCGATATCCGCACGCAGGTTGTTGGCGAAGAAGTCGCCCAGGAACAGGATGACGTCGTCGGCCGTCAACAGGCCGTCGGACGAGGCCCAGCCGCCAAGGCTGGCGAGGTCCGCGATCGATCTCGCGAATTTCAGGCGGGCGGGAGGGGCGATCTGCTTCGTCGCGCCGCCGCCGGCGTACCGCAGGATCAGCCCCGCGTTGCCGATGCTGTCGAAATACTCGATCCGGAACTCGTGCAGCCCGGCCTGAAGTTTGACCAGCGCAGAGCGCTCGGTCATGGCATGAACGCCGTCGTTGTCGACAGCCAGCTCATCGCCGATCCACAAGCGCGAGCCGTCGTCAGACTCCAGGTAGAACGTGTATGAGCCTGCCAGCGGGGCGTCGAAGAATCCCTTGATGACCGCGCCGGCGCCGTCGATCAGGCCGCTCCCGCCGAACTCGGCACCAGTCTCAACAAAGTTCACGTTTGCGCTGATCTGCCGCGACAGCGGCACGAGCGGCGAGAAGTCCGGCAACTGCTCCGGGACGCCGAGGGAGTAGTAGTCAACGATCACGCCCGCGCCGGTCGCGATAGGGTGATCCGGAGCGCGGTACTGCGAAGCGTCTTCGACCAGAACCGAGACAGTCTCCGTGCTGCTCAGGCTCAGCGTGCTCGTCACGGTGTAGCCGAACGTGTCGAGCCCCATCCAGCCCGCCGGAGGCGTGTACAGCACCTGGTTGCGGCCGCCGGGCCCGGTCCCCAGGCTCAGCGTCACGATCCCGCCGGCGGTGGTCGTGACTGGTGCCGCCGATGTTGGCACGGTGATCGAGATCGCACGTCCCAACGCATCCCAGTCGTTGGCGAGCACATCGATCAGAATGGGCGTGCCGGTGAGGGTGACTGCCGCGTCGGCGCTGGCCAGCGGCGGGCCACTCGGTTGCGGGGCGGCGCGGAGGGCCCGGGCGACATCGATGCGCCCGTTGCCATACCACTGGTCCTTACCCACCGTGCCGAGGTCGAGGCAACTCGATTCGACGATCCGCTGCGCCTGCACCGCCGTGAGCGACGGGTTCACAGTCCACACCAGGCCGACCAGCCCCGAAACAATCGGTGCTGCGTACGACGTGCCGGTCTGTGAGCTGTAGCTGCCCCCGGGCGCTGTAGAGGTGATGTCCACACACGGAGCCGAGACCTTCACACACACGCCGTAGTTCGAGCCTGACCAGAGTGTCCCGTCGTGCCCGAAGCCGCTGACGACCAGCACGCTCGGCTGCGTCGCCGTCGGCATGAGGGAGGCGCCGTTGTTTCCTGTCGGGTACACCAGCACCGCGCCGTTGTTGCGGCAGAACTGGCCGTTGGTCTCGACCGTTGCCGAGTCCACACCCGACCACGACGCTGAAACCACCTTGGCGCCGTTCTGCGCCGCCCAGCGGATACCGGCGGTGATGTCCGTGAGCGACGCCGTGCCCGCCGTGTTGTTGGTGACGCGGATGGGCATCAGCCCGCAGTTCCATGCCACGCCGCAGATGCCCAATGCGTTGTTGCCCGCCGCCGCGGCGATGCCGCTGGTGAGCACCCCGTGGCTGGTGATGGCCGAGACGTCGCCGCCGTTGAGTTGCGTCGTCACTTGGTTGTCGGCGGTGTTGGCGCCGTTCACCAGGCGCGGCTGCAGGTCGGGATGCGTCAATTCCGTGCCGCCGTCAACCACGGCGATGATCACGCTCGGCGAACCGGTGGAGACGTCCCATCCCGCAGGCGCGTTGATCTCCGCCAAGTGCCACTGCTGGGCGTAGAGCGGGTCATCGGGGACCGACGCGGGCCACACGATCCAATCCGGCTCGGCGTACTGGTAGAGCCCGGTGGCCGTGAGTTGGCGAGCAAACTCGGCATCGTTCATCCCGGCCGGAACGGCCAACAGGTACTCGTCGGTCTCGGCCACGTGCTTGATCATGTGCGGCTGGACAAGCAGTCGCGCCCGCTGGTCCTGATCCGCGGCCTTGACCTCCTCGCCCAAGCGCGAAGCCAATTCGGACGCCTGCCATGGCCGAACCGTCAGTCGCCCGGAAAAGACGCGAACGCCGGCGATCTCGCGGAGAGGATCAGCGAACGAAACAATGGCCGGGACGAACTCATTGCGGACTGCGCGCTCATCGGCGTGCGCACCCATCCCACTGGCGGCGGCCAAGCAACACGCTGTCACAGCGACGAACGATCGCAAATCATGCTCCAGGGATTCCCCTCGGCGGGGCGACCACATAGTGTTATTCGGTTCTGTGCCGGATGCCAGCCCTGCCGGGCACAGATTGGCCGAATTTCATCCCTGAATTGAGACCTGACTCGACGACTTATCGGATATCCAGTCGGTCGAAGTTCCTGACAGACAGCGAACGATTCCGTCGTCGGCACCCGCTACGCTTACTTGACCCGGGCGGGTAGCTCAGCGGCTAGAGCGTTCGCTTTACATGCGAAGGGTCCAGGGTTCGAATCCCTGCCTGCCCATTTCCTTCGTCCGTCGTTGATTCTCCGCATGAACGCCCTCGACCTGCTCTACTCCGCCGGCGCCGTCGCCCTTTCGCCGTGGTGGGCGCGCAAGCCGCGCGAGGGGTGGGACGAGCGGTTTGGCAAACTTCCCGATCTTCCGCCGCCGCCAGGCAGCCGCAAGCGACTGCTCTTGCATGCGGTTTCGGTCGGGGAGGTCAACGCCGTCCGCCAACTCGTCCCGATGCTCGCCCAGCACGCCGATGTCGTCGTCGCGGCCTCCACCGACACCGGGCTCAAGCGCGCGACCGAGCTCTACGCCGGCGAGCACCATGTCGTGCGCTACCCGTTGGATTTCTCCTGGTGCGTCGCCCGCTTCCTCGACGCCGTTCGACCCGACGCGGCTGCCATGGTCGAACTCGAGCTCTGGCCCAACTTTGTGAAGGCCTGCGCCTCCCGCGGCACCCCCGTCGCGGTCGTCAACGGTCGGCTCAGCGAGCGCTCGTTCCGCGGCTACCGGCGCATCCGCGCCGGTATCGGGCCGACGTTTTCACGCCTGGCCTTCGCCGCCGTGCAGGACGAGTCGTACGCCGAACGCTTCCGCGCCATGGGGGTCCCCGCCGAGCGCGTGATCGTCACCGATACGATGAAGTGGGACGCGGCGGTCATCGCTGACGATGTCCCCGGCGCGGATGAACTGGCGGCCTCACTGGGGATCGACCGCACGCGTCCGCTCATCGTCGCGGGCTCCACCGCCGAAGGCGAAGAAGCACTGCTCCACGCGGCTTGCCCGCCGGGCGTCCAGCTACTCTGTGCTCCACGCAAACCGGAACACTTCGACGAGGCGGCGGCCGCCCTCCCCGGCTGCACGCGGCGCTCGGTCGTGAAAACCGCGGGCCCGCGGAGCATCGGTCGCACGCCCACAGGTCTGGGGAGTACCCGCGCCGCCGATCGCTTCCTCCTCGACACCATCGGCGAGCTTCGCGCGGCGTATGCACTGGCGGATATCGCCGTGATCGGCCGCTCGTTCGGCGCCCTCTACGGCTCCGATCCGGTCGAGCCGATCGCGCTCGGCAAGCCCACCGTCATCGGCCCGGCCCACCGCGATTTTCAGACCACCGTCGATGCCCTGCGCCACGACGAAGCGATCATCATCGCTAACCCCGGCGAGTTGCACGCGGTGATCCGCAACCTGCTCCGCGATGGCGACGCGCGGCAGCGATTGTGCGAGTGCGGACGGGCGTGCATCCGAAGGCACCAGGGGGCCACCGCCCGCCATGCAAAGCTCCTGCAAGAACTGCTCGATCGGACGCCGACGACGCGCTGAAGCGCCACCTAAGGGCTATGATCGCGCGGTAGATCGGTTTGTTCGCCCAGAACCTCGCTGCGCGCCCGAAAGGCTCGTTCGAGGGTCGTCGTGTTGTCTGTCGTTTCGCTTCGAGGCCGTAGCTCAGTTGGTAGAGCAGCGGACTTTTAATCCGCGGGTCAAGGGTTCGAGTCCCTTCGGCCTCATTTCTCGAACAGGTCACGGGCAGGAGGCCCCGCTCGTGCCCGGCCGCCCGACCCGGCGCGCCCGCTCGTTGTTCGCTCGCGTCCCGTCCGTTCCTCCCCTTCCGAATTGGCCCATCCCATCGCCCACCCGCCGATGCTCACCCACGTTCTGCACGCCAATTGGTCCGCCGGCGCCCTGCACCTCTGGGCCGAATCCGTGGAAGTGGCCGCGCCGGTCTTGGCGCGCAAGCCCGGTGAGGTTCCCGCCGCAGTTGTCGCACACCCTTTTGTTTCGGGAACCGTCGAGCTGCGCTCGCTGCTCGCCGCCGTGTCGTCGGGCCTTCAATCGGCGCGACTCGGCACGAACCCGGCCGCCCCGACCCAGCCACTCGCCCTCGCTGACGGCGAGTTGACCATGAGGCTCCCCGCTCACGGCGAACTCCCCCTCCCCAGCCCGTCGATCGCGCACGCGACCGGTCACACGGTCTCCGAGGACGGCACAAGCCTCCCGGTCTTCGCGGCCTTCACCGTGCCCACGCTCCAGATCGAAGCGCCGGATGTCATCCCGGTGCTCGAGGCCCTCGACGGCGCATTCGGCGAGTCGGCCCTTGACCTCAACCCGCACGCCCCCGTGAACCTCGGCGCGTCCGCCGCGTTCTTCGCCTCGGCCGCCCGCTTTGCCCGTTGGCTGCTGGTGCAGCAGCGCTTCGTGCCCGCGATCGTGCAGGAACTCACCGGCGGTGTGCGCGGTCTCTGGCAGCCTTGGCTCGCCGACGATGCCATCGCCCAGCGCGCCGGCAAGCTCCTGGCGGGTATGCCGCCAGCCGCCCGCGCCGTGGTCGATGCCGCGGGTCACGAGCCGTGGCCGATGATCGAGGACTTCCTCGTCCGCACCTGCGATGCCGAATGCCGGCGCGTCATGTCGGTTGAGAACATGGTCGAGACGATCGAGGGCCGGCGCAATGCCCAGGGCTTCTCGCCCGATCCCCACGTCACGTGGCTCGGCGGGCTCCTCGCGCCGGAGCACGCGGTCCATGTTGTCGGCGAAAAACGCACCGACCTCATCAAACGCATCCGCGGCTGGATCGGCGCTCTTGACCGTCGCGGCATCGCCGCCGCGTGGAAGCTCTGCCTCAAGATCACCGAGCCGATCGATGTCTCCGGTCTGGGCGACTTCGCCGCCCCCAGCGCCAAGACGCTCTGGCCGCTCACGCTGCATCTCCAGGCGGTCGAGTCTTCAACAACGATCATCGACGCATCGGACATCTGGCTGCTGCCGACCGACGGCGCGCTCGTCGGCGGCAAGCGGATCGATAAGCCGCAGGAACTCCTCCTCGCCGAACTCGGCCGCGCGGCGCGACTCTACCGTCCGCTGGAAGAGGCTCTCAAGCAGAGCGAGCCTTCGGAACTCGGGCTGACGACGGTTCAGGCGTACGAGTTCCTGCGCGAGTTCCGCACCATCCTCTCTGAGCAGGGGTTCGGGGTCATCGTCCCTGAGTGGTGGGATTCGCCCGCCTCGCGCCTGGGCGTGCGACTGCGGATCGATACCCCCGATGCGCCGGCGGAGGCCGGCGTCTCGCCGGTCGTCACGCCGCGGGTCGGTCTGGGCACACTGGTGAGCTACCAGTGGCAGATCTCGATCGGCCAGACCGTGCTGAGCCTGCAGGACTTCGAGAAGCTGGCGACCATGCGCACCCCGCTGGTCATGATCGGCGGCCGCTGGGTCGAGGTCCGTCCGGAAGACATCCAGGCCGCCGTCGAATTCATCCGTGAGAACCCGGGCGGCGAAATGGAACTCGGCAAGGCGATGCGGCTGGCCTACGCCGCCGACTTGCGTCAGACGGGCGTGCCCGTCGTCGGCATGGATGCCAGCGGCTGGCTCAGCGCCCTGCTTTCCAATGCGGGACTCTCAGGCAATGTCCCCGGCACGATGCAGATGCTCCAGCCCCCGGCCGGATTCGTGGGCGAACTGCGGCCGTACCAGCTTAAGGGCCTTTCGTGGCTTAACTTCCTGGATCAGATCGGCCTGGGCGCCTGCCTCGCTGACGACATGGGTCTCGGCAAGACCATCCAGCTCATCGCCATGCTGCTACGGGAGCGTGAGACCGCGCCGCCGGGCGAACGCATCGGGCCGACCCTGCTGATCGTTCCCATGTCTGTGGTGGGCAACTGGGTGCGGGAGTGCCACCGCTTCGCGCCGTCGCTCAAGGTCCTGGTCCACCACGGCGGCACCCGCCACATGGGCGAAGAACTCGTCCGTGGAGCGATGGATTCCGACCTGGTCGTCACGACCTACGCCCTCGCTCACCGTGACCGCGAGGAACTCGAGCGGATCACCTGGCACCGCATATCCCTCGACGAAGCCCAGAACATCAAGAACCCCGGCACCAAGCAGACGCAGGCGATCCGTTCGCTCGACGCTCCGCGCCGCGTCGCCCTCACCGGCACGCCGATCGAGAATCGCCTGAGCGAACTCTGGTCGATCATGGATTTCCTCAACCCGGGTCTGCTCGGGGGAGTCCACGAGTTCCGCACGCGTTTCGCTCTACCCATCGAGCGTTACCACGACCCGGCCAAGAGCAAGCAGCTCCGCGCCATGGTGCAGCCGTTCGTCCTCCGCCGCCTCAAGACCGACTCCACCGTCATTGCCGACCTCCCCGAAAAGGTCGAGACCAAGGAATTCTGCTACCTCACGCCCGAGCAGGCAACGCTCTACGAGCAGACCGTCAAGCACATGCTCGCGTCGGCCGAGGCCGCCGAAGGCATTCAGCGCCGCGGCATCGTCCTCGCCGGCCTGGTCAAGCTCAAGCAGGTCTGCAACCACCCGCTCCAGTTCCTCAAGGAGCACGATCCCGAGAGCCCGTCAGTGGGGGGCGTCGCGTCCGCAGGCCGCTCGGGCAAGTGCGTGCGCATTGTGCAGATGCTCGACGAGGTCGTCGCCTCCGGCGGCCAGGCGCTGGTCTTCACGCAGTTCCGCCAGATGGGCTCCATCCTTGCGGCCATGCTCCGCCACGAACTCAACCGCGAGGTGCTCTTCCTCCACGGCGGCAGCACCGCCAAGGAGCGAGACGCGATGGTCCAGCAGTTCCAGAAGGCCGACGGCTCGGCCCCGGTCTTCATCCTCTCGCTCAAGGCCGGAGGCGTTGGCCTCAACCTCACCGGCGCCAACCACGTTTTCCACTTCGATCGCTGGTGGAATCCGGCCGTCGAGAACCAGGCGACCGACCGCGCGTACCGCATCGGCCAGACGCGCACGGTGCAGGTCCACAAGTTTGTCGTCTCCGGCACGCTCGAGGAACGCATCGACCAGATGATCGAGCAGAAGACCGCCCTGGCCGATAACGTCATCGGCTCCGGCGAAAATTGGCTGACCGAACTCTCGCTCACCCAGCTCCGCGAAGTGCTCGAACTCCGTCCCGAGGCAGTTGAAGACGACGCGGAGGTGGAGGCGTGAGTGGCGCCCCCCCCCCCAACCCGAATCCGGCTCCGTCGCCCAACCCCGGCAATGGCAATTCCAACGGCAATGGTCAACCGGTCGCCGCACGGGACCTCCCGCCGATCCCCGCCACCGGCGGCATGCGTTTCGCCCCGCGCCCGCAAGCGACGCTCCGCCCGCGCAAGGTGCGGCTGGGTGTGCGTCTGACGACCCGCAGCGGCCCCGTTGCCTCGGCGTGGTCCGGCCAGCGTCTGCTCCGCCTGGTCGAGGACAACGCCCCCGGCGCGGCCTTGGCCGAAGGCATCGAATACGCCCGCCTCGGGCAGACGCGCAACTTCATCACCGTCGCCGGCCACGTTTCTGGTCGCGTGCAGGGACGCATGCCGCAGGCGTACGTCGTCGATGTCCGCATGCCCGTCTACGCCCACGACGAGTGGGAAAAAGTGATCGGCGCGATGCTCCAGGAAGCACGACCCGTCGCCACGCTCCTCTCCGGCGAGGTGCCCTCGAACATCGAGGATCTCTTCGCACCGTTGCGGCTGCGACTGTTCCCGCAAGAAGCTTCGGACCTGGCCTGCACCTGCACCTGCGCCGATTTCACTGGCGGTCAGCGCTGGTGCAAGCACATCTGCTGCATCTTCGCGCTGCTCGCCGAGCGGCTGAGCGTCGACCCCTTCCTGATGTTCCGTTTGCGCGGGCTCGACAAGGAAGAGCTGCTCGAGCGCCTCCGCCAGCGCCGCGCCATCGACACCGCCCGCACCGCCCCCGGCGCCAGCGACCGCCCGATGCCCGCGTACCTCCCCGGCCTGCCCGGCATCAGCGACGCTCCAACGACCCTATTGGAGCTCACCGTTGATCACTTCTGGTCCACAGGCGCGGCCCTCGCCGAACTCGACCTGCCGCTCGGTCGCCCCGCAGTCGGTCACGCGCTGCTGCGCCGGCTCGGCCCCACACCCTTCGACGGCGCGACTTTCCCGCTCGTCGGCCTGCTCGCCACGTGCTACGACGTCATCAGTGAAGCTTCGCTCAAGGTCGAGCAGGCCGGAGATGCTGTCGATGCCGAGGCGACGCCCGAAGGTGACCAGACCCTGGACGAACTCGGCCTGGGCTGATTCGCAGCTACCCGCGGATCGGGCTCTCGCAATGACGCTACACCTCATTCGTTGATCCTGCCGAAGGATCACTCATGAATAGCCGCCGCGCGATCGTTCCCCTGGTCTTGGCACTATCCTGCGCCGCGATGCTTCCCGCCCGCGCCGATGACCCGCCGACTCCCACCGCTCCCGACGCGCAGGCACCCGCCGACGCGGGCTACCTGATCACGCCCGGGCCGTTCAAGGTCCAGACCACGAATCTGACGCTCAAGGACGCCGCACGGTCGAAGGACCTCGAACTCCGCGTCCGAGCCCCCAAGCTCGCCGAAGGCCAGAAAGTCCCCGAGGGCGGCTGGCCCGTCATCATCTTCTCCCACGGCGCCGGCGGATCGCGTGATGCCTTCCCCGATCTCACCATCCACTGGGCCTCGCATGGCTACGTTGTCATCCTTCCAACTCACGCCGACTCCATCGCCCTCAAGCGCCGCGCCGGCGAAGAGACCCCCGCGATCAACGACCCCGCCGGCCGCGCCCAACTCCGCGGCCAGGTGGACCCCGCCCAGCGTGTCGCCGACGTGAAGTTCATCCTCGACTCGCTCGGCGAGCTCGAATCCAAAGTCTCCACGCTCCACGACGAGGCGGGCAAGGGCCTTCTCAGCCGCGAGAAGCTCGCGATGGCCGGACACTCCGCCGGTGCGCTCACCACCGAACTCATCGCGGGCGTCCGCGGGCGCGGCAAACGGATCAGCGGCGAACTGCTCACCCTCAAGGACATCGGCGACCCGCGGATCAAGTGCGCCATCGTCGTCTCCGGCCAGGGGACCAACGGACTCATGTTCACGGAAGACTCGTGGTCGCAAGTCAAGATCCCCATGCTCGTGATCACCGGCTCGCTGGACGCCAGCCCGCCGCAGATGGGCAACGAAACCCCCGAGAGCCGCCAGCACCCCTTTGTCTACTCCCGCGGCACCACCAAGGGTGGCCCGCCGGCGTACCTCCTCTTCATCGAGGGCGCCACGCACTCCAGCTACGGCGGTAAGGCGGTGACGCGCGGGTTGGGCGAGTCCCCGACCACGAACGTGACGAAGATCGGCGACGCTGTAGCGAGCGCGACCCTCGCGTTCCTCGACGCCTCGCTGAACGCCCAAAAGCCCGCCGCCGACTACCTCGCCTCCGACCGCATCAAGTCGGTGATCCCGGAGAAGGTGCGATGGGAGCGAAAGTGAACGGCGCGCCCCCCGGGGCGCCGCGCTCGGGCGTCACCCGCACCATCTCCAGGATGTACGCCTGGAAGTCGTCGTGCATGATCTTCATCGACGGTGAGTTCATCGTCCGCCGGAAGCTCGGCTCCGCGGCGATATCGCGCATCCGCCGCTCCCATGACTGGAAGTAGTCGTCGGGCACCTGGCCGTGGGAGTATCCGAACCAGACGATCTCGAAGATCGAGAGCTGCATCAGGTTGAAGAAGTACTCGCGCACCTCTCGCTCGTTGTGCATGCCCTCCATGTCGTGCCGGTAGACCTGGGCCAGCGAAGGGTCTTGCACCCGCAGCTCGCGCACGTGCATCTGCATCTCGACGAGCTTGGTGAAGTTCGCCACCGTCTGGGCCCGGCGCACATGGCGGAACTGGAACGCCGTGAACAGCAGCCCGCCCGCGATCGCGAAGCTCGACACCGCCTGCAACAACACCTGCCATTCCTGGAGCGTCATGGCCGAGCGTAGCAACGCCGCACCCATCCAAAACGGACAGACCCCGGGGCTTGAAGGCCGCCGGGGTCTGGGGATGATGAGTGAGTTGAGACGTAGGCGATCAGCGCCGGCGACGGCCGGCGGCGAGAATACCAAGCCCCATCAGGGCCGCGGCGCCGGGGGTCGGCACGGCCCGGATCGTGAAGATCAGGTCGTTGTAGTCACCGATGATCTCGCGGTCGGCGTTCTGGCGGCGCAGATCCTCGGAGCCGATGTAGTACACTTCGTTGCCCGCGACCAGGCTCGCACCGAAGAAGGCGAAGTGCTGGGTCGCGCGATCGTCCGCGGACATCGGGGTGGCGCCCTCGCGGTTGCGGCTGGCATCGGAGAAGAAGATGCGGTTGTCAACCGTCCGCAGGTAGAGCGCGAACGTGTTCGACGGCGTGAAGTTCACGCCCGTGATGGGAGAGTCCCCGCCAACAAAGATGGGGTTGAGCGTCTCGGAGCCAGCGACGTCCGACGGGTTGTACCAGCCGATCTCGTTGGTGCCCGAGTTGCCGGACAGCTCAAGGCGCAGCGAGGCGCCGACGGTGCCGCCGGTCGAGAAACGCACGTCCAGGTCCTGGGTCGCGTAGAAGTCGGTGATCGACGTGCGACCCCACCAGACGGGTGCGATATTCGGGCTTGCGGCGGCGCCAGCGGGAAGACCACCGGTCCACGTGTTGTTCAGGTAGTTGCCGACGTTGCGGTTTTCCGGGTTGCCGTCGAGGGTGTTCTGGTCCCAGTACGGCCGCGTGGCGTTGCCGTAATTGTTGAGCGCACCCGGGAACGCCTGCCAGCCGGCGCCGGCGGTGCCGGTCAGCACCAGTTGTCCCAGCGCGGGCAAAGCGAGACCGCCAAGCACGATGGTCGAAACGAACATGCAACGATTGAGCATCTCTTCTCTCCTCCAAAATGGGACGGACAACTCGGGCCGTCAGGCCGTTATCACCGTCAACACAAAGTACCACAAGTGCGAGCCGCTGCCAGCAAATTTCACCCGATTGAGTGTGTTTGCTGTGTGGCGTGAATATGGGTAAGCAAATTAACCGACTTCGAGGTGAATTTTGACGTGGGAGGGGCACCGACCCCTCCCACGTGTCCGGGGTAATGACCGGGCCGGCGTGACTCAATCGCCTCCGCCACCGCAACCTCCCCCGCCACAGCCGCCGCCTCCGCAGCCGCTGCTGCCGCCCCCATCGCCTCCGCCACCACCACCGGAATCGCCTCCGGAGTGCCCGCCACCCGAGTCGCCGCCGCCGTGGTCGCCGGAGTGCCCACCAGTGTGCCCGTCCGGGTCCGAACTGCTGCACCCAAAGCCAAGGAACGATGAGCACCCACCGGAGCACCCCGACCCGCTGGTCCGCCGCCCGCCGCGGGCCTCATTCGCCAGCGAGCCGAGGATGGCGATCACCACCACCACGACCACGATGATCAACAGCGCCGTCCCCCACCCTGCCGAAGAGCCCACCAGCGATGGCGAGCACCCCACCAGGGCCGCACCCCCGACCACCAAGGCGCCGACGGTCGCCGTCGCCGCGGCACGCCGGGCCGAGCGCTTGGGCACCATCCACGCACGCGAGGCATCGATGCGCACCCACCGCTGGGCGGAGTCGAATCGCACCGCCGCCGGCGGCCAGATGTCCGCCGGCGCCGACGCTCCGAAGGCCTTCCGGTAGCTGTCGAGCGTCCGCTGGTACCAGTTGTCGAACTTCGCATCCTCCTGTTCGCCGCCGCGGGTCGGGTCGTGGTGCATCGGCTTGCCCAGCACGCCCTCGCACAGCCGCTGCCAGTACGACCGCGTGTAGGTCATGTGCAGGTGCCACGCCTGGTCCACCTCGTCCGACGGCGTGACCTTGTGCCCCGCCTCGGCCGCCAACAAGAGGAACCGCTTGTATTCCTCCACCACCCGCGTCGCGTACGGCACGCGCCAGCCGTTCTCGCGCGCCAGCCGCACGGCGAACGGAAGGTCCGGCCTCCCCTCATCGATCTCAAACGCCTCGAGCTTCTCCCACACCTGTCGCATCCGGTCGTTCATGGTCGTCTCCTTTGCGTTGTGCGCCTCGGAAGATCCAATCCGACGTTGCTGACACCAGGAGTGTCGGTGTTCCACAGCAATAAGCCAGTTCGCGCGAGCGGGCTTGATCCCGACTTGATGGGGCGGACGGTACAACCGGTGGGGCCGAACGCCTCCCGGCGAGCAGCGGTTTTGCAACGCCATCGCGTGTTCCACGTCGGATATTCCACGCGGCAATCGCCGACCCGAACGGGCCGGCTTATCTCGCCGGAATTCCTGTGGAACAGCCCAGTTTGACGCTGTCCGGAAGCGATTGTCAGACTTGGGCTTTCAGCCTGCCGCGGCACGCCTGCGGACCACCACAATCCGGATCGCGTCCCAGCCCACCTCGCCCTTGAGCGCCTCGAAGATCGGGCGGAGATGCCCACCGTCGGCCGGGTCGATCGCCGCGACGATGCGGGCCTCCGTTGCGCCGTCCACCCACGGCGTGATCGACTCGGGCTTCTCGCGTGCGACGAAGTCCTCCAGGTACTCCCACGCCGTGCTCTTGGCCCGCCCCAGTTTCTCGGCGACTTCCTCCACCGACATCCCGCGCCGGAAGAGCGGCGCCGCCTGCTGCGCCCCGGCCGTCGGCGGTCGCTCTGCTGCCGGCGCTCGCGGCGGAGTTGACCGCTTCGCCGACGGCTTCTGGTCCAGCACCATCCCCTGCTGGCGTGCGTACGCGCGGACTGTTCGCACGAGGTCCTCGCCGATATCCTCGGCCTTCTTCGAGCCGATCCCCCGCACCCACATGAGCGAGTCGATCGACCCCGGCCGCACGCGGCACAGTTCACGCAGCGTCGCGTCGGAGCAGATGACAAACGGCGGCACGCTCCTGGTCTCGGCAAGCTCGCGGCGCAGCGTCCGCAGTTCCTCGAACAGCCCGGCCTCCTGC
>JBOHNM010000032.1:0-29203 GCA_050730675.1 Phycisphaerales bacterium | reverse complement strand
GGCTCAGACTGCGACGCGCCGGCCGATCATGCGGCACCGGACGGGCATCTTCATGGCGACGCGTGAGAGGGCCTGGCGGGCGAGGGTCTCGGACACGCCAGCGATCTCGAAGAGCATGGTGCCGGCCTTGACGCGGGCCGCCCAGTAATCGACTTCGGCCTTGCCGGTTCCCATTCGTGTTTCCAGCGGCTTCTTGCTGATGGGCTTGTCGGGGAAGACGCGGATGAAGAGCTTGCCCTCGCGCTTGAGGAAGTGCTGGGCGGCGACGCGGCCGGCTTCGATCACGCGACCGGGGAGCCAGGTGCCCTCGAGGGCCTGCAGGCCGTAGTCGCCGAAGGCGACGTAGTTGCCCTTGGTCGCCTTGCGCGGGCGTACGCGCCGGAACTCCTTGCGGAACTTCACTCGTTTGGGCATCAGCGGCATCGGTCAAACTCCAAATCGATTCGAAACTGTGGAACTCGGTCTCTTGCGAGCGAGTGAAGGACGGTGACGGACTAACTCAGCGGCGGCCACGGGCCTTGACACGGGTGCCGGCCGCCTCAGGGGTTTCGCTGGCCTTCTCGGCCTCGTAGAGGCCCTTGTAGATCCAGCACTTGACGCCGATGGCGCCGTAGCTCATGAACGCCTCGGCGAAGCCGTAGTCGATGTTGGCCTGCAGGGTGCTCAGGGGGAGCGAGCCGAGACGGGTGTCGGCGGTGCGGCTCATCTCGGCGCCGCCCAGACGGCCGGCCATAACGATCCAGACGCCCTTGCCGCCGGCGGCCATCACGGCCTCGGCCTTCATCTTCATAGCGCGACGGAAGGCGACGCGCTTGCGGAGCTGCTCGGCGACGCCTTCGGCGACGAGCTGCGCATCGAGGTCGGGCTGCTTGACCTCGATGATCGAGATCGAGACCTTGCGGCCGGTCATGTACTGGAGCTCTTCGGTGATCCGGTCAACCTCGGCGCCCTTGGGGCCGATGACCAGGCCCGGACGGGCCGACTTGACGATGACCTTCAGCTCTTCGCGGGTGCGTTCGATGTGCACGTCGCTGACGGCGGCGTACGGCGGCTTGCGGTTGAGTCGCGTGTCGATGAACTTGCGGATCTTGTAGTCCTCGACCAGCAACTCGCCGAAGAGCGCCTTGGGGGCGTACCAGCGGGAGCGGTGAGGCTCGGTGATCCCGACGCGGAGGCCGTATGGATGTGTTTTCTGGCCCATGGTGTTCTCGATCTTCGGCGGGTCGAATCGGTGCGTTCGGCTAGGACTTGTGCGGATCAGTTCTTCTCGGTCAGGGCCACGGTGATGTGGCTCATTTTCTTGTGGATGGCGTGGGCGCGGCCGCGGTCCTTCTGATGGAACCGCTTGAGGACCGGGCCGGCGTTGACGGAGCTCTCGGAGACGAACAAGCGATCGATGTCGGCATCGGCCTGCTCGGCGTCGGCGAGGGCGGCCATCAGGGCCTGCTTGATGTCCACGGCGGCGCGCTTGGTGGTGAAGGTCAGGAGGTTCACGGCGGTCTCGTATTTCTTGCCGCGGATAAGAGCGGCGACGAGGCCGGCCTTGCGGGCGCTGCCGCGGTGGAAGCTGAACTTGGCGGAGAACTTGGCGATCTTCGTCACTTCAACGCCCAGCGCACCGGCGAGCTTCTTGATGTCCTCGGCCTTGCAACGAGGGTGGTCGGAGCCTCGCATCCAGTTGCCGATGGCGGAGACGGCGCGGTCGCCCTTGAGGCCCTCGCGGGCGACGACCTCGCCCAGGCGCGTGGCGTCGAGGCCCTTCTCGGCGGCGATCTTCTTGAAGTTGTTGCTGTGGATCCGCACGGCTGGTTCCTCTGGTGGGGCCCACTACGGGCCTGTGAATCGCTGACTGCTTACTTCTTGGCGGCGGGCGCGGGGGCGGCGGACTTGCCGCCCTCGACGATGCCTTCCTTCTTGTTGGTGTGGCCCTTGAACGTCCGCGTGTGGCTGAACTCCCCGAGCTTGTGGCCGACCATGTCCTCGGTCACGAACACGTCGAGGAAGCTGCGGCCGTTGTGCACCTTGAAGGTGTGCCCGACGAACTCGGGGACGATGGTGCAGGCGCGCCGCCAGGTCTTGAGCGGCTCCTTCTTGTTCTGCTGATTCAGCTTCTCCACCCGGCGGTAGAGACGCTCGTCGACGTACGGACCTTTCTTCAGGCTGCGGCTCATGGTGTGAGTTCTCTTGGTGTGCTGGCGTTCTGCCTAATGCCTGACGGTTACTTGCTGACCTGGCCGTAACGCTTGCTGACGCGACGGCGGATGATGAGCTTGGTAGAGTGCTTGCGCTTGTTGCGGGTGCGGCCGCCCTTGGCCAAGACGCCCGTGGGAGAGCAGGGAGGACGGTTGCCCTTGGAGCGACCGGAGCCGCCGCCGAGCGGGTGGGCGTTGTGGCTCTTGGCGACGCCGCGGGTGATCGGCCGGCGGCCGAGGTAGCGCATGCGACCGGCCTTGCCCCAGCGGACGTTCTGCATGTCGGGGTTGCCGACCTCGCCGATGGTGGCGCGGCACTCAATACTGACCATGCGCTGCTCACCCGAGGGGAGCATGATGGTGGCGTAGCCGCCTTCCTTGTTGAGCAGGCGGGCGTAGTTGCCGGCGGAGCGGCACATCTGGCCGCCGCGGCCGACGGTCAATTCGATGCAGTGGACGGCCAAGCCGGTCGGGATGAACTTGAGCGGCATGTTGTTGCCGATCTTGGGATCGACAGCAGCGGCCGACGCCGACTGGATCGTGTCGCCAGCATTCAGGCCGATCGGGGCGATGATGTAGCGCTTGACGCCGTCGGTGTACTGCACCAAGGCGATGTGGGCGGTGCGATTGGGGTCGTATTCGATGCCGACCACCTTGCCGTCGATGCCGTCACGATCGATGCGCTTGAAGTCGATGACGCGGAGCATCCGCTTGGCGCCGCCGCCGCGGCCGCGCATCGTGATCTTGCCGGAGTGGTTGCGGCCGCCGGTCTTGGTGAGCGGGCGGAGGAGCGACTTCTCGGGGCGCGACTTGGTCACCTCGGAATTGAGGTTGACCGAGCTGAAGCGGCGCCCGGCGCTGGTCTTGTCGTAGATGCGGATCGGCATGGGAATCTCGCGTTCGGCGGCGTGGATCGGAGGATCAGAACAACTGGATGGTCTGGCCGTCCTTCAGACGGACGATGGCCTTCTTGCGGCTCTTGCCCGTGACCTTGCCGTAGCGAAGGAGACGGTCACGCGACTGAAGGATGGAGGTATTGACCTTGAGAACCTCGACCTTATAGAGCTTCTCGATGGCCTTCTTGATGTCGTTCTTGGTCGCACCCATGTCGACCTCGAATGCGTAGCGGTTCTGCTCGTTGGCGACGGTGCTCTTCTCGGTGAGAAGCGGCTTGCGGATGACGTAGGTGAGGTCCATTTACTTGGCCTCCTTCTTGGCGGCGCCCATCGGGTTGATCTTGGCGTCCTTACCGGTCTGCGAAGACGGGCCCTTGAGCCACGCCTCGAGGTCGGCCTTGCCGATCACCAGATAGCGGTTGTTGAGCATCTGGAAACAGTTGAGAGAGTCGGGCTTGGCAAGCTCGATGGTGTCGAGGTTGCGCGCGGCCCGGCGGACGCCGGCCTCGGCGACGGGGACCGCGATAAGAGCGCTGCGGTCGATCTTGAGCGCCTCGAGCATTCCGACGAAGTCCTTCGTGCGGGGCTCTTTCATCTTGAGGCTATCCACAATTTTGACTTCGTTGTCGACAAGCTTGGCGAGCAGGGCGTTGCGGTTGGCCTTGCGGCGCATCTTCTTGGGCATGTCGAGGCGGTAGTCCTCGCGGACGCGTTTCTTGCTGTGACCGTGGCCGCCGCCCTTCATCAGGTTGGCCTTGCGGTCGCCGTGACGGGCGTTGCCGGTGCCCTTCTGCTTGTAGAGCTTGCGGGTCGAGCCCTCGACCTCGCGACGGTTCTTCGTGCGGGAAGAGCCCTGACGCAGGTTGGCGTGGTAGCGGACGTACGCCTGCTTGATCAGCGCGGCATTGACCTTGCCGCCAAGGGTCTGCTCGTCGATGGTCAGCGAACCGACCTGCGAGCCTTGAATGTTGTAGACGGGGACTTGCATGAGTCTGCCTTCGTCTGTCGCCTCGGACGAACGTGTGCTCGTCCCGTGCTTCGCCTCTCGGTGTTCCGCGCCGACTTCCGGTCGCGGGGGAGAGGGTTGCTTCGCCTATCCGCTCGGCCCCGTCACAAATGGGGTAGAGAAGGAATCGACTCGGCTTGCTCCGCCGGAGGCATCCGGTGGAGCGGTTTTCATGTTGCTGTCCGGTGGTTGTCTCTGGCCGAAGCCTTTGACCCTTCCGGACTCACGGGCGGCTTTGCCTCGCCGCCAGCGATGGTTCGATCAGGTTTGTCCAACCCCCCCGCTTCTGGCGAGGGGTCGAGATATTAGGCAGCCTTGGCAGCCAATTTCTTGGCCTTGGGCTTGTAAAGTCGGGTGGCGACGCGGACCATGACCAGGCCGCGGTTGGCGCCGGGGACGGGGCCGCCGACCAGCAGCAGACCCTTCTCGGCATCGATGCGAACAACCTCAAGGGACCGGACGGTGACACGCTCGTCACCCATGTGGCCGGCCATGCCCTTGCCCTTCTTCAAACCGCCGCCGAAACCGCGGTTGGAGCAGAGCGAACCGATCGAGCCGGGCGAGCGGTGCTTACGCTCGGTGCCGTGGCTGGCGCACATGCCCTTGAAGTGGTGGCGCTTCATCACGCCTTGGAAGCCCTTGCCCTTGCTGGTGCCGATGACGTCGACATACATGGTGCTGTCGAGGTCCTTGGACGTCAGCACCTGGCCGAGGGTGAACTTGCCGGACTCTTCGGGCGTGCAGCGGAATTCGCGGTGGAACCGCTTGGCATCACAGCCGGCTTTGGCGTCGTGGCCCATGACCGCCTGGGTGGAATTGCGGGCCTTAACGTCCTCGAAGCCGAGCTGGACGGCGCTGTAGCCGTCCTTCTCTGCCGTGCGGATCTGGGTGACCACGCAGGGGCCGAGTTCGATGACCGTGACACAGACGCTGGCGCCGTCAGCGCCGAAGACGCGTGTCATGCCGAGTTTCTTGCCGAGCATCATGAAAGACATGGTTCACCTGAGATCTGGAGGGATCAGGATTTGAGTGCAGCCCACGCGGGCCGCCAACGAAAACGCCCGCTCAGAGAGCGGGCGGAAATTCAGGCCTTGATCTTGATGAAGACACCAGCGGGAACGACGAGACGATTAAGGGCTTCGACGGTGCGAGCGTTCGGCTCGATGATGTCGATGACCCGCTTGTAGGTGCGGATCTCGAACTGCTCGCGGGATTTTTTATCGATGAACGGGCTGCGCAGCACGGTGTAGCGCTCGATGCGGGTCGGCAGGGGGATCGGGCCGGCGACCTTGGCGTTGGTGCGCTTGGCATTCTCGACGATTTCCTTCGCGGAAGCATCGAGGGCCATGTGGTCGTAGGCCTCCATCCGAATGCGAATCTTGCCGCCGGTCATACTGTTCCTCGCGTAGAGAGAACCGTTCGCACACCGCCTCGGGCGCCGATTGCCAGAGAGCTACAACCCGCGCCGGAGCGGCGTGGGGGAGGGGAGCATAGTGGGCCCCGAACAGGAGTCAACAGGGGAAATCCGGAAAATCTGCGATATGGTGTGCGAGCTGGGGGCATCCATCCAACCCGCGGCTGAAGCCAACCCGATGAACTTGCCCGATAGAGTTAATCATGGAACCCAACAGAATCCGACGGTCGCTGGTGGTTCTCGCTGAGGCGCTCATGTTGGCCGCGGCAGGAGTTGCGCTAGGGCAACCCGCCACCACGCCGGCGACAAGACCAGGCACTCCCCCTGCTGCCAAGGCTCCCGAATTTGTTCGCCTGGCCGACGAGCCCTTCCGGCTTGATGCCATTGGGCTGTCGATGCAGATTCCCGAGCAGGCAACCACACAGACTGCGCACCTTGGCACCACGGCATCGGTGCAGATCGTGCCGAGGGCTGGTTCATGGGTGATCAACATCCAGACACCCCGCACCGGATCGGCCGATGCCACGCCGCAGATGGCGGCCGACTCGGTCGCCAAGCAGATCGCCGGCACCAGCACGATCGAGCACCCCAAAACCGGCGAGAAGCTCTCGATGGTCGAGTTCATCGACCGCCAGCCTTCGCTGGTGATCGCGGGCTGCCCGACTCCTGGGGCACGGTTCTATGCCGGCATCCGGCGTGAGGGTGCGCCCCGACTGATGAAGGGCGTCACCGTCTTCCAGCCTACCAAGGACCAGTTCGTCGTGTTCGAGCTGGTCGTGCCCGAGACGGACTTCGTGACCGCACGCAAGCTCTACGAGATTTCGATCGCCACGGCCAAATTCGCGGACACATCATCGCTCGAGGCCGCGCGGCGCGAGGCCGTGAAGGCCGGCGTGGAGTGGATGAAGCAACTGACGCCCGAGCAGATCACCGCGGCAATGCCCGCGGGCGAAAAGTGGTTCCGCATGTACCGCCCGGGCGCAAGCGGCACCGACGCGGACGCCGAGGAACTCGGCTACTTCGGCGTAAAGTTCTGGCGCGGGCGTCGCGGCGAAGTGAATGGGCAAGGGGCGGGAGCTGCTGTCGGCGACAACCCCGAGGGCTTCCTTTGTGAGATCAAGGCGAGGCTCTTCCAGCGTCAGGCCGGCGCGCCCAAGGTCACCGACTCGGTGGCAACATATTTCGTGTCACCGGACCGTACGCAGGAAACGTGGACGGTGAAGACCGCCGTTCGTGGCTCGAACGCCAACTCCGGGACATGGATGGAGACCGGCGCACGGATGGGACAGAGCCTGACGGTCGAGGTGCGCCCGCCCGGCAAGCCGGCCCGCGTGCTGACGCCGATCGTGCCGCCCGAGGGATATCTGAGTCAGTTTGAGACACAGTTGCTCTCGCGTTTGCTCGCCCGCTCCCAGCGTGGCGGCGACTACGGGTTCTACAGCTACAGGAGCGACACCTCGACGGTGTCGATGCGGCGCGACGCCCTCGCCACCGATCCCGGCGCTCGCGGGATGTGGATCGTCAGTTCGCGCATGCGCGACGAGGAGACGCCCAGCCGCGAGTTCTTCAATGAACTGGGCGAACTGATCCGCGCCGAGCGCCTGGGTGGCGAGATCGACGAACCAATCGATTTGCCGCAGCTCGTGAAGCTCCTCAACGCCAAGGGTCTGCCCACCGGTGCGGTGAAATAGGCCGAGGGGCCATCGGGTACACTGTGGGAGACCATGGCCACCGAACGACTCGTAACCGCCGAGGCGATCCGCAGCGAGGAGCAGCGGAATTGGTCGCTGCGCCCGACGCGGATGGGCGAATACGTCGGCCAGCCGGAGTTGATCCGCAAGCTGGAGATCACCATCCGCGCCTGCCGCGAGCGGCGTGAACCGATGGAGCACGTGCTGCTGCACGGCCCGCCGGGCTTGGGCAAGACGACGCTGGCGCACGTTATTGGCGCCGAGATGGGGACCAAGGTCTACACCACCAGCGGGCCGGCGCTTGCCCGCGGTACCGATTTGGTGTCGGCTCTATCACGCCTTCAGCACGGAGATGTGCTCTTCATCGACGAGATCCACCGGCTGCCCGTGGCTGTCGAGGAGTTCGTCTACCCCGCGATGGAGGACTTCCGCATCGATGTGCCAGTCGATAGCGGCCTGCACGCCCGGACGGTGCAGATCACACTCCAGCCCTTTACGCTGATCGGAGCCACCACGCGGGCGGGGCTGATCAGTTCGCCGATGCGATCGCGCTTCGGGATCACCCACCATCTCAAGTACTACGACACCGACGAGTTGATGTTGATCCTTCGGCGCAGCGCCGAACTGCTCGCGGTCAGCGTGAAGGCCGACAGCGCCGGCGATCCGCTGGCCGAGATTGCCTCCCGCTCCCGCGGCACCCCGCGCATCGCCAACCGTCTGCTCCGCCGCGTGCGGGACTTCGCGCAGGTGGAAGCAGACGGCGTGGTAACGATGAAGCTTGTTGCGAGAGCTCTGCAACTTGAAGGCATCGACAGGCTCGGCCTCGATGAACTCGATCGCACCTATCTGCGCATCATCTCGACGACCTATCAAGGCGGACCGGTCGGGCTGGAGGCGGTGGCCGCCACCATGAACGAGGACGCAGGCACACTCGAAGACGTGGTGGAGCCGTACCTATTGCAGATCGGCTTCCTCGCCCGTACACGCCGCGGTCGCATGATCACCAAGGCCGCGGCGGAGCATCTTGGGCTGCCCGTGCCGGTCGTGGCGGGTGAGACACTTTTCGGCAAATGAAAACGGCCCGAGCGGGCCGTCGGCTTATCAATCAGTTGTGCGGAGCACTCACGCCGCCGCATCGTTCGGCGTCTTCGTGCCCGAACGCTTGCGGCTCTTGGCCACATCCTCGTTGTCCTTCGGCTTCTTCTTGCTGACGACATCCTCCTCGGTGAAGAGGATGCACATGCAATTGTTGCAACGGGTCAGCGAGCCGGTCGAGAGCTTGTTGATCGTCTCGACGGTGAGCGCCATCATGCAGGCTCCGCAACTCCACTCGTGCGAGCGGCGATCAAGCACCTCGACGTGGGCCATAGCGTCATCGCCACGCCGGGAAATCAGGTCGTCGAGGATGTGCTTGGCGTCGGCGGGGACGTCAGCGGCGAGGGTATCCCGTTGGCTCTTGAGTTCGGCCAGGCGGTCCTTGATCTCGGCGGCCTTGTTGTCGCGCTCGGCCTTGGCCTGGGCAGCGATCTTGGCCCGCTCTTCACGCTGGGCGAGCAGTTCGGTGTCCTGCTTCTGGAGGTTCTCGACCTCCTGCATCTGCTCAAGCTCGCCGGACTCAAGCTCGTCCTTCTTGGTCTTGAGGTTGTTCAACTCGGTGAGGAGTGCCGAGTACTCCTTGTTCGTCTTGGTCAGGTTCATCTTGTCGCGGAGGCTGGCCATCCGCTCGTCAATCCCCTGCACCTCGGTCTCTTCGCCGGCGACGGTTGTCTTGAGCTTCTTGAGCTGGGTCGTGATCGTGCCGTGGCGAGTGTCGATCTCTTTGAGCTGACGCTCCTGCTCCGCCAAGAACCGCTCCGCCGCGTCGAGCCGGGAGCGAAGGCCCCGCAGCTGCTGATCGACCCGGAAGAGCCTGAGCAGTTTCGCCGTAACAGTCATGAAGCGCTCCAACCCCGGGCGTGCGCCTCTTTCCGCTGAGCGCCGTGCGCCCGGAGAGCATTCTAGCCGCGAACCGTCGCGAGATACCAGTACGTGAGGGGTGCTGTAATGAGCAAAGAGTCGAGCATGTCCACCAAGCCGCCAAAACCGGGCAAAATCCGGCCCGCATCCTTGATCCCCGCGTCCCGTTTCAAGACGCTGGCCGAAAGGTCGCCGAGTTGACCGAAAATCCCCAGCAGCAGCCCCAGCACGCCACCTCCGGCCAGCCCCAGCCGAGCCCACGACGCCAACGCCCCCCACTCATGTCCCAATGCCGCCAGACCGACGCCGCAGGCGGCCGAAGTAAGCACGCCGCCAACCAGCCCCTCCCACGTCTTTCCCGGGCTGATCCACGGGATCAACTTGTGCTTGCCGATCGCTGAGCCGACGAAGTACGCGCCGGAATCGCATGCCTTGACGGTCAAGATCATCATGACCATCAGCCAGACCGAGTGTTCACGCCGCAGGGCCATGAGGAAGCCGAGCATGACACCGACGTAAACGAAGGCCAGCACCGCTGAGGCGACTGCGCCCCCTGCTCCCTTGACATCACGGTCGCGGATATACGCGAGCATGGTCAGGAACAGCGCCAGACCCGCGGCACTACCGAGGACTTCCGCGCCGATGTCGTGCAGCGGTGCCAATGGCCCAATGGTCAGCACGCCGGCGAGCAGGCCAGCGGCGGCGCAGAACGTCAGCGACTTGGCCGAAGCCTGGATCCCAGCGGCTTGGAACATCCGGGAGAGCTCGTATCCGGCGCGGCCGCAGGCGAGCAGTCCGATGAACACCAAGATCAGGCCCGGCTGCCAGCGACCGTCGTGGGTCGTGAGCAATGAGAGTCCCGCCGGCGCAGACTGATCCGCTAGCCACTGGTCGAGCCACATCAGGCCGAGCAGCAGTGCGATCAACACCGGTCCGAACATCAGGCGGCGCTTCATGAGCCGGGAATGTAGCGGATCGGGCGGAGCACTTCCTCAGGCCGGGGGCTGGTCCAACCCGCCGTAGCGGCGCGAGCGCCGCGCGTAGTCGCGGATGGCGGCGTGCAGATCGGCGACGCCAAAGTCGGGCCAGAGCACGGGCGTCACGTGAAGCTCGGCATAGGAAATCTGCCAGAGCAGGTAGTTGCTAACACGCATCTCCCCCGCGGTGCGGATGAGCAGGTCCGGATCGGGGAGGCCCGCTGTGTAGAGTGAGCGACCGATCACGGCCTCATCGATCTCGTCGGGCATCAACTCGCCACACTGCACGCGCCGCGCGATCGCGCGGACGGCGTCGGTCATCTCCGCGCGGCTGCCGTAGTTGACGGCCAGGCAGAGCGTGCCGGAAGTATTCTTGGCTGTCAGCGCCATCAATTCATCGACCTTGGCCAGCACTGGCTCGGGCAGCCCCTCGCGCCGGCCGATCTGCACGAAACGGATGTTCTCTTTCATCAGTTCGTCGCGTTCGAGGTCCATGTACTGGATGTACAGGGCCATGAGCGCCTGCACTTCCTCGGGCGGCCGCTTCCAATTCTCAAGCGAGAACGAGTAGAGCGTGACCACCTCGACACCGAGTCGCCCGCACTCGTCGATCACCTTGCGGACCGTCGGTGCGCCGGCCTTGTGCCCGTGCGGACGCGAGAGACCTCGCTGAGTTGCCCAGCGTCCGTTTCCGTCCATGATGACAGCGATGTGCCGCGGGATGCAGCGCGGGTGAACGTCGGGCAGGTGGGTGAGCGGATCGACTTTCGGATTCCGCTGACGCATCGCTGCAATGATCGCTTGGGCTTCCGAGTCATTGGCGTATGGCGAGCACGCCGAAAGACCCGCCGGTTCGGCGTTTCGTTTGGAGGCACTCGCAACAGGCGCGACAGTTGGGTTGGGCATCCGAGCGCTCACGCGGTCAATATCTCGATCGTTTGTTCACGGTCCGGCCCGACGCTGACGTATTTCACCGGTACGCCGACCGTTGCCTGGATGGTTTCTACATACGCCTTGGCCCCGGCGGGGAGTTCATCGAATCGCCGCACCTTCTGCAACTCACCGCCGAAACCTGCAAGCGTGCGGTAGACAGGCTTCGCCCGGGCCAGCCAATAACCGTCGGCGATGAACAGGTCTGCCTTCGCTCCATCGATCTCGTAGTGCGTGCAGATCTTCAATTCGTCCAGCCCGGCGAGCACATCCAGCAGCATAATGCTCAGCCCGGTGGCGCCGTTCAGTCGTGCCGAATAGCGCACCGCGACCAGGTCGAGCCACCCCACCCGCCGAGGCCGGCCGGTGGTGGTTCCGAACTCGCGCCCCACTTGGCGGATGCGGTCGCCCAGGGCTCTCTCGACATCGGTCTTAACCAGTTCGGTAGGCATCGCGCCGCCGCCGACCCGGGTGGAGTAGGCCTTCATCACGCCGATGATGCTGCCGATCGAGTTGGTCGGGACGCCGCAGCCGCTCGGAACGCCGAGTGTGGCGCACGTCGAGCTGGTCACGAACGGGTACGTGCCGTGGTCCACGTCAAGGAGTGTGGCGTTCGCACCCTCGAAGAGCACCTTCTTGCCGCCTTCGAGCATGTCGAGCAGCAGCGACGATGTATCGCGGATATAGCGCCGGAATCGCTCGCCCCAGTTCAAGCACATGTCGAGCATGACATCGGGCTTGTATGTGACCGATCCAGGATCGGCCGAGATGGCCCCGAGCATGGTGCTCTTGAGTTTGCAGATCGATGGAAGCCGCTGCCGGAGCGTGTCGGGGTGGAGCAGATCGCCGACGCGGATGGCGGTGCCGCGCAAGGCCTTGTCGGCATAGCACGGTCCGATGCCGCGCTTGGTCGTGCCGATGGGCTCAAGGCTGCCCTCGCTCAACCAGCGCTCGCGCAGCTCGTCTTCGGCCTTGTGCCAAGGCATGACCACGTGGGCACGGTCGGAGATGACCAGGCCCGAGGTATCCACACCGCGGGCGTGCAGAGCATCCAGTTCGCGAGCGAGCCAGTCGGGGTCGATCACCACACCGTTGCCGACCACTGCGGGCTTGCCCGGGTGGAGAATGCCGGCCGGAATCAGGTGTAGCGCGAACCGCTCACCCTTGACCACGACCGAGTGACCAGCATTGGCCCCGCCGTTGTAACGAACGACTGCGTCGTGGCGGTCGGCGAGCATATCCACGATCTTGCCCTTGCCCTCATCGCCCCACTGAAGACCGACCACGGCGGTCGCGGTTGGCTGGATTCTGGCTCGCGTAGTGGGCGTCGGACCGGGCATGCGCAACTCCGAAGTGGCTGGAACGCACGAGCATAGGAACGCACGCGCCCGATAACTGAGGCGCGGACGTCATCGGATAGCCGTGCACGGCCTCAAGCGCGTCCGGCTTCCCGTCGATCCTTCTGAGTAGATAGGGGCTAACCCATGTCAGCCGACTGCGTCCGCATCATGTGCCCGAACCTCAACTGCCGCAAGGTCCTCGCCGTGCCCACCTCGGCCCGCGGCAAAACCGTCCGGTGCCGCAACTGCGCCACCAATATCCGCGTGCCCATGGGTCAGAACGCGACGCCGCCGGCTCCCGCCGCGGCGAACACCACACCCGCCAAGGGCTGACGCGCCGCTCAGGCTCGTCCAATCTTTACATCGAGCACCGTCGCCGCTGGCGCCAGGCAGGCGCGGTCGCTGCACAATTGATAACTGACGACCAGCCTCGGCTCGCCCTTCCATTCGCCGGCAAGCTCGAGCGCCACCTGCAAGTCGACCTCGCCGTGGTGGATATGGTGGTGGCTGCCCTCAATTGACTCGCCCCTCGGGTAATCGCAGTATACCGCGAGACCGGTTCCGCCGGTGACACCGACGTGAAGCGGCACCAAGGCTCCACCCGCCGCCTCCGCCGCATCAGCAGCGTTGATGTGGTAGCTCTCGGGGATCTTCAGCCGCAGCGTCAGCTCGATCGGCATGCCCGGCTCAAGTTCGACTTGCTCTGCAGATGCGTAGACCTCGACGGCGTCAGAAGCGGTGGCTTCCGCCTTCGGCGCGGTCGCGCCGAGTTCACGCAAACTCGTTTCCAAGCCCGAGCCTTCGATCCGCAGGAGCTTCAACAGGCCGAGCGTGGAGTTCACGGCGGCAAGCGGCGATTCGGCAATCGCGCTGCTCATGGATGCCAGGACTGTGCGGGCTCGAGCCAGATGGGCGCGATCGCCTGTTGCACGGGCCAACTCGATCACGGCGTTGAGCATGACAGAGGACGCCGAAGGCATCGCGCCGTCGTAGCTGGACTTCGCACGGACGAAAAGATCGCTCTGTTCCGCACGCACGTCGAAGTAACCCCCCGCGCCATCCTCGAACGGCTGACACTCGCGCGTCACGGTTGCCACGGCGCGGTCCAGCCACGATTCGCCGCTCGGTACTTCCGCGCCGGCCCCGTGCAACTCCACATACGCCTCGGCGAGCGCGGCATGATCTTCGAGCAGCGCCGGGATCTGTCCGCGTCCGCCACGATGCACACGTACCAGCCCGTCAGTTCTCCGCAAGCCCTCGATGAACCGCGCCGCCCGCTCCGCCGCGTCCACGTACCGCCGCTCATTCAGCAACCGGCCGGCCTTCGCCAGCGCGGCGATCATCATCCCATTCCAGGAAACGATGGACTTGTCGTCGAGGCGGGGCTGCTTCCTCGCGCCGCGTGTCGCGAGCAGCGCCGCGTTGATTCGGTCCAAGCTCGCCTGGAGTTCCGCTTCGGATACACGCAGCTTCGCCGCCAGTCGATCGGGTCGGTCCTCAAGTCGCAACACATTGCGCTGCGGCGCGTGCGGATGGTGCGGGTCCTGAAAGTTCGGTCCGGCGTTCACGCCGTAGAGGTCCAGAGCAAGCTTCGCGTCGGCCGGGCCGAGCGCGCTCGTGATTTCTTCCGGAGCCCAGAGGTAGTTCTTCCCCTCCATCCCATCCACCTCGGCATCCTGCGCCGAGTAGAACGCGCCCTCCGCCGATGTCATCTCCGCCAGCACGTAGTCTGCGATCCGCCTCGCGACTCTTCCATACCACGTATCGCCGAAAACCGTTGCCGCCCGTGCGTAGACGCTCAGCAACTGGGCCTGGTCGTACAGCATCTTCTCAAAGTGCGGCACCAGCCAATACGCATCGACGCTGTAGCGATGGAATCCGCCGCCGACCTGGTCGAACATCCCACCGATCGCCATGCGGTCGAGTGTCAGCCGCAGCGAGCCATCGATTGCCTCGCGTGTGGAGGTGTCAACAACCTCCCTTGCGCCGAGCAGAAATTCGAGATACACCGGCTGCGGGAACTTCGGTGCGCGGCCGAACCCGCCATCCTGGCGATCGAAGATCGTCAGCAGCGACTGCACCGCCATCGCCACCTGCTCCGCTCCCACAACTACCGGGGCTTGCCGTTGTCCTAGCCGCTCGCGCACGGCGCCGGCAATCGCTTCCGACTGTTTGGTCACCTCGTCCCGCTGCTCGCGGTACGCCCGCCCCATCGACTCCAACACCTGTCCGAAACCCGGCATGCTCCGCGCCGGCTCGGGCGGGAAGTACGTTCCACCCCAGAACGGCTTGAGCGAATGCGGATCGAGAAAAACGCTCATCGGCCAGCCGCCGTGGCCGGTCAGCATCTGCACGGCCACCATGTAGAGATCGTCGAGGTCAGGCCGTTCCTCGCGGTCAAGCTTGATGTTCACCAACCCGTCATTCATCCGACGCGCGATCGCCTCGTTCTCGAAGCACTCCCGCTCCATCACATGGCACCAGTAGCACGTGGAGTAGCCGATCGAGAGGAAGATCGGCACGTCGCGCCGGCGGGCCTCGGCGATCGCGGCCTCCCCCCACGGCCACCAATCCACGGGATTGTGCGCGTGCTGGAGCAGATATGGGCTGCTCTCGTGCGCCAGTCGGTTGGTGTGAGGCAAGTGCGGCTCCGCGGGTGAAGCGGATCGTATTCGCAGTTGCAGCCATCGCCGCTTCAGACCGGCTGAACGCTCATCGGGTTGACGATGATCGTCGTAACCGTGGCGCCGGTCTTCTCAGCCACCGGCGCGACTGCCGCCTTGGCCCCCTGCCCCGAGACGTGCCGCACGGCCGCCACCGAACTCATGACCGCGGCCTGCAACGGCAACCGCCGGCACGTAAGCGTCACGTAGTCGGCCGTGGTCCGCGTCTCGCCGGGAGCCGTGTTCAACAGCTTCGCACGCTCGGCATCGAACGCCGCGGAGTAGCTCTTCGCAGCTTCGCGCACGGATTTCGCCGCTTCTGCACTGCCTTTCACTATCGCAACATTGATCGCGGCGTCGAGCCTCTGGAGCGGTTTGGCCAGCACTTTCCTCGCCCGCAGCATTGTCTCGGCGCTCGCCTGCGTCAAGATCGGCACCGCGGCACTGAAGATGGTCTCTCCAAGCCGCGACTCGGCCCGCTGCGCCACCGAACCCCGCGCTGTCGAGCCAGGCGCTTCCAGGCCGGTGCCCGCGCGAATCGCCACCAGCCCGTGCCGCGAAGCGAACGCATCAAGCCCCCCCACGATCGGCACTGAAACGCCGGGGTCCGGCCCGCCCTTGAGCATGTCTGCACAGACGCGGTCGAGGAACCGGTCCTCCGCCGAGAGCAAGTCGGGATGCAGGAACGGCCGCATCGGCTTCCAGTGCTCATCGCGGGTCAGGGCCTCGTTGCAAGCCCGAACATCTTCGATCGCATCGGCTTCGCCGTGGACCGACGAAACCACGCCCGCCCGCCACAGCGGTGTTGTCCATCGCCAAGAATCCAGCAGCCGGAAATACCGCGGGTTGCCGACGACGGCCTTGCGGACATCCTCCCGTGCCACGCCGTCGGGCGGCACCGGAAGCAATGTCACAACCCGTTCGGCGAGCAGCAACGCCGCCATCAGCGGCAGTTCGTGCGTCGTCACGTGGTAGGGACTCACCGCTGCCAGCACGTCCACATCCTAAGTCGCGGCTTTCGCGGGTTTCGCACTCGGCGGCGGTTCAGGCGTCTTGGGTGCAGGAATGTTCGCGTCCATCCAGTCGATCATCTTGTTGAGGTGATAGGGCATGCTCAGGAACACCCACTCGTGCCCGCCGTTAATGAGCCACCGTTCGGGCCGGCCCATGAGCCGCCACATTTCTTCGCCGCAGCTCGCCGGGACCGCGCGGTCACTGGTGCCGTGAACCATCAACACGGGTTTGCCCACCAGCGTGCCCGCGGTGCTGATCGGATCGAGCGGGGCATCGGCTCGGTAGGCCGCCACAAGCCTGTCGATCTGCGTCGCGGTGGGATCGGGCACGTTCCACGTGAAGTGCAGCGCGTCGATCCATGACGCGTAGTTGCTCTCGATCGCAATCCGCAGGAAATCACACCCGCCCGCGATCGTGATCGCCCCCGCGTACGCCGCGGGCTCGCGGGCCACCACCGTCGGCAGCACCATCGCGCCGCCGCTCATCCCCAGCGCGATCCGGGGCGAGTTCGCCAGTTCCGGCCGCTCCTGCAGCACCTGCAGCATCGCCGCTTGCACCGCGTACGCGCACTCCGCCCCGCGGTCCTGGAGCACGCGACCGATCTGCTTCGCCGAATCGTCGATGTCATTGGCATTGACGGCGAAATCCATCCGCTCGGTGAACCGCGACGGCTGAGCCAGCATCCGCAGGACTGCCCAGCCCTTGGCACGAAGGCGGCGGGTGGTCTCGTCTATCAACTCACGAGGCGTGCCGAACATGCCAGGCAGCAGCACCACCACACCGCGTGCCGGCACACCCTTGTTCTGCTCCTGCCAGAATTTCGCCGGGTCGTAGTACGCGAACCAGGTTCGCTGGATACGAAGTGTCGTCGGCTGTAGCGGCGTGTCGGCCTGCTCAGGCGTGAGTTTCAGCACGCGCGCATCGGCAGGCGTCGATTCTCGCACCGCGCTGATGAACTTGAGAAAGAATGTTGCCCGCCCCTGAATCGGCACAGGAATGTCGCTGGCCTCGGCCTTGGGCACAGGGTAATAGAGCACCGCCCCTTTCCCCTCACTGGTAACCGTGACAAAGGGCTCACGCGTGCCCCCTCGCATCCGACTGATCAGCGTGCGTCCATCGGCCAGCAACTCCTCATCCAGGTGTTGCGCCGCGACCTCGCCGGGTCGGGACGAACTGAGCGGGCCATCGATGCGCTGAATCACGCCCATGGGCCGCGCGTGGTACTTCTCGATGGTTGATCGCCGCAGCCCGCTCCAAACCGCGAGCCGTTCGGGCCATACTCCCTGCGCCGCCTCTGTCGCAGGCAATGGGCCATGCTCGACACCGTCCGCGCCGCTGTCTAATCCCGCGAGCGTCGGTCCCTCGCCCCGCTGCTGGACCGTGATGCCGCACCCGGCGACCGCGACAAGCACACCGGCCACACCAGCGAGCCCGGCGGGCCCACGCATCAAGCTCCAGATTCGCCGGCCCATCGCTGACACGCGAGCGGCTCCGTGCAACGCCGCGCTGGGGCACCCCCGCCCGCGGCTCCCTACATTTATCGTCGCACACCCCGCCGGGTCGACGCACCCGGCGAGATTCTCGCACATTTCGTGGTTTTCCTGATCCAGCCGCCGTCACCGACCCTGCCAGAACATGCGAAACGTCACGCTCATCACCACCGGCGGCACGATCGAAAAGACCTACGACGAGCAATCCGGCCAGCTCGACAACCGGCGCTCCATCGTCCGCCGGATGCTCCGCCGCCTCCGGCTGGAAGACACCACCGTCCGGATCATCGAATTGATGAGCAAGGACAGCCTGGTGATGACCGACGCCGACCGCAACCAGATCCTGCAGGTGGTTCATGCCACCGTCGCGGCGGCCGAAGCCGGCAGCCTGGATGCCGCGGGTGGTATCGTGATCCTCCACGGTACCGACACGCTCTGCTTGACCGGCGACCTGCTCGCCCGCGAAATCTCTAAGCCACCGATCCCAATCATCCTGACCGGCGCAATGCGCCCGTACGAGATGACCCGTTCCGACGCGCTGCAGAATCTGACCGAAGCGCTCTTCGCCGCCGGAACGCTGGCCCCCGGCGTGTACGCTGTAGCCCACGGCCGCTCCCTGAAGTTCCCCGGCGTCCGCAAGGACCGCGACCGCGGCACCTTTGTCCCAATGTCTTGATCTCCCATCGAGAGCACCCATGGCCCGTACGCCCTCGATCATGATCCCGCTCGGCACCCCCGCGCCAGACTTCGCACTGCCGGACGCCACGCAGAACGGCAAGATCGTCACACTCGCCGACTTTACCGGCAAGCCCGCTCTGCTGGTCATGTTTCTCTGCAATCACTGCCCATTCGTCAAGCACGTACGGGCACAACTCGCTCAACTCGGTCGTGATTACCAGCCCAAGGGCGTCGGCATCGTCGCCATTTCCGCCAACGACATCGCCAGCCACCCCGATGACAGCCCTGAGAAGATGGCTCTCGAAGCCAAAGTGGCCGGCTACACATTCCCCTATCTCTACGACGAATCCCAATCCGTCGCCAAGGCCTATTCAGCAGCCTGCACGCCCGATTTCTTCGTTTTCGACGCCCAACACCGCCTCGTCTACCGCGGCCAACTCGATGAAAGCCGTCCGAGCAAATACACCGGGCGCGACGTCCCGGTTACAGGCAAGGACCTCCGAACCGCGCTCGATGCCGCCCTCGCAGGCAAGCCGCCGGTCACCACTCAGTACCCGAGTCTCGGCTGCAACATCAAGTGGAAGCCAGGAAACGAGCCCGAATACGCCCACTGAGGTGTACCGCGTTGAACCCATTCGCCGAACCCCCGCCCCTCCCCCGACGAATCTCCCTTCGGTGACGCTTGGCCAACGGCAACGCCCCCGCACCTCGACGCCAGTACCACGTGCATGCAACGTTCGTGCTCTACTGCGGCGTCACGCTCCTCATCGCCGTCGGCGCGTTCAACAGCAACAACAACCTTCTGTACTGGCTCTTTGGTCTCTCCTTGGGCTCGATGCTTGTTTCTGGCGTTATCAGCGGCATGATGATGATGGCCCTGCGCGTCGAGCGCGAAGCCATCGAACCCGCCCAGGCTGGCGGCCCCCTCATTGTCCGCTACCGCGTGACCAACCGCGCGCGACTCATCCCCGCCTTCGCCCTCACCATCCGCGAAGAGCTTGACACCAGCCAATCGCCCGGGGATATCCAAGAGGCGGCAGGCGAACTCGCTGACCCGCCCGAGGCATTCGCTTCCCATATCCCGCCTCGTACGACCGTTACGGTCGAGGGTGTCGCCCTCGCCTCCCGCCGAGGACGCGTCCGCTTCAAAGGCGTGCGTGTCAACTCCGCCTTCCCGTTCGGCATCATCCGCAAGTCCCTGTACTTCGCCTCCCCGGCGAGCGCCATCGTCCGCCCGTTTCCCGCCCCGGTCTCAGCGGATGCCGTCACCAGCAAGCGCGGCTCCGGGTCGTCGGGCAGCGATTTGGCCCGGCGTCACGGAATCGGCGATGAATTCGTTTCGCTCCGGCCCTATCAACCCGGCGACCCGCCGAAGACCATCGCCTGGAAGGCCTCGGCCCGCGGAAGTTCCGGCGACGATCTGCTGGTTCGCCAGACCGGTTCGGCCGCGCCTCGTCGGGTGTGGATCGAGCTCGCCGTCGATGACCGATCGGCCCCCGAGGCGCGGGAGCGGGCAATCGGCCTTGCCGCCGGTGCGATCGATGCGGCCCGCCGTGCCGACATGCACATCGGCCTGCTCGCGCCAGCTTGGTCACTCGCCTGCCCTCCCCGTGCCGGCACATGGCACATCGGCTCACTCCTCAACGACCTTGGCCTGCTCGGCCCACCGCCCGAATCCGCCATCAACGCTCCCGGCACCGCCGTCCGCCACGGTGATGTCCACGTCTTCATCGGTGACGATGGCGTCCGCGGCACGGCTCCCAAGCGGCCCGAGTCCCTGGAGGCGGCCATATGACCGGCCCGCGCCGCTTCCATCAACTGGTCCTCATCACCGGCGTTATGTCGGTGCTCGCCTTCAGCGTCGCCGACCGACTGCCGCTGCTGGCCATGCTCGTTGTGGCCGCCGCATTCATCGGGTCAGTGCTCTCGTCGCCACTCCCCCGCATCACCCTGAATTTTCTCGTCCTGGCCGCCACAGCCAACGCCGCCCTCGCGGTGTTGCGAGACCGGCAGGAACTCATCGGTCACCTCACCACCTACCTCTCGCTCATCCTCGTAGTCAAGATTTTCGACCGCGGGCGCATGCGCGATGAGGCTCAGCTCCTCGGGTTGAGCATCTTCATCGTGATTGGCTCGGTCCTCACCGGCCAATCGTTCCTCCTGGGGATTCTGCTGGTCATCTACACCGTCATGGCCATGACAAGCATCGTCATGTACCAGGTCTACGCCGGACGCGACGCTCAGGGCGCCCGCCTCAAGCTCACCGGTCTTTCAGCGGACACCGAATTGGAAGTTCCGCCCCGCGCCACCAGGCGCCAACTCGCCGGCACCATCTGCACCTGCTTGCTCCTCTCCCTCGCCGCTGCGATCTTCAGCTTCATCGTCACTCCCCGCGGCATCGTGCAGCAGTTCATCGGCAACGTCGGGCGCGTCGGCGGCGGAGCCTCCACCGGCTATCGCGACAACATCCAGCTCGGCCAAGGCGGCTTTATCAACGTTTCGCGCGAGCCGGTGATGGACGTTGTTCTCCGCGACGATGCCGGCGAACTCGTCCGTGCCCGCCCCGAGGTGCTCTACCTCCGTGGCGCGGTCCTCACCCACTACGACAAGGCCAACCGGAAGTGGACTGATTCCGCCGAAGAACGCTCCGGTCAGGATGTTGACACGCAGCGCATCACCGACAGCGTACTGATCCCCATCGGTTCCGGCCGGCAGGTCATCCGCCAGGAGATCTCGATTCGCAACGCGCCCAGTGGCCGCTCGCCTGCCTTCGCCGCGTACCGGCCGATTCGTTTCGTTCGCGAGGGCAACCAGAGCTATTCATTCAACCGCGCCGACGGACTCATCCACACCAGCGCCAGCGGGCGGCTCAACTACCGTGTTGACTCACTGCTCGACTACCGCGTCTCTCCCGCGCCGCTATGGTCGAAGCCGGATTTGCATGGTGCGTTCAAGACTGGCGAGATCGCGCGTGTGGCCGCGCAACTCGCCGAAGAGGCTGCCTACACCCCCGCGACCGGGCTGGACGACCCCGGTGTTGTCCGCCGCCTGGCCACCACCATCATCGCCGACCTGCGCAAACGCTGCACGTACTCGCTCGAGAATCCACCTCCGGGCGAAAACGACGACCCGCTCGAGTTCTTTCTTTTCACGAGCAAAAAGGGACACTGCGAGTACTTTGCTTGCGCCATGGTCGCCCTGCTGCAGAGCAACGACGTCGAGGCACGTGTGGTTACAGGCTACGCCGCCAGCGAGTTCAACCCCGTCAACGACCACTACACTGTGCGACAGAGCGATGCACACGCCTGGGTGGAAGTCCGCATCGCCGCCGACCGCTGGGAAACCTTCGACCCGACGCCACCCGGCGAACTCCAGGCAGCCCAGCGCGCCACCGGTGGGTTGTGGGGGCGCATCCGCCAGGCGTGGGATGCGCTGGAGTTCTCCTGGATCGACAACGTCGTGGCCTACGACCGCGGCATGCAGGTTGATCTCCTCTCTCTCAGCGGCGCCAAGAACCGCGACACAACGCTGTTGACCATCCGCGATCGAATCAACGCCACGCTCGATGCCATCAGCGAACTCTTCCCCGCCGGCACCGGCCGCGTTCTGCCGATCGCGGCGATCCTCCTGGTTGGAATCACGGCAACAGTCTCTTTGTCTCGCGCCGGCCGCGCCCAGATGTTCGCCCTCTGGAGGCGTCTCCAGGCGCTCTTCCACGTGCACGCCGCCGCACGCGACGACCGATTCACACCGCAGACTGAATTCTACCGTCGCCTGCTCTCCATCCTCGAACGTTCCCAGCTCGCCAAGCCCGCAACAACTCCACCGCTGTTGCATGCCGAGGCGATCCGCCCCAGCCACGCGCCGCTCGCGGACCTTGCCACGGATGCCGGCCGGGCGTACTACCGCGTGCGCTTCGGCGGCCGTCCGCTCACCGCGGATGAACGCATCGCCCTCGATTCACGCCTCTCCGACGCCGAGCGCACCACTCCCGGCCCTGCCCGATAACGCCGTAACGCGCCCGCACAGATCACTCCGCCCCTCCCACCCGATCACCCTCGCCCCGGCCAACGCGCGTCCCAACGCCGGCCGGTCGATCTTCTTGGACCGCGGCCCGCGTGCCGTCCACGCTCCCTCAAGATCGAGAGGTCCAACCGTGCCCGCCAATCGTTCGCGCACCGAAAACTGGAAGGACGCCCTCACCCAACTCCTCGAGCGCGGCGGCGCTCTCGAGGTCACTATTGAGCGCGACGGCGCCGCGCCGACCAACCAGCACGATGTCGTCTGGCGCTGCCGCCTTCTCTCCGTGAGCGACAAGGACATCGTGATCGAAACCCCGGCAGCCGGTGGCCGGTCGCTGCGCATCGGTGCGCAGGTCAACCTTGTAGTGGCGATGACGATCGGGCAGAACCGATGGATGTTCCATTCGCGGTCGCTCGGTTACCGTGTGGCCCGAGCCGGCAACCACGAGGTCGCGGGCCTCATCATCGCCTGCCCGGTCCGGGTCGAGCGCTGCCCGCGACGCCAGTTCTTCCGCATCTCCACGACGGAACTGCACCTCGCCTCCGTCCAATGCTGGCCCCTGCTCGATCCTACCAGCGTGGTCGCCGCCGAGACCGCCAACCGCGCCATGATCACCGAGCGCCTCCAGCCCTCGGGCATCGGCCCGGGACCGGCAGACGAAACGCCTGACTCGATCCTTCTCCCCGACGTCGGCCCGATGTTCTCGGCTCAGTTGCTCAACGTTTCCGGCGGCGGTCTTGGCCTGCTCGTTCCACCCGATCAGGCTTCGGCGATGCAGCGCAACACCTACACCTGGATGCGCATAGACCTCACCCCGCTCGTCCCGGTGCCGCTCGCGCTCACAGCCAAGCGCGCCCACGAGCACACCGACTCGCACCAGAACATCGTCGCCGGTTACGCCTTCGACTTCGCTCACCATCCGGCCCATCAGAAGTTCGTCGCCGACATCCTGGGCCGCTACCTCGATTCACTCCAGCAGGGACAGCAGCGCCGTGCCGCTGGGGCGTGAACCATCCGGGCGTATCATCGCCCGATGGCCGATCCGCAACCCACAGTCCGCATCGCCCTCGACGTGCAGGATCTCAACCGATCGTGCGAGTTTTACGGCCGCGCGCTCGGCTTTCGGGTCACGCACACCGATCGGCCGGGCCTGATCTTCGAGTCCCGGTCGCTCCGCTCCGACCGCCACCCCGCAGTCCAGCTTGACCTTCGGGCTGGCTTTGGGAAGCGGATCCAGGGGACCAGCCCCGGCGGCATCACCAAGCTCTCCTTCCGTGAACCCAAGCTGGCCGAGGCCATTGCCGGGCTGAACGGTCTGGTTCGCTGGATCGGCCCCCCCCCGGCCACTGATCCCCTCCCGCCGGCGGTCGCCTTCAACGACCCCGACGCCTACCAGATCGAACTCTTTGCCTGACTTATCCCGGCCCCGAGGGTATTCGACCCCGAGCGGACCGCCCCGCTAACATATCCTTGACCTTCCCGCGTACGGGTAGGTCTTTGACAACCGGCCCGCGGCCTGCCGTGGGTTGTTCATGGTGATGGTGTCGCGGCTTGCCGCGCCAGTACTCGCCCACCCGCACCTGCGGGTGCATAGATCAAGCGGATTTAGAAGATCGTTCGCCCACAACCGTCGCCCCGTTCTGAAGCGAGACCGCAGGAATTCACGCATCCTTGTTCCATCTTGTCCTGCTGACCGCGACCGAGCACGCACGGCCCCCTGGCCACGACCGACCGCGCTGATCTGAACGACCCGACTCGGCAACCCGTGGGCCTTCCACCCGCCGCATTATCTGCGGCGTCAACGGAGGGCTCGGCATGGTGCCTGTGCTCGCACAAATTGAACCTGTCTCGATCGCGATCGGCGCTGCCGCCGGCGTGATCATCGGTGCGATCGTCGCGTTCCTGCTCACCAAGGCCCTCACCGGCCGCTCCCTGGCCGACGCGAAGTCGAAGGCCACCCAGATGCTCAGCGAAGCCGAGGGCAACGCCAAGGCCATCACTCAACGGGCCGAGATTGCCGCCGAGAAGGCCACCCTCGTGCGCAAGGAGCATATGGAGAAGGAGTTCGCCGCTGTCCGCGACGAGCTGCGAGAAACCGAACGCCGACTGACCAAGCGTGAAGACATCCTCGACAAGAAGCTGGAGCAGGCCACCACCAAGGAAGAGGCGATGAGCCGTGCCGAGGCTCAGCTCAAGACCCGAGAAGAGAAGCTCGACCGTACCGAGAAAGAACTCGAGCAGACGCTCGTGCAGCAGAAAGAGAAGCTCCTCAACATCACTGGCCTGAGCATGCCGCAGGCAACCGAGCTGTTGTTGCAGCGCGTCGAGGAGGAGTCCCGCCAGGAGGTCGCCAAGGTCGTCCGCAAGATCCACGAGGACGCGGAGAACCACGCGAAAGAAAAGGCGCAAGAGATCACGCTCATGGCGATCCAGCGTTACGCCAACGAGCACACCTCCGAAAGCACCGTCCGCACCGTCGCGATCCCCTCCGACGACATGAAAGGCCGCATCATCGGTCGCGAAGGCCGCAACATCCGCGCCATCGAGAAGGCCACGGGCGTGGACATCATCGTTGACGACACGCCGGGTGTCATTGTCGTCTCGTGCTTCGACAAAGTGCGTCAGGCGATCGCCGTCGAATCACTCAACCGCCTCATCGCCGACGGGCGCATGCACCCGTCGCGAATCGAAGAGGTCGTCGAGAAGGTCCGCTCCGAGATGGACGAGCGCATCGCCAAGTTCGGCAAGGAAACCGCTCTCGAAGTCAACCTGCGCGGCCTGCACCCGAAGGTCCAGGAGGCGATGGGCCGCCTGAACTTCCGCACCAGCTACGGCCAGAATGTCCTCCGCCACTCCGTCGAGGTCGCATTCCTCTGCCAGATCATCGCCGATCAGCTCGGCCTCGACGGCACACTCGCCCGTCGCTGCGGCTACCTGCACGACATCGGCAAGGCGATGGACCACGACCAGGAGGGCACGCACCCCAGGATCGGCTACGACTTCGCCAAGGCCCACGGCGAGCGCGAGCCCGTCCTCAACGCTATCGCCGGACACCACGGAGATGTGCCTTCGACGAGCTTCTACACGCCCATCGTCATGGCCGCCGACGCCATCAGTTCGGCCCGCCCGGGCGCGCGCCGCGAGAGCCTGGAGAAGTACGTCCAGCGCCTCGAGCAGCTCCAGGGCATCGCCCTCGGCCACGAGGGCGTCACCGAGGCGTACGCCATCCAGGCCGGACGCGAGGTGCGTGTGATGGTGGACGCCAAGAAGGTCCCCGACGACCAGGCGTACCACATCGCCCAGAAGATTGCCAAGCAGGTCTCCGACGAGATGACCTTCCCCGGCGAGATCAAGGTCACCGTGCTCCGCGAGACCCGCGCCATCGAGATCGCTCGCTGACCGGTGGGTTTATGGTCTCGGCTCGCGGTTCTGCCAGCCCCAGTTGAGCGAGCGGTCCAGCACCGTCGGCGGCGATTCCGTCAGCATCCGCCGCGCCAGCCTGTCCATGGCCGCTCGTTCCTGCGCGGCACGCACACGCTGCCGCATGGACTCGACTTGCTCCGCGCTCGCGGTTGTGCCTCCGGCAAGTCGCTCTTGCAAATAGACAATCGCAAACCCGCGCTCCAATGCGATCGGCCCGCTCATCTGCCCAACCGCCAGCCGATCTGCCGCAGTCCGCAGCGCCGCCGATACAACCGTGTCCGCCGGGCTAAATGGGTCCATCAACCCGCCCCGCGCCGCCGACTCGTCGATCGACACGCGCACCGCCTCCTCGCCGAAACGGTTCGCGTCAACGCGCGGTCCCAGACGTGTTGCCGCCCCGGCCGCTTCACCCGAAGTCGCCGTCACAAGGATCCGCACTCGCAGTTTCGGGCCGTACTCCACCGCCAACGCCTGCCGCACTTCGGCTTCGGTGACTCTCACCTGCCCCTGCACCAGTGCCCGCAGCCCCGCGTTGCGTGTCAGCAGCGCCTCGAACCGCTCATCCCCCAGCCCCCGACTTCGCCGCACCTGTGCCAGCAACCGCTCTCCTTCATCTGTGCTGACGTTCGAACTGCGGGAGATCGACTCGATCAGCAGCCGGCGCTCGGCTTCGACCGCACCAGGCGCCAAGCGGATGCCCATCTTGCCAAGCTGGGACTCGACAAGCATGTCGAGAGCGAGTTCCTCGATCACCGCCCCGCCCGCCGCCTCCCCCAACCGCCCCCACACCTGCGACCTTGCCACCGTCCGCCCACCGACGATCATCACCACGTCGCTCTCCCCTGCTCGTGGGCCGGCACCGTCCGGGAGCAGCTCTTGGACTGGCGGGGTCGTCGGTCGTCCCTCCGAACTCTGGTACCGATCCCCCGTGCAGGCGACCATCGCTGACATCATGATGCTGCCAAAACAAAGGGCCAGTCGCCGCACGGTCAACTCCTACCGCTACCACTTCGGGTGTACGTTCGGCGAGTGTACCGCCCACGCGCAGGCCGCTTTTCCACCCCATTCTGCGGTTTGCAGCCCGCCCGATTCGATGTACACTTGAAGTGTGCCTTCAATTCTGAAGGTCGTATCGGGGCCCACGCCGGGTTCTCCGGTGTGATGAAAGGGACGGATCATGTTGTCTTCGCGAACCAACCGTGTTGGTCATTGCGCGTTCACGTTGATCGAACTCCTGGTCGTGATCGCGATCATCACGCTGCTGGTGTCGATCCTTATGCCCGCGCTGCGCGACGGCCGTCGGACCGCCAAGCTCGTGCTCTGCCAGAACAACATGAGTCAGTACGGCAAGATCATGGTGGCGTACTCTACTGACTTCAAAGACACACTCTTTTCGTTCACTTGGCGGGCCGGCGCCCGCGGCATCACCGCTCCGCCCGCCGGTATGCCGACCCCGGCGAACGACACCGATGCGATGGCCTCCCAAGGCGTTGACATCATCCACCGCAACGGTATCGGCAACGCCGCCGCGCTCCCCTGGAACCAGAACAACTGGTCCCCCAACATGTATTACAGCCACCTGGTCCTTCAGGACTACGCGGCAATGAAACTCCCCAGCCCGACGGCCGTCTGCCCCGAAGACAAGATGCGCAACATCTGGTGGCAGGACCCCGACAACGTCCTCTCCAACGGAGCGACCGTCGCTCGCCAGGGCTACAGCTCCTCGTACGCCTGGGTCCCTGCGCTCTGGACGCCCGACCGTCGCACACCCGACGGCGGCTTCATGGAAAACGCTGTCGGCACGCACATGGCGCTGACTTGGTCGCCGGGTATCCAGAACATGTATCGCTTGGGCGGCCGAAAATTCTCCGACATCGCCGCGCCCGGCCAGAAGGTCGCCGTCCACGACGAGTACGTCCGTCACTACGGCTCGAAGCAGTTCTACTTCACGCACAACGCCGCCATCACGCCCGCGCTGTTTTTTGACGGCTCGCAGCGCATGCTCCGCAGCATTGAAACGACTCTCGGCGGCTACCGCAACATCGTCGGCGGCGCCAATACCCGCGCGACGATCGCCTACAACGTCAACGACGCAGTCGGCCAGATTCCTTGGGCGGACGGCTCAAGCCCAACCCAGCCCGCCCGTTTTCGCTGGTCGCTCGGCGGGCTCAAGGGCGTCGATACTCCATCCACGAGCGAGCCGTTCCGCGTGCCGTGACCCGGCGCCGATCAGGCGCACCGCGCGGGGAATCGCTTCGTACCATCGGTGGTGAAACCGATCCCCGAAATCCTTGCACGCGAAGTGCTCGTCCCCGGAAAAAAGTACGACTACGACCGGCTGACGGTCCGCACCGCTTCGGGCAAGACCGTCCAGCGCGAGATGGTCCGCCATCCCGGCGCGGTCGTGATCGTGCCGATCCTCGACGATGGACGCATCGTGCTCATTCGCAACTACCGCATCCTCGTCCAGAAGTGGCTGGTCGAGTGCTGCGCGGGCACGATCGAGAACGGCGACCCGCCCGTCGAGACCGCCGCTCGAGAGCTGATCGAAGAGACTGGCTACCGCGCCGAAAAGCTCACCAGCCTTGGCTATTTTTACACCACTCCCGGTCTGACCGACGAGAAGATGCACCCCTTCGTTGCCACCGGCCTGACCCACGTCGGCCAGGAATTGGAGGATGACGAGACGATCGAAGTCCTCTCTCTGCCCCCCGCCGAGGCCTTCGACCTCATCGAACGCGGCGAGATGGTCGATGCCAAGAGCATGCTGGCGCTGCACTTGGCCCGCGACCGCGGCCATATCAAGCTGTAATCCCTTCTCCCGGGCCCCCCATCACACCCCGATCCCGATCATGAGCTGGCGCGACAAGGACGAATTCGGCGACCCTTCGATGTTCGGCGACGGCCGCCGCTCAGGCTCGTGGTGGCGGCGCACCTTCTTCCGCGGCGACAATCCCATCCGCTGGGGCGTGCCGCTGATGCGGGTTTCGGGCATCCTCGTCCAGCTCAGTTTCTTCTTCGTGATCTACGCGGCGGTGCAACTCATCACCGCGGCCTTTGACGGCACCCTTACCGCCGTCGCCCTGGCTCTCTTTTCCTTGTTCCTTCTGGTCCTGCTCCACGAGTTCGGCCATTCAATCGCCTGCCGACGGGTCGGCGGAGAATCCGACTACATCCTTTTGTGGCCCTTGGGCGGACTTGCCTACTGCAGCCCACCGCACACCTGGCACGCGAATTTCATCACCGCCATCGGCGGCCCGATGGTCAACGTGGTACTCGTTCCCGTCCTCGCACTGGCGCTGCACTTCGCCTCGGGCGGGTCGGCACAGCTCCTGTTCAACCCATTCGATCCGCTCGCCGCGAGCACGGCGTACTGGTCATCGATCCACGGCAGCGAGAGCAACTTCGCCCTCTACGCCAAGCAGTGGCTGTGGTGGCTCTACTACACCAACGCCGCCCTGCTGCTGTTCAACGTCTGCCTCCCGTTCTTCCCCATGGACGGCGGACGGA
>JBOHNM010000031.1:0-29272 GCA_050730675.1 Phycisphaerales bacterium | reverse complement strand
ATGTACACCTCTTTGGTGTGCTCGAAGGCGTGCTGCAGCTCGCGCTCAACGCCCGAGGAGAGACCCGGGACACCGCCGGCGAGCTCGGGGACGAGACTCACGATCATGTCCGACTGGTCGATGAGCTTGAAGTCGCGCATGTAGATCTGGCCGTCGATGTCGCCGGCGATATCGAGCACCTCCCGGATGCGCACGCGGATGGTGTCGTGCCTGGCGGCCTTCGATCCCCCGAAGCTGTGCGGGGCGACTTCGATAAACTCCTTCCCGTCCCGCGCCGCCGCGATGGCCCGGTCAAGCAGGAGCTTCTCGTCCACATCCCCGGGGTCGAAAGTCACAAAGTGCTTGGCCAGCTCGGCCCGGAAGTGGTCGATCTCCGCAAGCACATCGGGCATGTCCACGACGTGGGACATCGGGAAGCTGGGATACACCTTGCGGTAGTTGGGGCGGCAGGTCAGCCGGAAGAGCGTCTTGGTCGTGTCGTTGTGCCGCCCGCGAGAGAGGATCGCAAAGCCGCAGTTGGGGATCGCCCGCGAGAGCAGCTCGCTCGCCAGGATCTCCTCCTCGCGCCACACCATGCAGTCCTTCAGCGTCGCGTCGACTTCGTGGTCCTTGTGCAGGCGGTGGTGGACGACCTCGATATTGTCCACCAGGCACAAAATCATGTCGGGCTGGAGCTTCTGGATCTGGTCGAAGTCGAACGCCGAGAACAGCCCGTGCCGCCAGCGGAACGTCGCGTGCGTGTTGACGATGATGTTCTTCTTGCCCTTCGAGTCGGCGATGATGTCCTTGAACGCCGCCCGCCGCAGCGAGTTCAGCCGGCTGATCGGCAGGTCGAGGATCTTGCCCGGCTTCACGTCATGCGCCTCGGCGTACATCATGTCGCCGACGTGATAGAGGTCGACCGTTTCCCCCTGGGAAGCAGCGAATTCGGCCGCGGCCTGAAGGTACTGCTTCTTGTCGAGGCCGATCTGACCGGTGATCAGGATGCGCATGTGGGCTCCGTAGGGTCGGGGCCAATGATAACCCGGCGGTTGAACACCCCAAACCGGCGTCGAACCGTGCGAATTCACGCGGTGTTGTTGGCCCCAACCCGCACAGCGTTTAGACTTCCTTTCTTAGCCTAAACACCGCGCGGAGCCCGTGATGCCGAATAGTCCCCGAACCGTCGTCGTGGTAGCGTTGTTGGCCGGCAGCACGGTTGTTTGCCGCGGTGCGCTGGCACAGTTGTTTGATCCGGGGACGTACTACAACGGAATCACCTACAACGCCGGGCTGGGCTTCGCGGCGGCGAAGGTGGACCTCAAGAACCAGGTCTTCACGAAGATCCGCGCGACGCAGTTCATCCCGGGCAACACCTCCACGCACTACGACAACATGCGCGTCGGGCTGGCGAATATCGACCGGGACGTGGATGCGGTCGGGAACCCGACCGCGCCGAATCAACTGGTGGCGATGTACACCGGAACGCTGATCAGTCCGATCTGGGACGGTGGCAATACCTGGAACCGCGAGCACACCTGGCCGCAGTCCCGCGGCGCCAAGGGAAATAGCAGCAGCGGCAGCGCGATCGGCCCGCTCTACAGCGACCCGCACCACTTGAAGGTGGCCGACCCGGGCGACAACTCCAATCGGAGCAACAACGGCTTCGGTCTTCTGAGCGGCGAGTTCGATCCCGACGACAACCTCTCGGCCGCGGCGATCGCCGCGGGGCGCTTCCTGCGCGGCGAGGCGGCGCGGGGATCCATGTATGTGGATACGCGCTATGCGCTGGACAACACGCCGTACGGCGGCACGCTGACCAACGGTTACATCGGGCTGGCGCTTCAAGAAGGAAACCCGCCGTATTTGGGGACGCCTCACTACGGCGAGCCGCAGCCGATGGGCGACCTGAACTATTGCCGCGAATGGCACTTCGCCCAGATGCCGAGCATGCGCGAACGCCGGCGGAACCACTTGATCAACACCGGCTACACCTACACCAATACCGTCAACGGCTCTTCAACTACGCGGACGTTCACGCCCTCGAACCGCAATCCCTTTGTGGATCACCCCGAGTGGGTCTGGGCGATCTACGGGAACACCGCCAACAGCAGCAAGTTGTACTTCGGCGCCGGCGCCCCGGCGGACGGGGCGTCGGTCGTCAACGTCGACTTCGGCCGCTTCATCGCCGGCTCGGGCATCCCGACGCAGAACCTGACGCTGAACAAGGCGGGCACGACGCCCACGACTTTCAACGTCACCGCATCCACCAACGCCAGCAGTTCGATCACCGGCGTGTGGAACGCCTTCACTTCCCCCGCGGGCCAGACACGCACCATCACCGTTGGCCTGGTCACAACCGCAACGCCCTCGCTCCTGACAGGAATGGTGACGGTGGACAACACCGACCTGACCAGCGCCGGCGCCGGCCAGGGCTCAGCCGATGGCGACGACGTGGTAAGCCTGCAGGCCACGATGCTGGCGCACGCCAACGCCTCGTTCGCCGCCGCCGGCGATCAGAACACCCTCACCGTCAACTTCGGCACGGTCGCCAAGAACTCGACTACACCTTCGCAGGCCGTCACCATCTACAACCTCGTCAGCATCGCGGGCTTCACCGCGAAATTGGACCTCGATTCCATCGGCGGCTCCGGCTCCACGAGCGTGCTGACCACGGACTTCGCACCGGTGCTCAACCTCAACGCCGGCTCGTCGGTCTCGTTCAACGCCTCGGTCTTCACCGGCGCGAGCGAGGGCCCCTACACCGCCACCTACACCATCGTGAACTCGGACGAGAACGTGCCCGGGGCGCTGGTGAGCACATCGCTGATGCTCACGCTGAACGTGACCATCGGCCCGCCGGTGAACCTGGCGTGCAACGACGCGGACATCGTGGGGGTCGGGGCAACACCCGGGCCCGACGGGCTCAACACGGTGGACGACCTGGTGAATTTCCTGTCGCAGTTCTTCGCGAACAACCTCGCCGTGGCCGACCTGGTCAGCGCGGGCGGCTCGCCGCCCGGCGATGGCTCGATCACCGTGGACGACCTGGTCTACTTCCTCGCGCAGTTCTTTTCGCCGTGCAACTGAGCACCGCGTGCGGATTTTGGAAGCGACCGGCGAATTTCGCCCTTGGCTGGCGTGATCTCGGCTGGCTCCAAACCCCATAACCCTTCGCCTCACGCGCAAGGAATTGTGATGTCAGGCACCGCACCGGCTCCGAACGCTTGCCGTTTGCCGCCGGTGTGGTAATCTCTTCCTGCGCACGCTCCGGCGGCTCGTCGTCGGGGTGATCGGGAGGTGTCGAATGCCCACGGGTTCTTGTGTGACCGCCAAGCGGTCAGTGCCGTCTTTCCCGTCTCGCTTGGCGGCCATCGCGGCCTTGCTGGCCGCCGCCGGCAGCGCCTTGGGGCAGGCGCAGCTGACCATCACGCCTGTGCTGCTGCCCGGCGCGCAGGCGCCGGGGCTTCCCACCGATTTCACCCTCGGCGGCGGGTTCTTCCCACCCGTAGCCGATGTGGCCAATGGAAAAACGGCATTCCTCGGCTTCCTTCAGGGCCCCGCGGTGACGGTCGGTATCGATGATTCGGTGATCTACGCGGGCGATCTGGCATCGCTGGCGCCCGCAGCACGCGGCAACGACCCCGCACCCGCCACCGAAGTGGACACGGTCTTCGATGGTTTCAACGGGACGGTCGTGGCCGGCGGCGGCCGGATCGCCTTCACCGGCATCCTCTTCGGCCCCAACGTCGGCGCACAGAACGCCGCCATCTTCCACGGCGTGCCCGGAGAATTAGGTGTGGCGATGCGTCAAGCAGCCCAGGCGCCGGGCACGGCGACGGGCATCCTTTTCAATTTTCGCGCCAACGACACCGCCGCCGGCCAGGGCGACAGCACATTCAATTCACTCCGGCTGGGCCTGGGCGGCCACGTGGCCTTCATCAGCGACCTTCAGGGTCCCGGCGTGGTCTTCGGCGGGTCCAACCCGAGCGACGCGGGAATCTGGGGCGGGCTCCCCGGAGCCGTCGCCAAAATCGCACGCCGCGGTGACCCCGCTCCCGGGACGGCCGCGGGGATCAACTACCTCAACGTCCTCCCGCCCGTGGTGACGCCCTCGGGAAACCTCGCGTACGTGGCCCAACTGGTCGGACCCGGAGTTGTGGCGGGTGTGAATCGCGCCGGGATCTGGGCCGGGCCTCTCGCCTCCCCGACCAAAGTCATCCGCGGCGGCGAACCCGCGCCGGGACTTCCGGGGCTCACCATCCGCGGCTTTAACGCCCCGGACATGAACGACTCCAACGTCATCGCCTGGCGCGGCAGCTTCGACGGGCCGGGGGTCATCCTCTCGACGCCGCCGCCGCCCGCGGGAACGATCGCCACCGACTCGGCCCTCTTCCTCGGCCCCGCCGGGAACATGGATGTGCTCTGCCGCATGGGCCTGCCCGCGCCGCTCATCAACGACCCGGGTGTGCTGCTGGCGAACTTCACGCTGCCGGTGGTGAACGCGGCGGGTGACGCCGCGTTCATCGGCGTCCTCGCGGGCACGGGGATCACGCTCAACGAAAACGACGAGGTGCTCTATGTCGGCCGCCCCGGAAACCTTCGCATCGCGGCCCGGGCCGGCACGCAGATGCCCGGCGCCGAGCCGGGCGTGATGATGTCCGGCTTCAGCAACCCGTCCATGAACGCCGGCGGCCGCCTGCTGCTCGTGGTCTTCCTCTCCGGTGCCGGGGTCGTCACCGGCGTCGGCGGCAACGACCAGGTCATCGCCATGATCGATCCCTCCAGCGGCGTGGTGCCGCTGATCCGCCGCGGCGATCCGCTCCAGGTCGGGCCCGGAGAGCTGCGCATCGTTGACACCTTCGGCCTGCTCGTCGGCTCCGGCGGCCAGGACGGTCGGCGCACGTCGCTCTTCGATGACGGCCGTGCCGTCTTCAACGTGCAGTTCATCGACCTCTCGTTCGCGATGTTCACCGGCAGCATCGGCACGCGCTGCAACGCCGCCGACGTCGCGAGCCTCGGCGGAGCACCGACGCCCGACGGCCAGAACACCGCCGACGATGTCATCGTCTTCCTCGGCGCGTTCTTCTCCGGCGACCTCGCCATCGCCGATATCGCCCAGCTCGGCGGCACGCCGGGGGCCGACGGGCAGCTCACGGCCGACGACATCATCCTCTTCCTGTCCGCGTTCTTCGCTCCGTGCGGATAAAGACCGGGTGCGGGCGATCAAAGCGGATCGGGCGGCGGAATCGCCGCGAGGGACTGCGCGACGGCGCCGTTTTCGAGAACCGTCAGCACGCGCGGGCGCGATCGCAATTCGACCGCCAGGTGACGCAGCCCCGTTTCGTACATCAATTCCGAGAGGCGATCGGCGCCGGCCCAATGCTCGGGGTCAATCCGCCCGGCGCCGGCGGATCGTGACAGGGCGTCGATCCAACGCGTGCCGCCGGGAAGATCCACAACCGCCCGCAGATCAGTGGCCAAATCGGCCAGCAAGACGCAGCCATCCGAATCGTCGAGTTCGCGGGCGCATCGGTGCTTGACGATCGCTGAGAGTCGCGTGCCCAGGCCGGTCAGTTCCGCCCCCGGCGATGCGGCAACGCGCCTGGCGTCCTCAAGGGCCGCGGCATCGCCCGCAATGGCGTGCAGCAGTGCGGTGACGCCGACGATCTTGCGGAAGTCCAGCCGCCGCTCCATGTCCCCGGCCGTGCGCAGAATGGTCTCCCACGCGAATGTGGTGGGCGAGTAGCGATCAGGGAACAGCGTCGCCAGCTCGCGCTCGTGGCCGGCGGCGGTGAGGGCCTCGGTCTCGGAGAAAGCCACCTTGCCAAACCAGAAGGCGGTGAACGCCGCCGAAACATCGCAGCCACCGCCGGGAAACACGAACGATGAGTCGATCGCGATCTCCACGGGCATGAGCCGGCCGTCGACGAGCACCAGAAGCGCGAGCTTCACGACCCCGCACTCAAAGGCGGCCTGCCGCAGCGTAACGGCGCCGGTGGTGCTCACCAACCGCCCGCAGGCAACCGCAGGCAATGACCATGATACTGTGGAACCAGCAGGCACGCGCGACGCGCCGGCGAACGGGCCGTCCCAGATCGTCGCCAACCGCATGAACCTCGCACCCTCGTCGACCAGGGCAAGGCAGAAAGCCCGCAGGAACGCCGCGGAAACGGGGGCGACGCGCGCCTGGGCCTGCGTGGGGTCGGCGGCACGCTCGCGGGGGGTCGGGCGGTGGCGGAGGCGCAGGACGAGGTCGAGATCGCCCGGGCGAGGAACAATGCCGGGCATCGCCCCGGAACCGAACAGGAGTGTGGCCCGCTCGACCGGCCAGCAGGTGAGAGCCTCGGCCGCGGCACGATCGGCGGCCCGCCCGACCAGTTCGACGACCCCGCGGCGCTGCGCCAGCTCGGGCCCAAGCAGCGGTGCAGCGCCAGGATGCGCCCAGACACCGCCGGATTGAGCGCCGACCGCGGCGCCGTCAAAATGGGTAAGAGGTCGGACCACGCGCCGAGGATACCCAACGCCGAGCCTTCTCCGCGCCAACGGAGACGACCCGCGAATTTCCTTGCCGGTTGACGGGAATACCGATAGCTTTCGCTCATGGGGCAGATCCGCCCCCGGAGCCCACCTTGCCCACCCGAGCCATTCGATCGTACTGCGCGGCATTAGCCGTGACCGCAGGAGCGCTCCCCGCACTCGGCCAGTCGTTCACGGTCGTCTCCGAGCAGGAGACCTACCTCCCCCTGAGCGCCAACGGCGCGCTCGGCGTGTGTGCGGTCGCTCCCTTCAGCGAGTTCTGGTCGGCGCCCGGCACGCTGGGGCCGCCGACGGCCATCCCGTTTGTCATGGGGGTTTCGCCCAGCGGGCAGTGGGCCCTCGGCGCCGACGGATCGGGCGCACGAGAGAGTCGAGCCGGGGTCATCGCCTCGATCCCGACTGTCGGCGCGGTTCCGGTCGCGGAGATCGTCGGCTCGTCGCTGGATGATAGCACACTTGTAGGTACAGAGGGGACGCCCGGGCTCGAGCGCGCGTTCCGATGGACGAGCGCCGGCTCGACGGCCCTGCTTCCCCTCCCCGACGACGACGTCGCCAGCCGCGGCCACGGCGTCTCGCACGACGGCAACACCGCGGTGGGCATGATTGAAGGGCCGACCTTTGGCCGGCGCGCCTACCGCTGGACACCCGCCGGCGGCACCCAGCCGCTGGCCGGCAACGCCGCGCCATTCGTGCAGGGAGCGGCGACGGGCGTTTCCGCCGACGGTACGACCATCATCGGCGGGCGCGATCCGATGTCGTACCTGCCGGCATGGCGCTGGACCTCGAGCGGCCTGAACCGATTGGGATCGGGCCTCCGGGCCTGGCGCTGGACATCTTCTGCACTCGACACTGTGCTCGCCGCGCCCGCGGGCGCCCAGTGGGGCACCGTCGCGCTCGGCGTGAGCGGCGACGGGTCGCTGGTCGTCGGCGCGGCCGGCAGCCTTGGCGGCGGCGAGGCGGTGGTGTGGGACGCGGCGAACGTGCCCCACAAGCTCAAGGATCTGCTCACCGGCGCCGGCGGCACCAGCCACGGCGGATACCTGCTGCTGGACATCCGCGCCGTCAGTTCCGACGGGCACACCGTCAGCGGCGTCGCCAAGCGCCTGAGCGACGGCGCCCTGGTCAGCTACGTCGCGACGATCCCGGCCGTGGGGGGATCGGAAACGACGCCGCCGTGCGGACCGGCCGATATCGCCAAACAGGGCGGCCAGGTCGGCGCGGACGGACAGGTGACGGTGGACGACCTGGTGGTCTTCCTCTCCAGGTTCTTTGCCGGCGACCTGAATGTCGCGGACCTGGTAAGCCAAGGCGGCGCCGAGACGCCCGACGGACAGGTCACCGTGGACGACCTGGTCTATTTCCTGTCCCGGTTCTTCGGGCCGTGCCCGGCACCGTGAATCGGCCCGTTTGCCGGGCCAAGCGTTCCTATCCTCGTCCCCTATGGCCATCCTCGTCGACGCGAACACCAAAGTCATTTGCCAAGGCATCACCGGCGCATTCGGCGCCCAGCACACGCGCGGGTGCCTGCACTACGGCACCAAGCTCGTCGGCGGCGTCACGCCCGGCAAGGGCGGCGCCAAGGACGAGAACGGCCTGCCGATCTGGGACACCATCGAGCAGGCGGTGCGGGCCACCGGTGCCGGCGCGACGATGATCTTCGTCCCGCCCGCCTTCGCCGGTGATGCGATCCTCGAGGCTGCGTACGCCGGGATCAAGACCGTCTGCGCGATCACCGAGGGCGTGCCGGTGCAGGACATGATCCGGGTGCGGGCCGTGCTCGACGAACTCAACGGCGGCGCGGAGGTCGATCCGGCGCAGCGCAAGATCATCCTCGTTGGTCCCAACTGCCCGGGCGTCATCACACCCGGACCGAAGACCGGCGGCGGCACGAGTGCCACCGACACGTTCACCAGCGCCGGGTGCAAGATCGGGATCATGCCCGGTTACATCCACACGCACATCAGCCAGGCCAAGGTCGGCAAGGCCGTCGGCATCGTCTCGCGCTCGGGCACCCTCACCTACGAGGCGGTGTGGCAGACGTCGTCGCTCGGCCTGGCGCAATCGTCGTGCGTCGGCATCGGCGGCGACCCGGTGCGCGGGCTCAACCACATCGACTGCATCAAGCTCTTCGCCGCCGATCCGGAGACGCACGGCATCCTGATGATCGGCGAGATCGGCGGGGCGGACGAGATCGAGGCGGCGCAGTTCATCTCCGCCCAGAAAAAGGCGGGCAAGCTCAACAAACCTGTGGCGGCGTTCATCGCCGGGCGCACGGCCCCGCCGGGGCGGCGCATGGGCCACGCGGGGGCGATCATCGGCGGGGCCGACGACACGGCCGACGCGAAGATCGCGGCGCTCAAGGCCGCGGGTGTCGAGGTCGCGCTTAGTCCGGCGGACATGGGGCGGGCGATGGCCAAGGCGATGGGGCTGGGGTGAACGGCCCTCAGGAATAGGGGCCAGAATCCCCAGTTTGACAGCCAAACCCGGGCATTCCGCCGATCGCCTGAAAAGCCGGCCCATTTCGGATGACCCCGCCCGGAACAGGGTGTAGAGTTTGTCGAGCCGCGGCGTTTGTCCGTGCCGCGGAGAGAGCGATCAGGAGAGAGAGCGATGCATCGATCACTGTCTGCGTGGAGCGGCCTGGCCGCGTGTGCTGTGCTTGCCGGCGTTGCCGTTGCCGACCCGATCACCAACTACGCGATCTACGGCGCCACAGGCGTGCAGATCGGCGTCGGGTCGTCGGTGACCGGGCTGGTCGGCACCGGAAACGGCATCGTTACAGTGGGGGACGCGACACTGAACGGCACAGCACAGATCTTTGGAGATCTCCGCGCCGGCGACGCGGTCTCGCTCGCCAACAACGTGCACGTCACCGGAACCGTCACCAACCCCGGATCGTTCTCCGTCGGCGCGGGCAGCACCGTCGGCTCGCACGTGGTCGCCATGCCGACTTTGCCGAACCTCCCCGCCGCCACGGCGTATGTCGCGGGCATCACCAACCAGAGCGTGGGCAACGGCGGCACAATGAACCTCGCCCCGGGTTCGTGGAACGACGTCACCCTCGGCGGCTCGTGCGTGCTCAACCTGACGGCGGGCGTGTACTACCTCCATTCGCTCACGGCCGGCAACGGCCTGGACCTGAACGTGAACGTCACGGGCGGGCCGGTCACGGTCTACGTGGTGGACGATGTCGTCATGGGGAGCACCTGCGATGTGGTGATCACCGGCGGCGCCGCCGGCCTGTTCAATGTCGAGACGCACTCGAGCAGCGTCAACGCCTTCCGCGCCGGCGGCGGCGTCAACTGGCGCGGCAATATCTTCACGCCCAACGGCGGCATCCACCTCGGCGCCGGCAGCGGCACCGGGGGCTGGGTCGGCTACCTGTGGGCCGGAACCGTGGTGGACATCGAGCACGGACTCGACGGCTCGGTTCCGTCGCCCGGCGCGGCCGTGCTCGCCGGAGTGGCTGGGCTCACGGTGGCGTGTCGTCGTCGTCGCTGATCGCCGGTGCAAGTGAGGACTCTCGTTACTTCTTCTTCTCGGCGAACATCGCGCGGAGTGTCTGGCCGTCGAAGCCGGCGGGAGTTTCACCGTTAAAGGCCATGCGGTAGCAGGCCGCCACGAGGATGCCCTTGAGCGTGCTGCCGACGAGGGCGAGAAGCGTCAGGAAGGCAATCAGCACGATGGCGGCGATGATCCCGGGCCAGGCCGACTGCAAAGCGAGCGAGATGCCCACGCCCGCGGCGGCGAAGAACAGGAAACCGAGGAAGCCGATGAGGCCCATGGCGCCGCTGACGCCGACGTTGACGATCAGGGTCTCGCCCCACATCTTCTTCATCACGCTGGTGGAGCGCTTGATGGCGGCGATCGGGCCGATGCCTTCGACCACGAGCACGGGGATGACGAAGAACGTCGCGATGGTCCAGGCGAGACCGACGAAGCCGGCGACGATGCGCCCGAGCAACCCGGTCTCTTCCTTGATCCACTGCAGGATTACGCCGACGGTCGCGTTGATCGCGGACCAGCCGAGGATCTGCGGCAGGCGCTTGCCGGCGCGGGCCAGGCCGGAGCGAAGACTCACGGGCTTGCCGTCGAACTTGTCCATGGCGCAGCAGATCAGCGCGGCGTTGAAGTAGGCGACGATCGAGTAGCTCATGAAGTAGAGGGCGAAGAGCACGACCCCGTGTATCACACCGAACTCGAACTTGGCCTCGTGCCCGGCGCCCTTGGCGGTCTCCTGCGCCACGGTCAGCAGGACGAGTGGCACGATGAACGATGCGCCGATGATGAACGACAACGTGCCGGAGACCAGCGGCAGCAGGACCAGCCGCTTGTCATCGCGGAGGACGGCGGAGGAGGCCTTGGTCAATTCCCAGCTTCGGCTCAACTTGGCGAACATGTGGGTCTCCCGGTGAATGCCGTCATTGTACTTGGGAATCCGGCTCGGACCGTCTCATCGGACGAGCCGTTCGGCAGGCTTCAGGTAATTCCCCTTGTGCTCAGCAGCGTTTTCCGCAGGATTCGTTCGACTTCCGCCACGCGGCCCACACCGATGAACCCGCGCCGCGTGACGTGGCGGCTGGCGCCGTCGGAGCTGCTGGAGTACGAGACGATCTCCTCGAAGACCAGGTCCCCCGATCCGTCGGAGCGCTCGGCCCTGGCGACGTTGGCGATCTTCTCGCCGGCGAACGAGCGGGTGACCGTCCCGCGCCACGCCTCGGGTCCGATCACGACCGCCCGCTTATCAGTGATGGCGTAGATGATCTTGCCGGCGATCACGCGCCGCCAGATCGGCATCGTGAGCATCACCACACCCACGGCCAAGAAAGGCAGGCCGCAGAGCGTCAGGAAGCTGAAGGCGGTCCCGACGACCGGGGGCGGGCCATTGGATTGCGGAGCTGCGCTGGCGAACCACGCGCCGCCGCCGGCCATCAACATCCAGAAGAGCGCGAAACCGCCGAAGAACAGACCGAAAACCGCGACCGGGAGCGAGCCCCGCGCGAACGCCCGCGGCAGCGGCTGCCCCGACCAGACGATGCGCTCGCCGGGCTGAAGCTCGCGCGTCAGCCGCTCCTGGAGCTGTGTGTCAATCAGGCCTTCTGTGGACATCTCCGCGACCTCCGGTCGGCGCTCGGCGTTCGCCTGAGCACCATCGTATTCACGACTTCCACACTAGCGGGCCTGCGGCTCCTCGCCTGAGTCCGCGTTCTCGTCGCCGCCGTCGTTGGTGGTTTCCGAGGACGAATCGGGCTCCGAGTCCCCCACTTCGTCGTTCATCGCCTCGCTCCCGCTATCGATGTCGACCTCCGCCGCAACCGGCTCCGCCTCGCGCGATTCGTCGATCCGCAGCGACTTCTTGAGCATCTGTTCCACTTCGCGGACGCCGTCGATGCCGAAGAACCCGGACTTCACGTTCGGCGCACGCCCCCCACCGCCGCGGCCCGCGCCGGTGGTGCCGTCGGTTGCGGGCGCGGAGACGAACTCCAGATCGCCGACGCCTCCCGACCGCTCGGTCCGCTGCAGCGATGTGAGTTGCGACCGGTGGTAGCGCAGCGAGACGTAGCCGCCGGTGAGCTTGCCCTGCTGCACGATGACGCCGCGGTCGGTGATCGCGTACGCGGTGCGCTCGGCGGCGAACCACGCCATGACCGGGATGAGGCTCAGCGGCAGTCCGAAGAGGCCGAAGCCGCCGGCGAAGATGAACGGGAGCACGCGGTCCATCGCGTCGGGCTGCTGGTGCCGCTCCCACACCGCTCGTTCCTGCGGCGACATCTGGGCGAGCGCTTCTGGCGGCGGGACGATCGGCTTGTTCATGGTCGCCACCATGAAGCCGGCGCCGATGCCGAAGGCGAGGAAGGCCAGACCCGCGATGCCCGCGGGGAGCATGCGCCGCGCGTAGGCGCCGCGGCGGGGCTGGCCGGTCCAGACGAGGCGCTCGCCGGGCTCGACATCGGCGCGGAGGCGGTCGTCGAGCGCGGGGTCGATGATGCTGGGGGCGTACATGGGTGTCGGCTCGGTGTGGGAGGAAGAGGGTAGTGGGACCGGGCGTATGCGCGCGGTGAGATCAGGCGGAGCGGGCTTCGATGCGGGGGAGGTGGGGGCGGGCCGGGCGTGGAAGCAAGGCGAGGTTTCGTTGGAGGAGGGTGTGCTTGGGGGCGAGGAGGGGTGAGGGGGAAGGAGTTGGCGCGAGCTGGCGCGGGGAAGTGGTCGTCGAGGGCAAGGCACCGTTCGCGGTCGCAGCCTGGGACGGCTTTGCTGCTTCGGCTCGCGGTGCGGCTTGCGTGTTCGTTGCTGCGGCTGAGGTTTGTCGTGCCGCGGCGCAATCGCCCTCACCCCAACCCTTTCCCGCTGGAAGCGGGAGAGGGGGTAGAGCCGCGGCCGCGGCAGAGGGCGCGGCGGGGATGGCCAGGCGCGCCAGGGCCATCGCGGCTTTGAGCTTGGTGGGCTCGGGCGCGTCGGAGTCGAGGATGCGGGCGAGGTGGTTGGCCCCCTTGAGTTTGAGTTCGAGGAGGCGTTCGTGGGCCGGGTGCGTGACGATGGTGGTGCGGCGGTTCATGGCGGAGATGATGCGGCCGCGCGGCGGATTTTCAAGGTTTTTTGCGCGGGAGGACCGCCAGATTGCGCAACGCGTAGTCCTTTTGCCGGTTCTGGCGGGGTGGTTTTTTGTAACAAGGGGGCGGGGTGGGGTTGGATTCGATTCTGGGGACCGGAGTTGAGCGCGGGACGTCGCCAGCTGTGCGGTTCAGGCTCTTCGGCCCGAAGGGCCGCACGGACGTAGCCACGGGTGGAGCGGAGCCCCGCGCCGCGGGGCGGAGCGCAACCCGTGGAAGGCGAGGCTCACGAACCGGACCCCGAAGGGGTCCACGAGCGACTCCCATTTTGTTCAATATTGTGTATGCTGATTCCCTCACCACCTTCAAAGGAGCCCACCATGCCCGGCACATTCTCGCAACTCTTGTACCACATCGTCTTCAGCACCAAGCATCGCGAGCCTCTCATCACCACCGACCTGCGCCCGCGCCTGTATCCGTTCATCGGCGGCATCGTCCGCGATGAAGGCGGCTCGCTCCTGACCATCGGCGGCATCGAAGACCATGTACATCTCCTCGTGAGATACCGCACCGATGCCACGATCGCCGACCTGGGCCACGGGTAACATGGGTCGCAGGCACGATTCGTTCGTGGACCCCTTCGGGGTCTGATTCCTTTTCCACCTCTTTCCACGGGTTGCGCTGCGGCCGGCTTCGCCGACCTTCGCTCCACCCGTGGCTACGTTCGTGCGGCCCCGCGGGCCGAAAGAAGGGATGACGCGCACGAATGGTCGCGGGTTTGCCTCGCGATTGGTAGACTGATCCTCAGACCCACCATGCGCATTCGCTCCATCTTCATGTTCCTGCTCGGCGATCGCGAGTCGATCCTCGAATTGGCGCACAGCCGATGGACGCTGCTGGTTGGCGGGTTGCTGGTGCTTTCGGCGGGGCTGGCACGGAACTATGACGGTGAGGATCTGGTGCGCGAGCCGTGGTATCTGCTGGGGCCGTTCGGGGCGTCGATTGCGACGAGCGCGGGGCTGTTCACCCTTCTGCTGATCATTGCTCGCGTCCGAGGTGGTCGGCGAGCGAAAGTGTGGGCGTCGTGGCGGCTCTATCCCCGCTTTCTGGCGCTCTATTGGATGACTGCGCCGCTGGCGTGGCTCTACGCCGTTCCCTATGAGCGGTTCACGACGCCTGTGCATGCGATTGAGGCGAATCTGTGGACACTGATGGTCGTTGCGGCTTGGCGAGTCCTCGTGATCGCGCGGGTCGTGAGCATATTGACGAAGACGCAATACTGGCCCGTACTGCTCTGGACTGCCTGCTATGGCGCTGGTGCAATGTTCCTTGCCGCCCTCGTTTCACCGCGTCCCGTGTTGGATCTGATGGGCGGGCTGGGATTGCCGCCCGAAGATCGGATGCTGGCCTCGGCGATGCTGAACCTGACGATCGCCTCCTGCTTCGCCACCCCGGCTTTGTTGACGTTGGCGGTTGTGTTTTCTAGGCAAATGTCGCCGAAATGGCCCCCACCATTCCCGAGCCATCAGCAGGTATCTGCACGCAGCCCACTTGCGCTCGCGGCGATTGGGGTACTGGCGTGGCTTCCCAGCTTGATTGTCGCGCAGCCGGAACAACGACTGCGACATGACGTCGAAGCGGCAATGGACCGTGGAGACGTGTCCTCGGGTCTGGCCGTCATATCAGCGCATGCCCGCCATGAGTTTCCGCCGGGCTGGCGTCCGCCGCCATTGATGGGGCCAAGGCATTCGCAAGCCATCTTGCCCAAGATTTGCGCGGAGATCGATGCTCATGGCGCCGCACCTTGGGTCATCGATAACTATGTCCGCCAAACTCAAGAGTGGCTCAATCGTCATCTTCCTATGGGTCCGTACAACCCGGGACGCCTCTGGACGCTTGGAATCGAGAAGCGATTTGAGCAATGGCGGGACTTCCCCAAGACGCCATTCTTGAAATCTGACGTCGGTGTGCGGTTCCTTCTCAGACATGATCCGACGGTAACGCCACTGGTGCGTGAGCGCATCGAGCGAATGCTTGAGACACCGGGCTTTATTGGTCCGAACGGCTACTCCGAAGAGGACTATTGGTGAAGCGCCCCTCGTTCGGCGCTACGGGCGGCTTCAGACTCGCTCAGGCCGCAAACGCGTGCGATCAAGCCCGTTGAAGTACCCTTCGCGCCGCTTCTTGACGGCGTCGGGGTGGTAGAGCTTGCCGGCCAGCGAGAGGAGCCCGGCCTCCAACTCCTGCACCGTCATCAGCGCCGGGACATAGTTTACATCAAAGAGCGTGCATTTGTGCCAGGCGCCGGGTTCGAGGATGCGGCCTTCGTCGAGCAGGCGGGTATAGAGGGGCGTGCCGGGGAAGGGCGTCAGGACAGTGATCTGGACGTCAAATAAGCTCGTGCGGTCGGCGAAAGTGAGCACTTCGTCGAAGATGGCGGGGGTGTGACCGTCGAGGCCGAGGATGAAGCAGCCGTTAACGGTGATGCCGCGGGACTGGATGGTCCGCACGGCGGCCTCGTACTTGGGGAACTGGCCGAGCTTCCAGTTGCGGCGCAGCTCGACGCCGGCGAGCGACGATTGCTCCGGGCTCTCGAGCCCGATCAGCACCTGGCGGCAGCCGCTGGCCCGCATCAGGTCCAGGAGTTCGACGTCTTCAGCGATCGAGACGTCCGCCTCGGTGAACCAGTGGACTTCCTCGGCCGCCAGCTCGCGCAGGAGCTTCTTGGCATGCCTGCGCGAGGCGAAGGAGTTGTCGTCGGCGAGTTCGATGAAGGGCCGGTCCCAGAGCTGCTTGATGCGGCGGATTTCGGCGATCACCTTGGCCGCGGGCTTGAGCTTGTAGCCATTGGTCAGCAGGATGGAGCTGGCACAGAAATCGCACTTGTGCGGGCAGCCGCGGCTGGTCTGGACGGTGAGGCGGTTGTACTTGGGGATATCGAGCAGGTCGAAGCGCGGCATCGGTGCATCGGCGAGGTCGAACTCCTCATCGGCATCGGCGCGGTAGAGGTGCTGAAGCTTGCCGCGGCGGGCGTCATCGACGAGGCGCGGCCATACGGGCTCGGCCTCGCCCACGACCACGGCGTCGCAGTGGCGCAGGGCCTCGCCCGGGAGCGCGGTCACGTGCAGGCCGCCCATGACGACCTTGGCGCCGAGCGCGCGGTACTGGTCGGCGACCTGGTAGGCATCGAAGACCTGGGCGCTCATCGTGCTGATGGCCACAAGATCGAACCGGCCCGCGACGTGCCCATCGACACGCAAATCGCGGATCTCGTGGTACTCGACCTCCACATCCGGCGGTGTCAGGCCCGCCAACGTCAGCAGCGAGAGGCTCGGCAGCGAGGCGATCACCGCGCCGCGCTCCATCACGCCGGGCATCGTCAGCCCCGCGCGGTTGAGTTCTTCGCTCCACGCGCGCACGCCGCTCATCGCGATCAGACCGATCTTCACCGGGCACCTCCGATCATCCGTGCGAAAAGTCCGACCCACGTCACCGTCACGCCGAGCCCGAGGCAGATCACGGGCAGAACGAAGAGGCCCACCGCTCCGCGGCGGAAGGCCGCGATCGCGCAGCATGTCGGCATCAGCACCGCGCCGGCCAGGAGTGACCAACCTGCGACATCCAGCCAGAGGATCGGCAGGGCGATCCGCGCGGCACTCTGGGCAAAGAGGATGTTGAGCATGCCCAAGGCGATGAGGGCGATGTGACCGAGCCGCACCAGCCGCCGCGGCCAGGCGTCGTAGCCGCCGAGCCAAGCATCCTTGCGGAAGCCGATGCCCATCCAGACGCCGGCGGCGATACCCAGCCCCACCAGGAGCCATCCGCAAGCCTCGTTGATCAGGGGCACGATCACCAACACCTCCGCGCTTCAAGTGAGCATACACTAACATACGTGGCCGGTTGCTTGCGGTTCGGGGAATCGGGCGGGTTTGTCTCGCGGAGGGGGGTCGGCGGGCCAAACTGTCGCGTGCCGCAACTTCCGGGCTCCTCGCCCGTATTCTCATTCAACGAGGTTGCCTCCATGCGAACCGCCCGACACGGCGTTTTGTTCTGTTTTGCGCTCCGATTCATCGTCGCCGCTGTGGCGATCTGCTGCGCGGCTGGGCCGGCGTGGGCGGAGCCGATCACGCGGGCCGAGAAGGAGCGGCTGATCGCTTCTGCGGAGAAGCTGGTGAAGGAGCGTGCGTACGCCTCGGGGACGGACTTCACCAAGTGGTCGGAGATCCGCACCAAATACCAGAAGCAGATCGACAACGCCGCGACCGACATCGAATTCACACGCGTGCTCAACCGCGCGCTGCGCGAGTTCGGCATCAGCCACATCGATCTCACGACACCCTCGGCCGCGCAGCAGCGCCGCCAGAACGAATTCGTCGGCATCGGTATCCGCCACAGTGGCGAGGGAATCGATCGCGGCGTCACGATCAAGGGCATTACGCCGAGCGGGCCGGCCGCCGAGGCAGGGCTGGATGTCGGAGACGTCATCACCGCTGTGGATTCGCACGAGATCACCGGACCCGAGATGCTCACAGAGGGCGCCAAGCTGGCGTTGACCGTCATGCGCGGCAACGACGAGACGCGGGTGGTTACGCTGATGCGCGCCGAATCACCGATGGGCCTGGGCCTGTCGTACGACCGCAAGCCGCTGAGCCGCGGGCTGACCATTCAGAGCCTGATCACCGCCGGCCCTGCTGAGAAGGCCGGCCTCAAGGTTGGCGACACGATCACGCATGTCGACGGCGCGAAGATCTACGACCCAAGCATCATCCGCGGCGAAGAGGGGTCCAAGCTCACACTGACGGTGCGCCGAACGGACGGCACGGTCGAGGACGTCACCCTCACGCGCGAGAAGATCATCACCAAGGAAGCAGAAACCTTCACGCGTTTGAGCGATGAGGCCTCAATGATCAAGATCCCGACTTTCAGCACCGGCTACGACCGCAAGAAAGTCGAGGAGTTCTTCACCCAGGCGAAGGACGACAAGTACCTCGTCATCGATCTCACGTTCAACGGCGGCGGCGCAGTTGACAACATGCTGCACTTCCTGAGCTTTTTGCTGCCGCGCGGAACGGCGATCGGCACCAGCGTCAGCAAGCGTGTGGCGGACCGCTACGCCGAGCAGACCAAGGGCGATCCGACGGATGTGGTCAAGGTCGCCGAGTGGGCCGATGCCAAGATGCGTATCCGGCGCGGCAACCTGACGCCGTTTGCAGGCAAGGTCGCGGTGCTGACGAATCGCGCGTCGGCGAGCGCGTCGGAGATTGTCGCCAACGCTCTGCGCGAACTGAAGGACGGCATCGTCGTCGGCAACCCAACCGCGGGCGCGGTGCTGGTCTCGACGCCCGTCAAACTCGAAGACGGCTTCGAGATGAAGGTGCCGATCAGCGATTATGTGACGATCAAGGGCAAGCGACTGGAGAAGCACCCCACCGATCCGGACTTGGTTACGCGCGTGCGCACGCCGGCGGAAGTCGAGGCCGCGGCACGCAAAGCAGTTGATCTGATGAAGAACCCGCCTGCGGAGGCGGCAGACCCGAAGGATGCCGACGCCAAGCACGAGCCCGCGGAGCCGGTTCCCGCCGGTATGCCGTGATCGCGTAGTTCGCTGACCTGAACGTTTGCTGACGCGCCGCTGTGGTCCGCCCGCGGCGTGTACCGTTGCGCGTGCCCAAGGCCAAGGACAACTCTCAGCCGCCGACCGAAGCCCCCGGCCTCGCGTGCGAGATCGGCAAGAAGCGGCCGTTCGATGCGCCGGAGCAGGAGGTCTTCCTGAACCTGGCCCGGACCACGGCGGTGCTGGGGGCGGAGTTCACGCGGCTGTTCCGCGAGCACGGGCTTTCTGAGTCGGGGTACAACGTGCTGCGCATCCTGCGCGGGGCGGGGGATGATGGGTTCTCCTGCTCGCGAGTGGGTGAGCATCTGGTGACGCCTGTGCCGGACGTCACGCGGTTGATCGACGGGCTGGTGCGGCGGGGGCTGGCCAAGCGCAGCCGGGGGAAACAGGATGGACGGGTGGTGATCGCCCGGATCACACCGGCGGGGCAGACGGTGCTGAAGCGGCTCGACGGGCCGGTGCTGGCGCTGCACAAGAACCAGCTCGGGCACATGGGCAAGGCGGAACTGGCGGAGTTGAGCCGGCTGCTGGTGGCGGCGCGGGGCGGGGGCGGTCGTTAGTTGTTCGTCCTTGGTCTTTGATCATGGTCCTGCGGATTGGGCACCCTCCCACCTCTTGATCGTTGCCTTGCGTCCGAACCTCCGTCACACCTCCGGCGTATTATTTGTTGCAACAAATAATTCACAAGGAGCAGTCATGATCACCATCCGCAAGTCCGACGCCCGCGGCCACGCCGACCACGGCTGGCTCAACGCCCGCCACACGTTCTCATTCGCCGGGTATTTCGATCCCACCCAGCTCGGCTTCGGCCCGCTGCGCGTCATCAACGAGGACCGCGTCGCCCCCGGCGCCGGCTTCCGCGAGCACCCGCACGACAACATGGAGATCATCACCTACATCGTCTCGGGGGCGCTGGCCCACAAGGACTCCACGGGCTCGACCGGCGAGATCCGCCCCGGCGACATCCAGCACATGACCGCCGGCGAAGGGGTCGAGCACTCGGAGTTCAACCCGTCCAAGACCGATCCAGTTCACCTGCTGCAGATCTGGATCAAGCCGCGCACGCGCGGGGCGACCCCGGCCTACCACCAGCAGCACTTCGACGCTGCGTCGCGGCGCGACACCCTGCGACTGGTCGCCTCCCCCGACGGGCGCGACGGCTCGATCCCCATCCACGCCGACACGAAGCTTTATGCCACACTGCTGGGCACGGGCAAGAAGGCGATGCTGGACCTTGAGCCGAATCACCGCGCCTGGGTGCAACTCATCAAGGGCGGCCTGACGATCAACGGCACGCCCATGGCCGCCGGCGACGGCGCGGCCATCACCGGCGAGCAGCGGCTCGACATCGCGGCGACTGCAGACGCCGAGGCGCTGGTCTTTGATCTGGCGTAGCACGAGGGACGATTCAAGATGACGAACGCAGACGCACACGACCTCGTCGGTCTCTGCGTTTGTCTTTCCTGATCAAGCCTTGGTGGTGCAGCGGTATAGGAACGCCGGCGGCACATTCCGCAGCACCGGCGGCGTCTTCTCGACGGTCGCGAAGTAGCGATCAAGGAGCTTGGCGAAGCGGCGGCCGCCACGCGTCAGTTCGCTGCCCGAGTAGCAGATGGTGACGAAGCGCCCGCCGGGTTTGAGGGCCCTGGTCGTCGCCGCGAGGATCTTGCTGCACAGCAGCGGCGGGAAGTTGGTCCACGGCAGCGCGCTCACCACCACGTCCACCGAATGCTCGGCGGGGAACCCCTCCAGCGCTGCGTACCGCCCGATATCGGCGGCGCTGCCGACATAGACACGCCGGCGCGGGTGACGCTCGCGGAACAGTTCGGCCATCTCGCTGCTCAGTTCGATGGCGAAGAACTTGGTGCGCGTGCCCATCGCCTTGACGAACTCGTCGGTGAGCGTGCCGTTGCCCGGGCCGTACTCGACGACCAGCTTGGCTCGGTCGAGGTGCAGGCCCTCGGTCATCTTGCGGGCCACCCACTTGCTCGTCGGCGCGATCGCCCCGACCTGGCCCGGAGTACGGAAGAACTGCATCAGGAACCCGGTGCGCTGCCCCTTGGGACGCGCCTTGGGCTCGATCTGCGACGACGCGGCATGTGGCGTGTGGCTCTTGGCGTGCACGGCGGCCCTTTGCTTTGGCCGCCGATCAAGCGCGGGCGGCGCCGGAACAAACCCCATCGGATGAGGGTCAGAGTTTACGCCGCGTATCCCCGCGGGACGCGGCCGTTTCCGCGGGATCAATCCGGTTCTGCGGGTCCACCGGGATCACCAGCGTGAAGACCGCCCCCTTGCCGGTCTGGCTCTTCACCTCGACGCGCCCATGGTGCTGCTCGATCAGGCGCTTGGTCACCGCCAGCCCAAGCCCCGTCCCGCGCAGGCCCTTGGTGGTGAAGAACGGCAGGAAGACCTTTTCCAGGATCGCCGGGGGAATACCCGGCCCGTTGTCGATCACTTCGATCCGCGCCTCGCCCTTGCCCACTTCCAGCGCCTTAAACGACGCCCGCACCGTCACCACGCCCGTCTTGGCCTCCACCGCATCGACGGCGTTGGTCAGCAGGTTCATCACGCACTGGTGGATCTGGCCCGCATCCATCGGGATCGGCGGCATATCCGCCTCGGCGTCCACAATCAGCGCCACATCCCGCGCCTGGCACATGTCCTGCATCAGCGAGGCACAGTCCTCCAGCAGTGGGCCAACCTTGGTCAACTCCAATTCCAGCGTGCGCGGGCGCGAGTAGGCCAGCATGTTGGTCGTCAGGCCGATGATGCGGTCGAGGTTGCGCTTGAGGATCGGCCAGCCGCCGCGGGCCACCTTCAGGTCCTCGCGCTTGAGCCCCATCTCCACGACATCCGCGCCGCCGCGCAGGCCCTGCAGGATGTTCTTGATCGAATGGCTCAGGCTCGCCACCGTCTCGCCCATCGCGGCCAATCGCTCGGCCCGCAGCTTCTGTTGCAGCAGCTCCACGTTGGCCAGCGCCAGACCTGTGTGCTGACCGATCGCGTTCATGAGCGCGAGCTGCTCGGGCGTGAACGTGTAGTTCGCCACCGTGCTGTCGATGTAGATCGCGCCGAACGTCCGGTCGCGGAAGCGGATGGGCGAGCAGATCGCTGAGCGGATGTTGTAGCTCTGCACGCTGTCGCCCGAGCGAAACCGCGCATCGGTCATGGCGTTGCTGCTCAGCACACCCTCGGCGTTGCGCAGCGCCGCCTGCAGGATGCTCTTGCTCACGTTGATCGGCTCGTCCGGCGGCACGTGCCCCGGCTCCAGCCCCGCGTACCGCACCACCGTTGGCTCGGGATCGCGCGGCACGGCGTCGCCCGCGTCCGAAAGCAGCACCACCCCACGCTCAGGCTTGAACTCGCTGAAGACCAGGTCCATCACGCCCTCGAGCAGTTCGCTCCGGTCCGCCGTCCGCGTGGTCAGCGTCGTCAGGCCGTAGATCACCCGCAGGTGGTCGATGGCGGCCTGCCGCGGCTCCGGCTCGGACATGATCACCGAGTCCTCGTTGCTCACCATCGACCGCTCGATCGACGTGTCCATCTGGTCCGGGCGCAGCACCCGCACCGGCCCCACCGGCGCCCGCCGATCGCTGGACCCGAAGACCACCAGCGTCGCCCCCGTCCGCACCTGGTCACCCTGGCGCAGACGCGTCCGCCCTTCGATCCGAGTGCCGTTCACCCAAGTACCGTTCTGGCTCCCCAGGTCGCGGATAAACCACTGCCCCGCATCGGGGGTCAGCTCCGCGTGCCGGCGCGACACCGTGTTGTCCGTCAGCGGGAGCGCCTCGCTCGACCGGCCGAGCAGTTGCGGCTCATGGTCGGGCAATTCAAAGGTCTTCCCCTTGTCCGGCCCCTGGATGATCGTCAGAATCAGCACGACCAACCATACGGTCCGCCGCAGCCATCGGTGTCGCCGTTGCGGCAAGACACGGAGTTTCCATGAACCATCAAGCCCTCGTCGATGCCTACGCCGCCCACGCCGAAGTGCCCCGCCGCTGGATCGCCGGCCTCACCCCGACCAGTTGCGGTCCCACCCGGTCCCCGGCACCTGGAGTATCCACGCACTGGTGGTCCACTGCCTCGATAGCGACCTGATCGCGACCCACCGCATGCGCCGCATCGCCGCCGAAGAGTTGCCGCTGCTCATCGGCTACGACGAGACGGCCTTCGCCCGCCAGCCGTGGTACGACGCCGCGGACCTGGCCATCGTTTGCGACCTCTTCGCCGTGCATCGACGCTTCACCGCCCAGTGGCTCGCAACCCTACCCGCCGATGCCTGGGCTCGCGCCGGCATCCACAACCAGTACGGCAAGATCACCATCGCCACCATGGTCCCCATGTACATCCAGCACATCGACCACCACGCCAAGTTCCTCGCCGACAAGCGCCGGGCACTCGGCAAGCCGCTGAACTAGACTCCCTTTTCCCCACCTCCCCTTATGGCTAAGTCCGCCGCCAGCTCGATCCCCCCTGCCGCGCCGATCGCCGTGCTCTATGGCGAGGAGCGGTTCCTGCAACTCGACCACACCGAGCGCCACCGCGCCGCGCTCACCAAGGCCCACGAAGAGATCGACACCGTCGTCTTCGACGGGCAGTCCACCAACCCCGCCGACATCCTCGACGAGTGCCGTTCGCTGAGCCTCATGCAGCGGCACAAGCTCGTGATCGTTGACAACGCCGACCTGCTCCTCAAGGCCGCCGATGACGACGGCGACGCCCCTGGAGTTCCCACCCTGGGCCGCCGCGGCCACGCCGAGCGCACCGCCCGTGAGATGTTCGAGACCTACGCCAAGAGCCCCGAGCCCTCCGCCTGCCTGCTCCTCCGCGCCGGCGCCTGGCGGGCCGGCAACCTCGACAAAGCCATCGCCGCTGCCGGCGGCACGGTCGTCGAGTGCGAGCCGTACGCGCCCCAACAGGCGATGGACTGGGCGGCCGAGCGCGCCAAGGCCCGCCATCGCGCCGCGATCGAGCCCGACGCCGCGGCACTCCTGGTGGACAACCTCGGCACCGACCTCGGCCGCCTCGACAGTGAGCTTGGCAAACTCGCTCTCATCGCCGCCACCCGCAACGCCTCAAAGCCCGCCATCACGCGCGCCCTGGTCTCGGAGATGGTCGGCTTCTCGCGCGAAGAGGAAGCATGGTCCCTCCAGCGCGACCTGCTGGGCAACGACGCCAACCACGCCCTGAGCAACCTGCACGATGCGCTCAACGTCAGTCGCCACAACCCCGTCCTCATCAACCTCGTCTACCTCGACCTGGCCCGCAAGCTCGACGGTGTCTGCCGCGCCGTCGCCGCGGGCGAACAGCCGCGCGTCCGCCTCTGGGGCGAATCCGCGCGGATTATTCCCGAAGCCGCCCGCCGGATGAAGCCCGCGCAGACCGCTGCCCTCCTTCAGGCCGCCGTGCAGGCCGACCACCGCCAAAAATCCGGCCAGGGCGACCCGGTCCACATCCTCGAAGCTCTCACGCTCAAGTTCGTCGGTGCGGTCTGATCCACATACGACCCGCCCCTGCCAACTTCAAAGCCGACACCCGCCACCAGCCGATGCTCCAACCCACCGCGCGGTGGAACCGCGCGCCCATCGCCCCGGCAGGAGGCCGCCCCATGCTCCGCACCCCCCCACGCTCGATCACCCGCCCCTTCGCCCTCACGCTGGCCCTCGCCGCAGGCACCGCCCTCATTTCCTGCACCGGCGGCGGCGCCGACCAGGCCAAGCGCGATTCCGGCGCTCCGCCTGACATGGACACCGCCGCGGCCGGCCTCGAACAGGTCTACGCCAAGCGCGAGCAGGGCCTGAGCGATGCGGTCGCCACTAATCACCCCGCCCCCCGCAAGTCCAACTCCACCCCCGCCCGCGCCGCGTTCAGCGACCCGGGCAGTCCTCCGACGACCGCCGACACCGGCGAGGATGTCTCCGCCGCCCTCCCTGACAGCGCTCCCAAGCCCAACAACAGCGGCTTCCGCCAGTCGCCGCCGTCGCGCAACACGCCCACGCGCATCGGCGCAGCGGACTACACGCCAGGGCGCAAAGGCCAGCTCCTCGACGAACTCGCCGACGTGATCAGCGCCGAGCCCCTCACGGCCTCCAGCACGTTCGGCCGCGCCGCCCAGCTCACAGTGCTTTCCTCACTGGATCCCAGCGTCAACGACCCTCGTCTGGCGGTCCTGCGCGACAAACTCTCCGCCAGCCAGCGCGAGGTCCTCAGCGCCGTCCGCGAAGTCTTCACGAGTCTCCCCGCCCAGCGCAACGGCGACGCGCAGTCCATCGCCTCGCTCTTCCGTTCCGCCGCCGACCGCCTTGACAGCACTCGGACCACCTTCGCCTCCAACAACCTCGATGTCCCCACCGTTGCCCTCTGCCGGCGCGTCGAGAGCTACGGCCGCTACACCCCGCTTACCTCGGGCGCGCTCGTCGCCGGCAAGGCTTCCGCGGCGTACCTCTACGTCGAGGTCGAGAACTTCGCCCACCGCCCCGTGGGCTCCGACGAGTCCACGCACGCCGATCAGTTCCAGGTCGAGATCGGGCAGGAGATCGAGGTGCGCACCGCCGACGACACACTCGTGCTGCACGTCCCCGAGCAGGTCGCCAAGGACGTGACGACGCGCCGCCGCCGCGACTTCTACATCTTCCAGCGCCTCGACTTCCCCGCGACACTCTCGGTCGGCAGTTATTCCATCAAGGCGATCGTGCGCGACCGCATCTCCGGCACCACGCGCGAGGTCATCCTCCCGCTCCAGGTCGTCAGCGATCAGCACCTCGCCAACATCGTGCCGCCGCCCGTAAAGATGACCGCCGTCCCCACGCCGTGACTTGAGTTCACGTTCCTGCCAATCCGGCACCCGACGCTCGCCCGAACGCCAATCTTGATTGCGGCGTGAACCCCATTTCATCCCGCCCGGCCCGCGTTACCACCCGGAACCCGGCGAATCTGCTCAGATTCAGGGGATCACGTCCGATTTGCGCGAACGGCACGCCTCTCGCGGTCGATAAAGAACCGTCCGTCCGGACCGCCCTCACCCCGAGGCGTGCCGCGATGTGAGCAATCCGAGCGGTCTTCCGTGACGTATGAACACACGGAGGCTCGTGTCGGAAGGACGAGAGGATGGACCCCTCGCCTAGAGTGCTCTTGATCGCGACCCGCCCGAGTTCGGGATGAACCAGCGGGCCGGGAACGGAAACGGTTCGGCCTCCGGGCCACCCCCGGGACGCCGAAACTTGGCCGGCCTATCACCGGTCACCGAAGGAGTCAGCGATGTTTGAACGCTTCACCGATCGCGCCCGCAAAGTGATGGCCCTGGCCAACCAGGAAGCCCAGCGCTTCAACCACGAATACATCGGCACCGAGCACATCCTCCTCGGCCTGGTCAAGGAAGGCTCCGGCGTCGGCGCCAATGTCCTCAAGAACCTCGACGTTGACCTGCGCAAGGTCCGTCTCGAGGTCGAGAAGCTCGTCCGCGCCGGACCAGAGATGGTCACGATGGGCAAGCTCCCGCAGACGCCGCGCGCCAAGAAGGTGATCGAGTACGCCATCGAAGAGGCGCGCAACCTCAACCACAACTACGTCGGCACCGAGCACCTTTTGCTCGGCCTCCTCCGCGAGCATGACGGTGTCGCCGCGCAGGTGCTGATGAACCTCGGCCTCAAGCTCGAGAATGTCCGCGAAGAGGTTCTCAACCTCCTCGGCGCGGGCACTGAGGGCCAGGAAGACGCCGGCGGCGGAGGCACCCCTCCCCCTTCTTCGTCATCCTCCTCGCGTGCCGAGTCCTCCGGTGGTGGCGAGCCCGCCGCCCGCTCGGGTAAGAGCAAGACCCCCGCGCTCGACAGCTTCGGTCGCGACCTGACCGAGCTGGCCCGCGAAGGCGCTCTCGATCCCGTGATCGGCCGCGCCAACGAGATCGAGCGGCTGGTGCAGATCCTCTGCCGCCGCACCAAGAACAACCCCGTCCTCCTTGGCGAGGCCGGCGTTGGCAAGACCGCGATCGTCGAAGGCCTGGCCCAGAAGATCGTCTCGGGCGACGTCCCCGACCTGCTCCACGACCGGCGCCTGGTCGTCCTCGACCTGGCGATGATGGTCGCCGGCACCAAGTACCGCGGCCAGTTCGAAGAGCGCATCAAGGCCGTCATGAACGAGGTCCGCCGCGCCAAGAACGTGATGCTCTTCATCGACGAGCTGCACACCCTCGTCGGCGCCGGCGGCGCCGAGGGCGCGATCGATGCCTCCAACGTCCTCAAGCCCGCCTTGGCCCGCGGCGAGATCCAGTGCATCGGCGCCACCACCTTCGACGAGTACCGCAAGTACATCGAGAAGGACAACGCCCTCGCCCGGCGCTTCCAGCCGATCCCCGTAGACCCGCCAAGCACCGAGCAGACCGTCGAGATCCTCAAGGGTCTGCGCGAGAAGTACGAGCAGCACCACAAGGTCCGCATCACCGACGACGCCCTCGTCGCCGCGGCCGAACTCTCCGCCCGCTACATCACCGGTCGCGTCCAGCCCGACAAGTCGATCGACGCGATCGACGAGGCCGGCGCGCGCGTCCGTCTCAAGAGCATGACCAAGCCGCCGGACCTCGCCGAGATCGAGGCGGACATCGAGAAGCTCTCGATCGAGAAGGACGAGGCCGTCAAGGCCGCCGACTACGAGCGCGCGGCCGAGCTGCGCGATCGCGCCGAGACGCTCCGCAAGAAGAAGGAGCAGACCCAGCGCGAGTGGCGCGAGAAGGCCACCCAGTCCGCCGGCGTCGTCGATGAAGAAGTCATCGCCGAGGTCGTCAGCAAGATGACCGGCGTCCCCCTCAAGCGCCTCAAGAAGGAAGAGGCCGAACGCCTCATGGACCTGGAGAAGGAACTCCACAAGAAGGTCGTCAGCCAGGACGAGGCCATCAAGACCGTCAGCAAGGCCATCCGCCGCGCCCGCGCCGGCCTCAAGGACCCGCGCCGGCCCATGGGCTCGTTCATCTTCTGCGGCCCCTCCGGCGTCGGTAAGACCCTCGTCGCCAAGGCCATCGCCGAGTTCATGTTCGGCGATGAAGAGGCCTTGGTTGTGCTCGACATGTCCGAGTACATGGAGAAGCACAACGTCTCACGCCTCGTCGGCGCACCCCCCGGCTACGTCGGCTACGAGGAAGGCGGCCAGCTCACCGAGCGCGTCCGCCGGCGTCCCTACAGCGTCATCCTCCTCGACGAAGTCGAGAAGGCCCACCCCGATGTCTTCAACATGCTCCTCCAGATCATGGAAGAAGGCCGCCTCACCGACTCGTTCGGCCGCAACGTCGACTTCCGCAACACCATCCTGATCATGACCAGCAACATCGGCGCTGATCTGATCAAGGGCGGCGGCGGGTTCGGATTCGGCACCGCGCAGGTCGTCAAGTCCGCCGACACGTCCTTCGACAACATCAAGACCGTCCTGCTCAAGGAGGTCGAGCGCTTCTTCCGTCCCGAGTTCATCAACCGCCTCGACGATGTCGTCGTCTTCCGCCCGCTGACCAAGGAAGACCTCACCAACATCGTGGACATCGAAGTCGCCAAGGTCGTGCAGCGCGTCAAGCAGCAGGGCATCGCCATGGAGCTTGACCAGAAGGCCAAGGACTTCATGATCGACCGCGGCTACAACCCCGACTTCGGCGCCCGGCCCCTCCGCCGCGCCGTCGGCCAGTTCGTCGAGGACCCGCTGAGCGAGATGCTCCTGACCGGCGACGTCAAGCCCGGCCAGGTCATCAAGGTCACCCGCAAGCAGGACTCGGCCGGCAAGGACGAGGACCACCTCTTCTTCGATGTGGCCGGCGACGCCACACCGCCCAAGCCCGACAGCCGGCCCGACACGCCCCCCGCCCCTCCCGCGGCCGCCGAGACCGGCGTCCGCTCGACCTGAGCGGCGGACACATCTATAGGAATCACGAGGCCTCGGGCGTCAAACCCCGGGGCCTTTTCGCTTTTTATCTTCTCGCTGCGAACATACTCAACACATTTGTGCTGCGCCGAATTCACCTCGGCGGCGGGCGGCGGCGGCGGTCCTGCTCCTGGCGCTCGCGTTGGATCCGCTCGATCTCCTCCTGTTGCTTCTTCATGATCTCCCGCATCTGCTGGTCGGCCTCGTCCATCCGCTGGCCCGACATGGCCGCGTCGATCTGCTTCGACAGCGCCCGCAGCTCGTCGGCGATCGGCTTGCTCGCGGCGCCCGCAACACCCCCCGCCCGGTAGATGTCCTGCGCCGCCTTGTAGTTCTTGCTCGCCATCAGCGGCTTGATCAGCGCGATCGTCGCCAGCGCACACGGGTCCGCAAGGCGGTTGCGATGATCGATCGTCGGCGGCACTTGCGACGGCAACTGCCGCACCGCGTTGAACTGTGCCACGGCGTCAGCTTCGCGCCCCTGCTTGGCGCACGCCTCGCCCAGGCCGAGCATCGACCACGCGATCAGCGACAGCCCGCTGTCCGCTTCGGGGATCGTCGTTTCGTTAGCCTGCTGGTCGGGCAACTGTGATGATGGCAGCGGCGTGAAGCGGTCCATCTTCGCGAACCGCTTGCCGATCTCCAGGTTCGCTGAAAACGCCGCCGCCGCCACGTCGGGCTGGCCCTGCTCCAG
>JBOHNM010000030.1:0-29344 GCA_050730675.1 Phycisphaerales bacterium | reverse complement strand
TTGCCATACTGCGAGAACCCGGTCTTCACGCCGGTCTGATCCACCGATCCAACCGAGTTGCACCCCCCGTAGCTCGCCGGATACGAAACCGTGGCCGACCCGTCGTTGCCCGATGAACAAAAATGGGCCATGCCGCCCGAGTGCAGGTTGTTGATGGCCGCTTCGTAGGTGTTGCTGGGCCCACCGAAGCCGATCGATTGGCTCGAGATTCGGCAGCCGTTGGTCGCGCCCCAGTTGAGCCCGTTGACGATCCACGTGACCGACATCGTTGCCGATTCGGCGTTGGCCGCGGCGTTCACCGCGCACGTGCCGTCGGCGTTCACGTTGTTGTAGCAGACCCGCGCGACGAACGTCTGTCCACCGAACGCCGCGCCCGCGACGCCCGTGCCATTGTTGGTGCTGGCGGCGATGATCCCGCCGCACGGCGTGCCGTGGCGGTCGCACGACGACCCCGGCGAACCGTCGCCGAAGCCGGCGGCAGTGTTATCGGTGAAGTCACGCCCGCCCGCGAAAACGACATCGGGGTGATTCCGCTGGAAGCCGTTGTCCACGACCACCGTGCGGATGCCCGCGCCGGTGGCCACGTTCCATGCGCGCCGCGCGCCCATGTCCATGCCCGGAGTCGCGGTGTTCCTCAACCACCACTGCGTTCCAAAGTTCGCATCGTTCGGCGTAAAGGGAAGATTGATCTGCTGAACAAACAGCGGCTCGGTCCACGCTACGTTCGGATCCGCAGCCAGTTGCACGCACGCTTTGAGAGTCTCGAACCCGTTGCGGTGGGGTGAGAGCACGCGCATCATGCCGGCGCATCCCGACCAGTCCACATCATTGACGATCAGGTCCGGCCGGGCGTTGATCACCACCGCCGCACCGCCAGCGCCCGCGGCCTTCGCCTGCACCGCCAAGTGCGCCGCGGGGAACAGCCACAACCGCGCATCCAGCGGCGCGTGGAACACCGGCGAAGCGGCCTGCACGCCAGCGAGCTTGAGCAACTCGTTGATGATCTCCTTGGCCGCCGTGCAATCGGGAATGGCACGCTCGAGGTGGTAGACCGCCCACCCTTGCGAACCGCCTTGTTCGAGCTGGACAGCCTTGAGCCCAACTTGAGCCAGCATCGCGTACCGCTGCGCCACATCGAGACCGCCGCCAAACTGCACGGCAATCCGATCGCCCCACAGTTCCAGCGGCACCGTCACGCCGTGGTACGTGTACCAATTCGGCGCGTCGGCGTCCCGGCTGATCACCGGCGCGAAGTTGATTTGCTTCAGGATATTCTCGACCGGCTTGAACGCCGCCCGCTCAGCGAGCCATGCGGCGTGCTCCTCGGCGGAAGACGAGACCGGCGGATAGAACTCGCCCGGAGCGAGCGCCAAGGGATCAATCTTGACCCCCACTCCGCTGTTGAAGTCGTTGATCACCGGTTGCGCCAGGGCCGATCCGGCGGCAAGGGCGATTGCGAATGTGGAAAGAACAGTGCAATGCATGGGAGGTCTCCAGTTGCGGGGTGGTTCACCCGCCGCCATGCAGGCGCACGAGTCCCGGTCCGGGTGACAACTTGGGTATCCTCTTGGAGTGAACCCTCCACCCCCCACGCCCGACGCTCCGCAACGGAGCCCCGCGGAGGTCACGCGGCTGATCTCGCTGGCTGCCGGGGGCGATCGGGCGGCCGAGGGCGACCTGCTTGAAGTTGTCCATTCTGAACTCCGTCAGATCGCCGCCCACTACCTCAAGGGCGAGCGCGGCGCCAACACCCTCCAGGCGACCGTGCTGGTCAACGAGGCGTACCTGCGTCTGTTCCGTCCCGGCGGCGACGAGACCGGCATCGCATGGTCAAGCCGAGCGGCATTCTTCCGCGTGGCCGCGCAAGCCATGCGCCGGATCCTCATCGACCGAGCCCGCATGCGCATGGCCGACCGGCGTGGAGGCGGAGCGGCCCGGGCGGATGTGCCGCTGGACGTTCTCGCCGCGGCCGAGGATGCCGAACCGGAGCGGCTGGTGTCCCTCGACGCCGCGATCGTGCGCCTGGAGCAGGTGGACGCACGGGCAGCGGAGGTCGTGCGCCTGCGGTTCTTCGCAGGGCTCAGCAGCGAGCAGGTCGCCGAAGTTCTGGGCGTGGCGAGTCGGACGATCAAGCGTGACTGGGAGTTCGCTCGGGCGTGGCTTGCCCGAGAAGTTGCGTCGGAGGGAACCAACTCGTAGCGGGCGGAGCATGGATGGACTGGGGACGGGTTAAGGACGTCTTTGGCGAGGTGCTGGACGCCGATGAGGTGGCGCGCGCCGCGGTGCTCGATCGCGCCTGCGAGGGGGACATAGCGCTGCGCTCGCAGGTCGAATCGCTCCTCAGCGCTCACGGCGGTGGCGGAGTCTTTGACGAGCCAATCGGTCTAGAGCGTGTCGGTCCGTTCGATCTTGGGGCCGAACTCGGACGCGGAGCCTTCGGCATCGTGCGACTCGGCGTTCAGCACCGCCCCGTCCACCGCGAGGTCGCGGTCAAGTTCCTCCACGTGGGGGCCGATGCGGCCGGCGTGCTGGCGCGATTCACCGGCGAGCAGGAGACGCTCGCCCACCTGGACCACCCGGGGATCGCTCGCCTCATCGAGTGCGGCTCCGACGAGCGTGGCCGCCCGTGGTTCGCCATGGAACTGGTCCGCGGCCAACCGATCACCCGGGTGAGCGAAGACCGCAAGCTCAACGTCCGCCAGCGGGTCGAACTCATGGTCCAGGTCTGCCGCGCTGTCCAGCACGCACACCAGCGCGGCGTCATTCACCGCGATATCAAGCCCTCGAACATCATCGTCGGCGAGGACGAGAACGGCGCTCAGCGGGCCAAGGTCATCGACTTCGGGATCGCCAAGGCGCTCGCCACCGGCGCCGGCGCGCTCAGCCCGATGCTGACACTCACCCGCGAGCACCAGCTCATCGGCACCCCCGCCTACATGAGCCCCGAGCAGGCTGCGGGCGCCGCGATCGAGACGACCAGCGACGTCTACGCGTTGGGAGCGGTGCTCTACGAGCTGCTGATGGGCCGACCCCCGGTGGATGCCGGGACGATTTCCCGAGCCGCGCCCGGAGAGCTGTCCAATGTCATCCGCGCGAGTGATCCGGGGCGTGTGAGCGCCCATGCCAATATCGGCGATGCCAGCGAGCGCGGTTTGCTGCGCGAGCTGGACTGGGTTGTGCTCGGCGCGCTGGAGAAAGATGCCTCCAAACGGATTCACAGTGCCGGCGAACTGGCCGACGAACTGACCGCGGTGCTCGAGGGTCGACCGACACGCAGCGGTCCTCCCGGCGCGCGTGTTCGGGTGCGGGCCTTCATCCGCAGGCATCCGCTCGGAGCGGCACTGATCGCGGGCCTGGCTCTGCTGGCGATCGGTGTTACGACCGGCTCGGTGATCGGCCTGGTCGAGGCCCGAAGGGAGGAAGCCAAGGCCCAGAAGCAGGCGCGTCGTGCCGAGGCCGCCCGGGCCTTCGTCCTCGACGACGCCCTCGGAAGCCTGGCCACAGGCCTCGAGCATGGTCGCGACCCCAGCGTCGTGGAACTTCTTGACGCCGCCTCGGCCAATCTCGACAAACGCTTCGCCGACGATCCCGTCCTCAAGGTTGAAGTCTTGAAGCAACTCACGCGAGGTTACCTGCGTGTGTTCAAGTACGACCGCGTGCTTAAGCTCTCGCAGGTCGGTTGGGAACTGTCGCAGACACTCGACAAGCCCGATTACGAATCCGCCGTGGAATTCGGCACACTGAACGCCGACGTGAGCGCCCGCCTCGGCCGCCACGCCGAGCAGATCGACTGGGTTACCCGCAGCGCCAAGCTCGCCCGCGAGCATCTGCCGCCCGAGTCGCCCGCCGCACTCTCCGCCGAAGCCGGCGATGCCCTGATCTCATCCATCCGCGGCGACGGGCAGAACGCTCGTGCTCGATTGGAGAACGTCGTCAAACTCGCCGAGGGACGCCCCGAGGCGCTGCACGCGCTGAAGCTCGCCCTCACCTACCTCTACGTTCAAGCCGAGATCGCGCTCGACCCCGAGCAGGCCGTGCACTGGGCCGCCCTCCGACTCCAAGCCGCGGAAAAGGGCACGCGGACCCCCGGCGAAGTCGTCGATTCCGCGGCGGTGCTGCTGCGGCATCTGATCCTGCTCGGCCGCAACGAGGAGGCGGACGCAATCTTCCACAGGATCATGGATAATCAGGCCCAGCCGCGCGCAACGCCCGGCATGGTGGCGATGTTGCGCCAAGGCGCAAGGCTCGAAATGATCAAGGGTCGCAACGAACAGGCGGCGAAATACGCTCAGCAGTCGTACGACATGGCGACCAAGGACCTTGGGATGCGCGAGGACGAAACCGTCGACACGCTGGAAGTGCTCGCTGAAGTCGAGACCGCCCTCGGCAACGCCGACAAAGCCGTAGATTGGATGACGCGTTCGCGGAACGCCGTTGAGACCAACATGGGCCCATCGTCGCGTGAAGCGCGGTGGACAAGCCTGGGTCTGGCCCGTGTCGAGCACAAAGCCGGGTTGCTCCAGGCATGCGATGCGAGCATCGCCAAGGCCCTCCGCGGCGTTCCCGAGGACCGCGCCCGCGCGACACGCGACGCCCTCGTCGCCCTCATCGTCCGCTTCAATGCATACACCCCGCACACGAAAGCGCCGGCCGGTCTTGTCGGCGAGTTGGATGCCGCAATTGATTTGCTCGACGCCGACTGGGGCAGGGACCGCGCGGCTCAAGTTGCCGCGCTGGCTTTCGCCAGCGATGTAGCGAGAGGTACGGGGGAGTTGGAACGAGCCGCCCGCACCCGCGCCGCCATGCTTCGGATCGCGGCGGGCCGGTAGCCGGACCGGTCCAGATCGCCCTCGCGCATCAACAAATCTCCCACAGCAGCCGCGGCGTCCCCGCATCCCGCCCTTGCAAAGCGAAATACAGCATCGTCAGCGCCGTCACGCACGCCCATCGGCGCACATCCTCCCGGTCACCCGTGAACACGAAGTGCCTGGCGTGCGTGTGATCGCGACCCGCGTGCATCAGCCCGATATGCACCGTTCCCACCGGCTTCTCCGTGGTCCCGCCGTCTGGCCCGGCGATCCCCGTCAGCGACACCGCCCAATCCGCCCCCAGCCACTCGCGCCCGCGCTCGGCCATCTGCACAGCGGTCTCGGCGCTCACCGCCCCGTGCCGTTGCAGCACCGCGATCTCGACCCCGATCCGCTCCTTCAGCGCATTCGCGTACGTCACCACCCCGCCGACAAACGCCGCCGATGAGCCCGGGATCGCCGTCAGCATCTCACCGAGCATCCCGCCCGTGCAGCTCTCCACCGTGCCAAGTGTCTGGCCGCGTGCTTTGAGCAGCTCCAGCACCGTCCGCGCCAGGTGTTCAACCCCGGTCCCGGACCCGACCGCAAACACACGATCCCCCAGCGCAGCACGGATCTGCGCTTCCGCCCCCTCCACCAGCCGCTCCCCCTCCGCTCGCCCGCCCGCGCCTTCAAGCCGCACGCGCACCGTCAGCACCCCACCGCTTGCGGTGATCCCCACCAGTGGTGCCCGATCCCGCTCGGTCAGTCCCCCAAGCCGCGTCACCGCGTCAGCTTCGGTAATCCCCACCACGTGCAGCAGCCGCGTGATGATCGTCCGCCCCGCTGCCGGCCGCAGCCGCGGCAAAACCTCCCGCTCGAACATCGGCCGCAATTCGCCCGGTGGCCCCGGCAGGCAGAACACGTCCGCGCCGCCATCGCCCACCCTCACCCACGCCGCCAGACCCGGTGCCGTTCCCGCCGAATTAGTCAGGCACTCGGCGCTCCGCGGCCGCTTCGCCTGCCGCGATTGCCGCTCGCTCAGCTCCCGCCCGCGCCGCGTCAACATCGCCCGCAAACTCTCCATCGCCGCCGCGTCCACCTCAAGCTCCTCTCCCATCACTTCCGCCAGCGCCGCCCGTGTCAGGTCGCCGTCGGTCGGCCCCAGCCCTCCACTCATCACCACCAGCGGCGCCGTCGCGACCGCCCGCCGCAGCGCCGCCGTCAGTCGCCCCAGTTCATCCGGGACTGTGATGTGCTCGACGGGCATGATCCCGGCCTCCACCAGCCGTTCGGCCAGCCAGCGCGCGTTGGTGTCGAGCAGTTGCCCCACCATCAGCTCGTCGCCCGTCGAGATGATCACCGCCCGCTCATGCACCGGCCGCATCGTCCAGCGTAGGTCTCCCGGTGGAAACCCTTGCCTCACCGGCACTTCCGAGTCCCCTGGTGATGCAATACGCGGTCCATTCGGGAACATCTGCCTTCAGTCCGCCACTCCGATTCGTTCGCCCACAGCCTGTTACAGGAAGTTCCTCATGTCGCACAACCTCATCGCCACGCTCGCTCTCGCTGCCGGCTTGGCCTCCGCTGTCCCGGCCGCTGCTCAGACCGTCATCTGCGCGGCTGCTTCCCGCACGTTCAACCTGGCCACCCCGGTCTTTCCCTACAACATCGACAACACCGACAGTCCGATCCTTCAACTCGTCGAAGGCAACACCTACATCTTCAACTGCTCTTTGGTGCCCAACTTCCACCCCGTCTTCCTGACTCAGGACTCCGATGGTGGTTTCGGCACCAGCGATATCGGCACCGGTGCCGTCAACGGCTACACCGCCGGCGACACCTGCGGCAGTTGCGCCCGCACCACCTTCTCGATCTCACCCACAACCACCGGGCTCATGTCCTTCTACTACCAGTGCCACATCCACTCGACCCTCGGCAACCGGATCGACATCCTCGCCCGCCCCACCATCGATACACCCCCCGCGTCCGTGTCCGTGGGCCTAGGCGCCACCGCGATGCTCTCCGTCGCCGCCTCCACGCCGAACAACGCGACCCTCACGTACCAATGGCGCCGCGCCGGCACGCCTATCAACGGGGCAACGTCAGCCACGCTCACGGTGAATAACGTCCAAGAGGACGATGCCGTCGCCTACGACTGCATCGTCTCCAACTTCTGCGCGACAACGACCACCAGCGCGGGTTCCATCGCCCTCAAATGCGGCCTCGGCGATGTCGCGGGCTTCGGTTCCACACCCGGCTCCGATGGCCGCGTCACCGTTGACGACATCGTCTTCTATCTCGCCGCCTTCTTCGGTAACAACACCGCCGTGGCTGACCTCACCAACCTCGGCGGCAGCGGCGGCCCCGACGGCGCGACCACCGTTGACGATCTGGTCCTCTTCCTCGCCAGTTTCTTCGCCGGCTGCTGAGCGGCTTCACCCAGGCTTTTCTCCCCGGGGGCGCGGTGCATCATCGCCGCGCCCTCTCCATTGGCCGGGCGTCAATGGGCCATGAACCCCGCTGATTCTTCGCCAACATAGTGCACAGCCAGCGTGTTGGTCGGTTTGCTCTTGCCCAGCGGGCGCCCGGCGATCAGCACCACGGCATCGCCCTTGTTTGCCCACCCGCGTGCGATCAGCATCGCATCCACAGACTTATTCCACGACGACAACCGTGCGTCCGCCGGCGGCGCCTCACACACGGGCGTCACCCCGCGCAGCAGCGCCATCCGGCGCGTCTGCACCGCCGAGCTTGAGTACGCCACCACCGGCACGGCGAACCCCATCTGCGACAGGTACCGCGCCAGCCCGCCGCTCTGACTCCAGCACACCACCAGTCGTGCCCCCACGTCCCGCGCCACGTACCACGCCCCGTGCGCCAGCGCCGCCGTCCGGTACCCCGTCTGGATCACCTCCGCCGGCGGCGACGGCCTCATCAGCAGCCGCGCCGCCATCCGCTCCTCCGCCGCCATCACGATCCGCCGCATCGTCTCCACCACCAGCACCGGATGCTTGCCGACGGCTGTCTCGCCGGAGAGCATCACCGCGTCCGCTCCGTCCAGGATCGCGTTGGCCACATCGCTCGCCTCGGCCCGCGTCGGCAGCGGCGCTGCGCACATCGTCTCGAGCATCTGCGTCGCCACGATGCACGGCTTGCCGTAGCTCGCTGCCGTGCGGATCAATTCCTTCTGGATCAGCGGCACCTGCGCGATGTCCATCTCCACTCCGAGGTCCCCGCGCGCCACCATGATCGCATCCGCCGCACCCACGATCTCCCGCATCCGCGCTACCGCCTGCGGCGTCTCGATCTTCGCAACCACCGGGATCGCCGCCGACCCGCCCTCGTCCGTCGCCCCGCGCTGCGTCGAGCACATCGTCTCCAGCCGCGCCTTCACCTCACCGATTTCGACGGCGCTCCGCACAAAGCTCATCGCCAGGTAGTCCACGCCCGCCCCCACCGCCCACTCCACCAGCTTCCAGTCGCGTTCGCTCATGGCCGATACGTGCAGTTCGCTCTGCGGCAGGTTCAAGCCCTTCTTGCTGGTCACCAGGCCGCCCGTCACCACCCGCGCCCGCAGCGCCCTCGCCGGGTCGTCCGGCAGGCGATCGATCGCCAGCAGCCGCACCGCCCCGTCGTTGATCAGCACCTTCTGCCCCGGCTGCACATCACTCCCGATGCTCCCGAGCGTGCATGACAGCCGCGCGGTCGCGCCCGCGATGCTGCACCCCAGATCCGGGTCAATCAGCACGTCCTGCCCCGCTTCAAGCTCCACACCCGCCTCTGGGCACGCTCCGATCCGGATCTTCGGTCCCGGCAGGTCCCCCAGCACCGCGATCGGCAGCTCCGCCGCCTCCGCCGCACCCCGCACCACCTCGACGCGGCGAGCGTGGTCCGCCTCGGTTCCGTGCGATAGGTTCAGCCGGAATACACCCACCCCCGCCTCGATCAGCCGCAGCACCACCTCCGGCGCATCGCTCGCCGGCCCCAGAGTCGCAATGATCGTCGCCAGTGTCGGCCGCGGTGTGCCCATGGTCCAAGCGTACCGCCTCCTCGTCTCCCCTACTCTGCGCCCAATGCCCCTCTTCACCCTCCCTCCCTCCGCCCTGATCGGCATGATCCACCTCGGCGCCCTCCCCGGCACGCCGCGTTCGAGGCGCTCAGTCGCCGATATTGCTTCCGCTGCCGCCACCGAAGCAAAGCTCCTCGCCTCCTGCGGCTACGACGCCCTGCTCATCGAGAACATGCACGATGCGCCGTACGTCCAAGGCCCCCACAGCCCCGAGATCACCGCCGCCATGACCGCCGCGGCCATCGCCGTCCGCGCCGCCGCTCCCAAGCTCCCGCTCGGTATCCAGGTCCTCGCCACCGGCAACCGCGAGGCCCTCGCCATCGCGTTGGCCTCCGGCGCGCAGTTCATCCGCTGCGAGAACTTCGTCTTCTCTCACGTCGCCGATGAAGGCCTCATGCCCACCGCCGAGGCTGGTCAACTCCTCCGCTACCGCCGCACGATCGGCGCCGAGCACATCGCCATCTTCACCGACATCAGCAAGAAACACGCCTCGCACGCCATCACCGCCGACCTCGCCCTCGAGGAGCTCGCCCACGCCGCAGAGTTCTTCGGCTCCGACGGCCTCATCGTCACCGGCCGGTTCACCGGCGACGCCGCCGACACCGACGACCTCGCCGCCGTCGATGCCGCGACATCACTTCCCACCATCGTCGGTTCCGGCGCGACGCCTCAGAACATCCGCGCCATGCTCGACAGAGCCGATGCCGTCATCGTCGGCTCGTCCATCAAACGCGCAGGCAAGTGGTCCAACCCCATCGACCCCACCCGCGCCCGGGCCCTCGTCGCCGCCGCCCGAGGAACCCGCAAGGGCCGCAAGTTATGACCGCGCCCCGCCTCCTCCACTCTCAACTTCTCGCTCATGTCCCCCACGCCTTCACCACGCGCGTCGGCGGCATTTCTTCCGGCGTCTTCGCGTCGCTCAACTTCGGCAATCCGGGCGATCTCCCCACGCCGCAGCGCGATCCCGCAAGCAACATCGCCGCCAACTTCGCATCCACTCTCACCGCAATCAACTGCGCCGGCCGCGAGGTCGTCGAGGTCTACCAAATCCACGGCCCCGTGGTCCACACGGTGCGATCCGGCCAACCCGCCCATCCAGCGCCGCACGACACCCGTGCCGACGCCATCGTCACCGACGACCCCTCACGCGTCCTGGTCATCGGCACCGCCGATTGCGCTCCAGTCCTCCTCGCCTCCGCCGACGGCCGCATCGTCGCCGCCGTCCACGCCGGCTGGCGCGGCGTCCTCGCGGGCATCATTCCCAACACCGTGGCCGAAATGCGTGAACTCGGCGCTGACGACATCGCCGCCGCCATTGGCCCGTGCATCGGTCCCGATGCCTTCGAGGTCGGACCGGAAGTCGCCGCCGATTTCCGCCGCGTCTTCGGTGACGGAACTCCCAGCATCCGCCTGTCACCCGCGCACAAGAACAAGTTCCACGCCGATATTCCCGGCGCAATCTGCCAACAACTCACCCAAGCCGCCATCGCCCGCACCGACGACCTGAAATTGTGTACCGTCGCCAACGGCGACCTCTTCTATTCCCACCGCCGCGACAACCGCATCACCGGCCGCATGGCCGCCCTCATCGCCTGCGCGGGCTAGCTGCCTTCCACACTGGTCGCCCGTTCGCCTGATCGTCTCTGCGCTTCCTCACCTCTTCATATTGAGAAACTGCAGCGGCGCCTCAATCTCCGATCCCTGCAGCATCTTCATGCATGCCTGCAGGTCGTCGATCTGCTTGCCCGTCAACCGCACTTCCTCCCCCTGGATGGAAGCCTGCACCTTCAGCCCAGTCTCCTTGATCAGCTTCACGACCTTCTTGGCCGTGTCCTGGTCGAGACCCGAGCGGATCTTCACCTCGCGCTTGAGCATCCCGCCCGCGCCGCTCTCGGGCTCGGCGAAATCAAAGCTCTTGGGATCGATCCCGCGCCGCATCGCGCTCGTCACCAGCGCCTCGTGGATCGCCTTGTGCTTCGTCCCGTCTTCGGCGACGATTTTCATCTTCTTTTCTTTCTGATCAACCTCGATAGTCCACTTGGACCCGCGGAAATCGAACCGCGTCACCATCATCTTCTTCATGTTGTTGATGGCGTTGTCCAACTCCGCGAAGTCCACGCGGCTCACGATGTCCACCGAGGGTGATGATGCCATAGGACGCGAGTTTACGCACCGCCGATAACGCTCGACACCCCGGCTGGCCGCTCGAGATCCAAGGTGCCGCGGCTCCGCCGTTGCCCATCTCCCCCCGCCCGCACGTCCGCGCGCCCTTCCGTGCATGCCTCTGGAAATCCGCGAGCCTGAATTGCACCTTCTCACTATCACCCCGGGCATTCCCCGGTGGCCCTACCCGCCCGGCAAGGAGAAGAGAGAGATGAGCCGCACCGCCCTCACCGCGTCCGCCGCACTGGTGCTCGCCGCCGCCGGCGCCGCCCAGGCCGACATCGTCAGCTTCACATCGAACAACGCCGCCAGCACCAGCAACCTCGCCTCGTTCACCGGCACCGTCGCCACCAACGTCATCGACTCGCTGCACTCGCAGGTCACCGTGACAGTGACCAACACCTCCGCCCTCGCCGGCGGCGGCTACCTCACCGGCATCGTCCTCGCTAACGAGAACCAGTTCGGCTCCCTCATCATCAACCTCATCTCGTGCACCGACGGTGATTTCTCCGACACCTCTGTCGAGTCCGCTTCACCCTTCGGCAGTTTCAAGGGCGGCGCCGCCCTCGGCGCCAACTGGTCCGGCGGCGGCAACCCCACCGTCGGCACGGCCCCCGGCTCGACCGTCTCGTTCACCTTCGCCGTCAACGGCAACGGCGCCGGCTTCATCCCCGCCGCTTCCTACATCAGCGCCGTCAACGGCGACCAGCAGATGGTCTTCCGCTTCCGCGGATTCAACAACGGCGGTTCCGACAAGGTCCCCACCATGACGACCACGCTCGTCCCGACTCCCGGCGCCGCCGCCATGGCCCTCGTCGGCGGCTTGATGTTCGCCCGCCGCCGCCGCGCCTGATCCGCCTCAACAACCGGCAAGCCCATATGGGGGTGGCGAGGCGCTCACGAGCCTCGTCGCCCCTTTTTCATTGCGCCCGTGAGATTTGAACCCTGGTTCATCGATCTCGTTCCCGTCTCCCTCCTTGACCCCGACCCAAACCCTTCCAATACTTCCTCCCCTCGGGTAAAACGTTTGCCCGGATCATCCCTGTCCGACCGAAGTCTCGGCCCACGGACGCAGATCGTTCGCCTCAGGCGGACACGCCACGGGAAGCACCGCTTCCGACTGTGGTGACGGAGGTTTTCATGGCTCGTTACACCGGTCCCAAGGTCAAGTTGTCCCGTCGCGTCGGCGTTCCCATCGCCGACAATCCCAAGCACACGTCCAAGCGCGACCTCACCTACCCCGGCATGCACGGCTTCCGCGGCCGTCGCCTGCGCGATTACGGCCTGCGTCTCAACGAGAAGCAGAAGGTCCGCTTCCACTACTCGGTCCTCGAGGCCCAGTTCCGCCGCTACATCGCCTCCGCCGGCCGCGCCAAGGGCAATACCGGCGAGGTGCTCATGCGCATGCTCGAGTGCCGCCTGGACAATGTCATCCGCCGCCTCGGTCTCGCCCGCACCATCTGGGCCGCACGCCAGATCGTCGCCCACGGCCACGTGATCGTCAACGGCCGCAAGACCGACCGCCCCAGCTACGCCTGCAAGCCCAACGACGTCATCACCCTCAAGCCCAAGGCCCAGAAGCTCATCCGCGAGCAGATGGAATCCCTCGGCGGCCATCAGGTCCCCCAGTGGCTCGACCTCAACCCGGGTGAACTCACTGCCCGCGTCGTCGCCCAGCCCACCTCCGACCAGATCCCCTTCGACGTCAACCCCAACATGATCGTCGAGTTCTATCGCTAAGTGGCGCCGCCCTTCCGGGCGGTGTGCCTTGACGTTCTCCTATACCGCCGGCCCGATCCGGTTCTCAAGACCCCATCAGGCCGCGGCGACGTACCTCGCCGCGGCCTGTATGCTCAATAGCTCCCCTGCCTTTCGCGAGACCCCTCCATGTCCAAGTGGATCAAGAAGAACGCCAAGTACTTCCTCATCGCCTTCGGCATCCTGCTGATGATCGTCTTCATCGTGCCGCAGGGCTTCTGGCAGGCCGAGGCGGGAAGCGCCGTGCTCTACACCATCGATGGCCACGGTGTTACTCAGACTGAGGCGCAGCACGCCGGGGATGCGCAGAAGACCTATGCGGGCATCCGGCCCGGCCAAGCCGCCGCACTCGGCCTCACCGGCAACGATCCGATCCGCATGTGGATTCTGCTCACCGAGCAGGCCCGTCGCGCCGGCCTCGCAGGCACAGGCGCTGACGCGGAGCCTCTCATCGAGGACGTCGCCCTCGCCATGGGACAGCGTCAACTCCAGGAGGATTTCGCCGCCGGACGCCTGAAGGACATGCCCGCGAATCAACAGGATCAAATGGCATGGGTGAATCGCGAACTCGAAGCTCGCGCCGCCTCCGCCCGTAGCACAATCTCAAGCCGCCTCCACAACCAGATCGCCCCGGGCATGACCGGTCTCGACGCCCTCTCCAAGGGCCGGTCTGTTGAACGCATGATCGAGCAGTACGTCCAGACCCCCGCCCTTTCCGAGCAGCGTTTCGCCAAGGCCGCCCGCGAGGTCCTCGATTCCGCGAAGATCTCCTACCTCATCATCCCCGTCGATGAGAACGCCGCCAAAGCCCGCCCGGCCCTCACCGAGACCGAGTTGGTCGCCTTCTACGACAAATACCGCGACGTCCCCGCGGGCACCGGCGAGTACGGCATCGGCTACCGTCAGCCCAACCGCGTCCGTCTCGCCTGGCTCAAGATCGATCGGCGCACGATCCAGTCCCTCGTTACGGTCGATCCGATCGAAGTCCAGAAGCTCCTGATGGCCGCCAAGCCCGTTCCGGGCCAGGAAACCGCCGAGCGCAACCGCATCGAGTCCGAGATCCGCACGCGCCTCACCGACACCGCGATGAACGTCGCCCGCGACGCCTTCAAGCGCTACGCACTCCAGTCCATCGCCAAGCTCCACGACGACGGCATCTACAAATCCCTCCCCACCGACTTCCCCCCCTTCAACCCCGCGGCCGCCCAGGCCGCCATCCTCGCTGAACTCGCCGATAAGTGCGGCGTCCGCATCAACTCGCTTTCCACCGGATCATCTTCCAACTTCCAGACCCTTGCCGATGTGGCCAAGGACCCGCAGATCGGCTCCGCCGCTTTTCACCGCGGCGCCGATCGCAAATCCGACATCCCCCTCGCTGCTGCCCTCTCGACCCTCAAGGAATTCAACCCCAAGCCCACCGCGGTCTCGATCGTGCGTGTCCCCGTTCAGGTCGGCGTCCCCATCATCGACCCGTTCGAGGACGCTTCGGGCAACCTCATCTATGTCTGTGTCACCGCTTCCAAGCCCGAGGCCGCGCCGACCTCCATCGACGAGGTCCGCGAACAGCTCGTGACCGACAAGAAGAAGGTTGACGCGATGACCGAACTGGACTCGCAGGGCGCCGCTTACGCCCTCGTCGCGGCCGATATGGGCATGTCCGACCTCGAGACCCAGCTCAAGAACAAGGGTCTTGCCGTCTCCCTCGTCAAGAACGTCGACATCTCCCGCTCAAACGGCGTCCGCCCCGTCAACCCCTTGCTCAACAACGAGAAATTCCTCGACGCTGTCATGGACCACGCCGAGAAGCTCGATGTCGGCCAGAAGTTCGACCAGTCCAACGCCATCTCCCGTACCTTCGCCGTCCCCCTCCCGGCCGCCCTCTCGGTTGCCATCGTCCAGATCACTGAGTACACCCCGCTCACGCAGGAGAAGCTGCGGGCCGTCGCAACCCAGGGCATTGATCGTCTCCGCAACGCCGAGATCAGCTCGCGCCCCGCCGACTGGCCCTTCACTTTCAACATGGTCTCCAAGCGACTCAACTACAAGGAAGTCGCCCCCAGCAAGGATAAAGACAAGGACAAGGCCACGGACCTCAGCAAGCCCGATCAACCCATCGACGCTCCCCCCGCGCCGATCCCTTGATCCTCACACCCGTGCCTTCAGCCATCCGCCTTGGATGAACCTCGCGCTGTAGATCGCGCACCGCAGCACGATCTCCATGCACAGCCCGATCCACAGCCCCGCCAGCCCGAGGTGGAACGGGAACGGGTTCAGCAGCACGCCCCCGCCCAGCCACGCCGGGATCGGGATGTCCACACCGCTGATCGCATACGCCAAGGGCAGCCGCAGCCCCCACGTGCTGATCCACGTCATCACCATCACCGCGCGCACGTCACCCGCCCCGTGCATCGCCGACCGCAGCACGATCGCCAGCGCAAAGGGCACCTGCACGCACCCCGTAATCACCAGCAGCTTTGGCGCAAGCTCGAGGTGCTCCGCCTGCGCCGACACCACCCCCGCCATCGCCTTGCCTGCAAAGATGAACCCCAGACCCATCAACCCCATGATCCCTGCCGCAATGGCGGCACACCGCAGCGCCGCCCGCCGCGCCATCTGCGGCACCCCCGCGCCGAGATATTGACCCGCCAGCGCCCCCGCCGCGATCCCCATCGAGAACCCCGGCATGAAGCTGTACGCCTCGATCCGGATCGCGATCAGGTGCGCCCCCAGCAGCCCGCCCCCCTCGCCGTCGGTCCCGCTCGTCGCCGCCAGCGCCGCCGCGGCATCGCGCGCGTGCGAAGCGTTCAGCAGGCTCACCATCAGCACTACCAGCATGTTCCCCGCCCACATGCCCAGCATCTCGAAGAAGTTCGGCAGCCCCAGCCGCACCAGCCGTTTTACCGTCACCGCGTGGAAACGCATCCACAGCTTCTTGAGCACGATCCCCGACCGCCCGCGCAGGTGGAACAGCACGATCACCGCCGCGCCCGTCATATGCGCACACATCGTCCCCAGCCCGATCCCCAGCGCATCCAGGTGCATCCACTCCGGCATCGGGTGCCGCAGCCACACGCTCCGCACCGCTTCCCCGTTCACTAGGCTCGTCGTCGCAAAGTCGTGCCCCGCCAGCAGCCACGCCACCGCCAGGTTCACCACGTTCACGATCACCATCGCCCACAGCGGCCGCAGCGTGTCCCCCGCTCCGCGCGCGCACGCGATCCCCGCGAACATCACCGTTGAGAACGGCACGCCCACCGAGATCGCCCGCATGTACCTGACAAAGTCCCCCGTCGCCACCGGCCCCAGGCTGAACAGCCCCGCCAGCGTTGGCGCCGCCGCAGCCATCGCCGCCCCCACCACCACGCCCGCGCACGCCGCCAGGATCACCGCCTGCCCCAGCGCCGCGTTCGCCACTGCCTTGTGCCCCGCCCCCAGCGACCGGCTGATCAGCGCCGTCGCCCCTACGCCGATCGCCGTGGTGATCAGCCCCACGAACCACAGCATGTACGCCGCCGCCGCCACCCCGTCCGCCGCGGCTTTGCTGATCCCCGACGCCAGCATCGTGTCCACCAGCCCCACCGTCGAGTTCAGCACCGACTCGATCAGGATCGGCCACGCCAGCACCCAGATCGCGCGCGACATCGTCAGCCCGGCCAGCCGCCCCGCCTTGATCGGCCCGCGCCCCGGCGGCACATGCCGCGCCGCGTGCGCCGCCTCCTTCGGCGAGTCCCGTTCCAATGTCGCAATCGGTTCATCCATGACAAGCTCGCCGGCCGCAAATCGCTCGCGACGGTAGGTGACACTGATGTGTTGTAACAGGCTCGGAGCCGCTTACCTCGCGGTGACGACCGGCGCGGCCGTCCACGTGTGCGGCGTCCTCTTGAGGACCTTCCACAGGTGCTCGAGCAGCTCGCGCGTCCCCTGCCGGGCCGCGCCGCTGATGGCAAACACCTCGACTTCGCGCCCAAGCTTGAGCTTGCTCCGCAGCTTCTTCACCGCCTCTTCGCGCTCGGCCTTCTCGGGGATCAGGTCCATCTTGTTCAGGACGATGATCTCTTCCCGCTCGGCCAGTTCGGGCGAATAAGCGTACAGCTCCTTGCGGATCTTCTTGTAGTTCTCCGCGGGCGAGGAACCATCCGCCGGCTGCGCATCCAGCAGGTGCAGCAGCACGCGCGTGCGCTCGACGTGCCGCAAAAAGTCCAGCCCCAGCCCCGCACCGGCGCTCGCGCCCTCGATCAGCCCGGGAATATCCGCCACCACCAGCCGCCGCTGCGAGTCCAGTTCTGCCACGCCCAGCTGCGGCGCCAGCGTCGTGAACGGGTAGTCCGCGATCTTCGGCGTCGCCTTGGTCATCGCCGCCAGCAGCGTGCTCTTACCCGCGTTGGGCATCCCCAGCAGGCCGATATCCGCGATCAGCTTCAGCTCCAGCCGCAGGTCCTTGCGCTCACCGGGGAAGCCCGGGTGCGCGTGCAGCGGCGTCTGATTCGTCGAAGACTTGTAGTGCTCGTTGCCGAACCCGCCGATGCCACCCTTGGCAATGACAAAGCTCTGCTGCGGCTGCATGTCCACGATCAGATCGCCCGTCACGTTGTCGTAGACCAGCGTCCCCGGCGGCACGCGGATCACGCAGTGCTGCCCGTCCTTGCCGGTGCACTGCTTCTTGCCGCCCTTCTCACCCAGCTCGGCCGTCCACTCGGGCCGCCCGCGGAAGTCCAGCAGCGTGTTGCACCCGTCATCGGCCTGCAGGATGACATCGCCCCCGACGCCGCCGTTGCCGCCGTCCGGTCCGCCCTTGGGCTCGTACTTCAGCCGGCGGAACGACACATGGCCGGCCCCGCCGTTGCCCGCCTGAACCGTGATGAGCGCGCGATCGACAAACATGGGCGTAAGGATAGGTGCAGGCCGCAAAGAAAGCCGGGTTTCCTTCTGGATATTGGGGCAAATGAGCGGGCTCAGCCGCTCAAAACAAGCATCATTTGCTGACTTGGTGGTGAAACACGAGCACCACGGCGGATTCAGTCTTCCGCTGCCATCCGCCCTCCGGCGTGTGTCTGTAGATGCGTACCTTGAAAGGAACCGCAAACCAGGCCGATTCTTCCAAGTTGATGTCGCGTTCGCCAATGGTTGGCAATCGATCGCGGATGACGACATCCACTTCGGGTGAATCGATGGCGATGAGGTACTTGGCGGTGTCGTATGAGAGAGAGCGGCGCGGCCGTGTCAAGACGACAGCCGGCGATCCGATCAGCGAGCCGTTGTTCGTGGTTTCGAGCGCCACCTCTTCACATTGAATGCAGATTCCATGGTCATCAAGGACGACGACTTCGGCCACGTTACGGAATGAGTTGCGAAGCCACAGGTACGCGCCGCAAGCGAAGACCGCTGTCGTGAGCAGCACTCCAATCACTCTTGTTCGTTTGCTAATCACAAGCCGGTCTCCGGCTCACCACTCATCACTTCTGAATCCCCGCGGCAATCCTCTTCGCCAGTTCAGCCCCCGTCGCGCCTTCCAGCTTCCCCGCCTTCCACCCGATCCCCAGCTGTTCACCGCCGACCACCGGGATGATGTGGAAGTGCACGTGCGGCACCACTTGGTGCGCCGACCGCCCGTTGTTCTGCAGCACGTTGTAATCGCTCGCCCCCACCGCCGCGCACACCGCCCGGCAGATCCGCGGCAACACCCGCCCCACCGCCGCCGCAGCCTCATCCGACAACTCCCCCAGCGTCGCCACCTCCTCCGTCGGCACCACGAGCGTGTGCCCCGGACTCAACGGCGAGATATCCAGGAACGCGATCACGTGCTCGTCCTGATAGACCTTGTGACAGGGAATCTCCCCCCGGATGATCTTGGTGAAGATGGTCATGCCGCAACGGTACCCCGCCCGTCCACCGTCGTCGTACGCACGCCCTTCATGAAGACTTCAACGGGTCGCAGGGACCAACATCAACTCCCTGCGCCGCGCAACGCCTCGATTTGTTCATCATGAGCGCTTCGTCATATCACTGTCAGCAGCCACTCATTGGAACTGGGCAAGATGTGAGCGTGCCGATGCGGCTCACGCCACGTCGGCCAACGCATCAACCCGTCGCGCCACAGTGCGCGACGCCGGGCCCGCCGCAGTGACGACGGCGCAGTGGGCCCGCGCACCCGCTCGCCGTCATCCAGACTTGACAGGAGACTTGCAATTAACAGGAACGACAACAAGAAGAGCCGCACCGGCAACAGGTCAACCAGCGGCGCCCGCCGCACCAGCGCCCCGCGCTCAAGCTCCGCCCAGGGCCAGCGTGGTTCCAGCCATTCCGGCTCGCACGACAGCGGCCGCTCGGGCAGCTCGCGCGGTTCCAGCGCCGGCAGCCGTTCGCAATCTACCACCGGCTACCGCTCCGGCAACGGGGGCGGCGGCTCACACGATCGCGACGAGCAGGGCCATTTCACCCGCTCCAGCTCCGGCGGTCAGAGTTCCCACTCCACTAATAACCGCAACTCGGGCTCACGCAACGCCTACTCCGACAATGGCGGCGGCTACCGCAGCAACGCCCCCGACCGTGACGAACACGGCCGCTTCGAATCCGGTGGCTCGCGCTCGGGCAACTACTCCGGCAGCCGCGGCTACTCCACCCGCGACCAGTACGAAGGCGACCGCCAGCGCGACCAGCAGGGCCACTTCACCAGTTCCCAGCGCGGCCACCGCTCCGACTACGACTACGACCGCGGAGATCAGAACTATCAGGGCTCGCGTTCCCGCGGCCCGTCCCGCGCCCGGGACGAAGACTACGACCGTGGCTCGCGTCACGACGAGTGGTCCGACCGTGACGACCAGGGCCGCTTCACCCGCTCGGACGACGAGTACTACCGCTCCGATTCCTACAACGATCGCAGCTCTCACAACGACCATTGGGACGATCGTCAGGACCAGGATCAAGGCCGCTACATCCGCGCCCGCGGCAGCCAGCACCGCGCCGATGGCTATGACGACCGGGACTACGACGAGCGCAACCGCTCGGCACAGCGCGGCCAGTCCAGCCGCTACTCCGACGTCAATGACCACCACAACGACTATGAGGACCGTGGCTTCACCGACAACTACCAGCCGCAGGACCGCGACTACGACGGTTACCGCGAACGCCACGAGGAGGACCAGGACTTCGGCAGCGGTCGCATGAACGACCGCTACGAAGGAGGCGCCGGTTGGCGTTCCGAGGAAGACATCTACAACAACCGCGGCGCGCAGCGTCGCTCATCCCAGGGAATGTACTGACTCTCTTGCATCAGCGAAACTCCGCGGGAAACCGCGGGGCTTCGTTTCATTCCGTATGTTCCCAAAGGACACACCCATGCCCAAATCCGATGCCGCCTCCAAGAACGGCCACGCTCGCGCCACTGCCTCCCTTACGAAGAGGAAGGCGGAGGCAAACGCACCTTCGGCCAACGGAAAGCCCAAGGCTACCGCACCCAAAGCAATGGTCCGCTACGCCGTCGTCGGTCTCGGCCACATCGCCCAGAACGCCATGCTCCCCGCCTTCGCCCACGCTTCCAAGAACTCGGTCCTGGCCGCCCTGGTCTCGGATGATCCCAAGAAGCTCAAGACCCTCGGCAACAAGTACAACGTCCAGCACCTCTATTCCTACGACCAGTACGAGGATTGCCTCCGCGGCGGCAAGATCGACGCTGTCTACATCGCCACTCCGAACTCCACACACGCCAGGTTCGCCGTCGCCGCGGCCCGCGCCGGCATCCACGTCCTGTGCGAAAAGCCCCTCGCCGTAACCGACGGCGGCTGCCAGGCGATCGTCAGCGCCTGCCGCACCGCCAACGTCCGCCTGATGACCGCCTACCGCCTGCACTTCGACGCGGCCAACCTCCGCGCCGCCGAACTCTGTGCCTCCGGCAAGATCGGGGAACTCCGCATCTTCAACTCCGTCTTCACCATGCAGGTCACCGACCCCGACAACATCCGCCTCAAATCCGACATGGGCGGCGGCCCGCTCCACGACCTGGGCATCTACTGCATCAACGCCGCACGCTCCCTCTTCCGTGCCGAACCCCGCGAGGTCTTCGCCCGCGCCGTGAGCAGCGGCGATCCGCGCTTCAAGCAAGTCCCCGAATCCGTCGCCGCCATCCTCAGCTACGGTGATGGCCGCATCGCAAACTTCGTCTGCAGCTTCGGCGCGGCCGATGCCGCTTCCTATCAACTGATCGGCACCCGCGGCTGCGTCGGCCTCGACCCCGCCTTCGAGTACGCCGAAGGACTTACCTACTGCGAAACGATCGACGGCGTGACGAAAGAGACCGAGTACTCCAAGAAGGATCAATTCAGCGCCCAACTCCTCTACTTCTCCGACTGCGTGCTCACCGGCCGCGAGCCCGAGCCCTCCGGCGATGAAGGCGCCGCCGACGTCCGCATCATCCGCGCCCTGCAGTGGTCGATCGAGACCGGCCGCACCGCCCACCTGGGCCCCATGAACCAGGACGACAAGCACCCCACGCGCCACCAGCGCATCAGCCGCCCCGCCTCGCGCCGGCCGCAACTGGTGAACGTCACACCCCCGCACGAAAGCTAGTGTCGACAGTTGGTTGGTCCAGTGTCGGCATGCGAAGGGATTGCGCCGACGGCCCACGGACTTGCAACCGGCGTCGCAACTACGATGTGCCCGCGCAGAATCCGGTGAGTTGCCGGCAGTGTGCGACCGCGTAGTTCTCCCATGCCTCCGAATCACACCCCCACCATCCGCCGCCTCCACACAGTTGACGCCACCCAGCTCGACCAGCTCGTCGACGTCCTCATCGACTGCGTCGAGGGCGGCGCATCGGTGAGCTTCATGCTTCCCCTCACGCGCGACCGCGCCCTCGCCTTCTGGCGTCGCGTCGCCGAGGATGTCGCCGCCGGCCGTCGTGCCCTGCTCATCGCCGAGGACCCGCACGGCATCTGCGGCACCGTCCAATTGATCCTCGACCAGCCCGAGAACCAGCCCCACCGCGCCGACCTCGCCAAGATGCTCGTCCACAGCCGCGCCCGCCGCCAGGGCCTCGGCGCCGCCCTCATGCGCGCCGCCGAGTCTGCCGCGCGCGACTGCGGCAAAACCCTCCTCGTCCTCGACGCCGTGACCAACGGCGACGCCGCCCGCCTCTACCAGCGCCTCGGCTGGACCAAAGTCGGCGACATCCCCGGCTACGCGCTGTTCCCGCAGGGCGGGTTCTGCGGCACGACGTACTACTACCGAAGCCTCTAGGCGCGTGGGCTCTTTTCGCGCGCCAACACCTCCGCGATCCGCCGCCACGCGTCCAGTGGCCGCTTCGGGTTGAACTCCCGGAACGCCCCCTCGGCGCCCTTGCGTGCATCCTCAATGTGGTTCGGGCGGACCGTCGCCCCGCGTTCCAGCAGCACGCCGAAGACCTTCGGCGAGCCACCGACGATCGCCCAACCGATCGGCTCATTGTTGTGTAGCTGCCCCGACTTCGCGTTGATCTCCGCGCCGCAGTCCACCAGCGCCGCGGTCGCCTCCGGCTTGTCGTTCCACGCGGCCACATGCAGCGGCGTCGCGTCGTCGTACCCCGCCCGCACGTTCATGTCGGCACCGTACGCCGCCAGCCACCGGATCACCCCGCCCCGGTCGGACTCGGCCGCCGCATGCACAAGCCCGCATCCCTCGCCGATCGTGTACAGATAAATGTGCCCAGCGGCAGGCGGCGCAGCCACAAACCGCTCGCGCTTAATCCGCACCTTGACCCCGTCGGGCTCGGCCGCCACCAGTTTCTCGAGAAGCGCCACATCGCCGGTCCTCGCCGCGAGAAACGGGTCGGCCGTGGCCCCGCGCGACACCAGGTACGCCGCCACCTCCGGCCGCGACCCGCAAAGCCACTGGGCCGCCGTGCTCGCGTGATCAATGTCGCGGGCATCGATATCGGCCCCACGCGACAGCAGCAACTCGGCGATCTCGACCGTCCGCGCAAAGTGCAGCGGCATCTGCCCATCCCCGCCCCGCGCGTGGACCACCGACGCGTCACGGTCGAGCATCGCCCGCAGCCGGTCGATCATCCCCAGTCGCGCCGCGGCGTGCGGCGTCAGCGCCGCCCCGCGCGTCAGCAGATACGCGGACATCTCGTCGTCGGCGTTGTCCAGAACCCCAAAGCTCCCCGCCCACCAGTCGCTCCGCTGGTCAATCTCCGCCCCCAACTCCAGCAGCAGATCCACCATCGCCCGATCGCCGGTCCCGACGGCATGGATGAGTGGCGTGGCTCCGAAGCAATCGGGATCAGTAGCTCCGACCAGGGAAGGCGTGTTGGCAGCCAACGACCGGGCGGCTGCAGTATCGCCGCCCCTTACCGCACGAATGAAGCTTGCCCTGTCGTTTGCACCGAGCATCATCGAGTGTACCCTCCCCCACCATGAACGGCGGAGCCGTCGCACCATCCCCGCGCAACCAGATCCGCAAGCTCTCGGCGCTCCTCGCCAGCCAGATCGCCGCCGGTGAAGTCGTCGAGCGCCCCGCCTCGGTCGTCAAGGAACTCATCGACAACGCCCTCGATGCCGGCGCCACACGCATCACCGTCGAGCTCGAGCAGGGCGGGATCGAACTCATCCGCATCACCGATGATGGCGGCGGCATTCCCGCTGACGAACTCGCTCTCGCGATCGAGGCCCACGCCACCAGCAAGCTCCGCGAGCCCGAGGAGCTCGACCACATCGCCACCCTCGGCTTCCGCGGCGAGGCCCTCGCCTCGATCACCTCCGTCGCGCGCGTTTCCATCCGCTCGCGCACCGCGGCCGACCACGCCGCGGCCCAACTCGACGCCGAGGGCGACAAGGTCGCGCCCGTGAAGCCCGCCTCTGGCCCCGTCGGCACCAGCGTCACCGTCCGCAACCTCTTCTTCAACACCCCCGCCCGCCGCAAGTTCCTCCGCACGCCCGCCACCGAGCAGGGCCGCTGCATGGACATCGTCCGCGACCTGGCGATGAGCCACCCCGGCGTCGGCTTCACCGCCATCATCGACGGCCGCAACGCCCTGAATCTCAATCCTGACCAAAACGCCCGCGACCGCATGCTCGATGTGCTCGGCCGCGAACTGACCACCCAGCTCATCGAGGTCACGGCCGACCCACTCGACGGCGCACTCGGCTCCGGCCGCGGCGTCACCTTGTGGGGTTTGGCGGGCCTGCCGGGGATCGCCCGCGGCACCGCCGGAGCCCAGCACATCTTTGTGAACGGCCGTCCCGTCCGCGACCGCACCATCCAGCACGCGGTGAAGGAAGCCTACCGCGGCCTCATCGAGCCCGGCCGCTACCCGACCGCGGCCATCATGATCGACCTCGATCCGGCGCTGGTCGATGTCAACGTCCACCCCGCCAAGAGCGAGGTCCGCTTCCGCGATTCGTCCCTCGTCCACGGCACCGTTCTGCGTTCCATCCGCGAAGCCCTCCGCCGCGCCGACCTCACCCCCGCCGCGGAGCAGAACGGCTCCGGCGGCTACCGCGGCTCCGACCCCCGCGCCGTCATCGGCCCCGGCACAACCGAACCCAAGGCCTTCGTCGACTACTTCCGCACCCAGGCCCCCGGCCTCGCGAACACCCGCCTCGACTTTGACTTGGCGCGGGAGGCACTCATCACCTGCGCGGCCAACACCGAATCCCCGCCCCGGCCGGGCCTCGAATCCACCGAACCCATTCTTGTGCAGAAGCCCGCGCCGCTCGCAAGCCTCCAGGTCCACAACAGCTTCCTCGTGACCCAGGACGAGCAGGGCCTGGTCATCATCGACCAGCACGCCCTCCACGAGCGCGTGATGTTCGAGAAGCTCCTCGCCCGCGTGACGGGTGGAGACGGCGGCGGCTCGCTCGAATCCCAGCGTCTCCTCACGCCCGCCATCGTCCCCTGCGCCAGCCGCGCGATGGAACTCCTTCCCGACCTGCAGCCGCTGCTCGCCCGTATCGGCATCGAGGCCGCGCCGATCGGCCCCGACGCCCTCGCCGTCCACAGCTTCCCCTCCTTCCTCTTCGACCGCGGCGTCGAGGTCGCCCCCTTCATGTCCGAACTCCTCGACCGCGCCGCTACCGAGGGCTTCGCCCCCGGCGCCGAGCAGGCCCTGGCCGAGGTCCTCGACATGATGTCCTGCAAAGCCGCCATCAAGGCCGGCGACCAGCTCGCGCCCGACGAACTCGCCGACCTCCTTCGCCTCCGCGAGCAGGTCGAACGCTCCAGCAACTGCCCCCACGGTCGCCCCACCAGCATCCGCATGAGCATCCGCGAACTGGAAAAACGCTTCGGCCGCAGCTGAATCTGTGGTTCGTCCTACGCCAACCCCCACAGCCGCAGCGTCGGGATGGTCGTTCGCCGCGGCCCGCGCACCTGCTCGACCAACTTCTTGAACGGGCCCCGCAGCTTCGTTGGCAGCTTGGCGGCAAAGGACTTGTCGAGCGGCACCTGCTCGATCAAGTCGATCACGTGCGTGATGTCCTTGCTGCGACGAACTTCCGTCAGCCCCACCGTGAGCTTGGCCCGCACCAGATCGGCAAGACTGATGACCTTCACACGCTTGATCGTGCTCACGTGCTTCGGCGGCCCACCCAGCGAATCGTCGCCAACCATGTGAACCCCCACGCCGTCGATGACGTGCTCGCGAGCCGTGGAATCCCAGCGGATCCCCGCCGCCTCGAGCTGCTCGTGCGTCACCCAGAAATCGGTGCTGTAGATGTCGATATCCCGCGTGTGCCGCCCGCCCCCGTGCAGCAGCACCGCGATCCCCCCCACCACCGGTGCGCTCGTCGCGGCGGTGACGCGCCGCGCCAATTCCAGCATCGTCTCCACGCCCGGTGGATTCCCGCGCGAGGGCGGGTGATCGGTCGGAGTTTTCTTGGGTGGCGAGGCCATGGCGATGTTCGGTTGCGTGCGGTCGATGATACGGCCGATTCGGCGTGAATGCGCGACCTCGACCCGGCCCATTGCGCCGATTCCAGATCGGATCGTTTCTTGATAGACTCAACCGCTCACGCATGTCCATTGAGGAGCCGCCCCCATGCTCGCAGCCTTTATTCCCACCGTCGCGTCCATCATTCTGTGTAGCCCGCTTGCCGAACCCACGCCCCCCGCCGTCACGCCCGTCGATGCCGCCGCGGGATGGAAGCTGTACTCCGGCCCCGACGCCGCCAAGCAGTGGCGCGGGTTCAAGCAGGCCGGCTTCCCCGACAAGGGATGGACGGCGGCGAACGGAACGCTGTCGCATGCCGCGGGGGCCGGGGGCGGCGACATCATCACCGCCGACCAGTTCGACGACTTCGAGATCGCCTGCCAGTTCAAGCTCGCCCCCAAGGCCAACAGCGGCATCATCTTCCGCGTAGCCGAGAAACACGACGCCACATGGCAGACGGGCCCGGAGTTCCAGGTCTTCGCGGACACGACTGGGGGCGCCAAGCCGACCGACTCGCACTCCGCCGGCGCGCTGTACGGCCTGTACCCGCCGGGGCCCGGGAAAGTGCTCAGGCCCGCCGGCCAGTTGAACGATGCCCGCATCTGGCTCCGCAACGGCGTCCTGCAGCACTGGCTCAACGGCGTCAAGCTTGTGGATGTGGTCATCTTCGATGCGTCCGGCAAGCCCACCCCCGAGTGGCTCGCCAAGATCGCCGCCAGCAAGTTCAAGGAGTATGAGGGCTTCGGGCTCCAGCCCAAGGGCCACATCGCGCTGCAGGACCACGGCGACGAGGTCCTGTACAGCGATATCAAGATCCGCGACCTGGGGGCGCCGATGCCGGGCGAAAAGGTCCTGTTCAACGGCAAGGACCTCACCGGTTGGATGCCCGTGGTCCCCGACCTGATCGCCAAGCAGCAGGACCCCGCGCAAGTGTGGGAAGTAAAGGACGGCATCCTCATCTGCAAGGGCAACCCGGTCGGGTACATCCGCACCACCGACAAGTACACCAACTTCGTGCTCAAGCTCCAGTGGCGTTTCAACCCTGTCACCAAGAGGGCCGGCAACAGCGGCGTTCTGCTCCGCATGGTCGGCGACGAGAAGGTCTGGCCTAAGAGTGTGGAAGCCCAGCTCCAGAGCGGCAGCGCCGGCGACTTCTGGAACATCGACAACGTCAAGATGAAGACCGACGCCGCCCGCACCAACGGCCGCAACACCAAGAAGACCCACGGCGCCGAGCGCCCCGTCGGCGAGTGGAACGAGTACGAGATCATCGTCAACAAGGGCGACGTCATTCTGAAGGTCAACGGCGAGGAACTCAACCGCGCCACCGATGTCGAGGAAGTCCCGGGGTACATCTGCCTCCAGAGCGAGGGCGCCGAGATCCAGTTCCGCGACATCCGCATCGTGCCGCTCCCCTGACGCGCAGGTGAGGACCCCGCCGTGACCGCCACCTCTTCCACTCCTCCCACCCACCCGCCGACCGCGCCGGTTAATGCTGCCCAGTCGCCGCACGTCAATACACAGCCCGCGCAGCCATCGTCCATCGTGCTGATCCTCGTCTTTGCCGGCGCGTTGCTCGGGCTCGGATACCTCGGCTCGCGATGGGTGTTCGGGGCTTCCGGCAACGGGTCGCAAGACCCCTGGCGATTCGCGGCCGGCATCGCTCTGCTCGCCTGGCTCGGAAGCCTCATGGTCCCCGGCGTGCGCAAGGTCACGATGCTCCCGCTGCTGATGGTCGTCGGCCCGCTGGTCACCCGCGGCACGCGCATGGCCATCAACGGCCGGTTTCTGCCCATCGAGCAGTTGCCCGCAAGTGTGTCGCCGGAGCACGCGGGTCGGATCGCGGAGTACCGTGCCGCGCTGGAGGCGGAAGGCTTCCGCTCCGGCGGCCTGTTCCTCGTCACCGATCTCTCGTGGACGCGGCCCGATGGTCCGAGCGGCCGCATGCTGCTGGAGCCCTTCGCGCACACCGCGCGGCGCCACTCCGCCAGCATGATGCTCGTGCTGGTGGACCAGGGCCCGTTGCGCCTGCCGCCGACGCTGCAATTTGGCGAGCGGCTGCCGTCGGGCGATGACGTCGGCGTGTCGAACAGTCCAACCCCGGGGCTGTTTCCGACGCTGCCCGGTACGCATGCACTCCAGTTCCCCGGTCTGCACGACGTGGCGGAGTTGTACAGGATCCAGCGGGCGATGCTGCAGAAGTTTGCTCCGTCGTACACGGCCCCGCCCCTGCGCGGTTGGGAAGTTGCCGCGGCGGAGGACAATCGCCGGGTCATGGAGCGATGGATCGCCGCGGGGTGGCTCGTCCCGGGCGAACGCGAGGGCGTGTACCGCATCCCCACCGGCAGGCTGCTGACCACCACCTGGGGGCTGACGCCGCCGATCGGTGAGATCCGTGTGTGGCTGAGCCACCGCCGGTCCAAGCGGATCCGCCAGGAACTGGGTGTGTAGAGGCTCGCCGCCCGCGGGCTGGCCTGAGGAACAGCATGATTCATCAACTGCAACACGCTCGTCATTCTCCTTTCCGCTCGGTGCTTGCTGCGATCGCTGGTTGTGCCGCGTTTCTCACTGGCGCCATCGCGGGGTGCGCAGGGCCGCAATCTGCTCCGGAACCCGCGGCTTTCTCCGGCAACCCCATCCTCCCGGGCTGGTACGCCGATCCGGAGGGGGCGGTCTTCGGCGAGACGTTCTGGATCTACCCGACCTACTCCGCGCCGTACAACAAGCAGCTCTTCATCGATGCCTTCTCCTCACCGGACCTGGTGCGCTGGACTTGGCACGCTCGTGTGCTGCAGGCCAAGGACGTCTCGTGGGCGCGGCGGGCGATGTGGGCTCCGGCGGTGGTCGAGAAGGACAAGAAGTTCTATCTGTTCTTTGCCGCCAACGACATCCAGAGGGACACACAGGTCGGCGGGATCGGCGTGGCGGTGGCGGATCGACCGCAGGGGCCGTTTGCGGACGATCTCGGCAAGCCGCTCATCGACAAGTTCCACAACGGCGCGCAGCCGATCGACCAGTTTGTCTTCAAGGACAACACCGGGCAGTGGTACATCGTGTATGGCGGGTGGAAGCACTGCAACATCGCGCGGCTACGTGACGACTTCCGCGCGATCGAGCCGTTCCCCGACGGGGTGATGTTCAAGGAGATCACGCCCGAGGGGTATGTCGAGGGGCCGCTGATGTTCGAGCGCGGCGGGAGGTGGTACTTCATGTGGTCGGAGGGGGGCTGGACGGGGCCGGATTACAGCGTCGCTTATGCCGTCGCGGATTCGCCGCTGGGCCCGTTCGAGCGTGTGGGCAAGATCCTGCAGCAGGACCCGGCCGTAGCCACAGGAGCGGGTCACCACGGCATTATCCGCCTGCCGGGCAAGGACGAGTGGTACATCGTGTACCACCGACGCCCGCTGGGGGAGACCGACGGCAACCACCGCGTGGTGTGCATCGACCGCATGGAGTTCGATGAGCGGGGGATGATCAAGCCGGTGAGGATCACGTTCGAGGGTGTGGAGGGCGTGCGGCTGGGGGAATAGGAACGCCGCGAATGTGGGCGAAGAGTTGAACAGGATCGAGAGGGCCATGAGGAGGGTGAGGAGGTAGTTGCGGTGGATGTAGGGCTTGTAGGGCTCGCGGTACATGTATTTTCGCAGCCAGGCTTCCTTGTCG
>JBOHNM010000029.1:0-29355 GCA_050730675.1 Phycisphaerales bacterium | reverse complement strand
CCAGGCGAACGACGTCTCTATTCGAACTGCCCGAGTTTCACCTGCGCCAATGATCAGGGAATGCGATTCACGAAAGAATGCAACAGTTCAATGGGTCGATCTCCCGAATGGCGTGATTGTCCAAAGCCCTCAACAGCGCCACCCAGCCAGCCCACGCGATCTCCAGAACCGTGACTTTTGGAGGCGAGAAGCGTTTGCATATTCACGTTGTACTCAAGGAAATTGACATGAAACTAACAACACTCGCGGTCCCATTGACCTTGGCGCTGGCGGTTGCCGGCTGTAGTACCGAGAACTCGGTTCGAGTGCTGACTTCTGATGGAAAGTCAGTGGTCGTCTCTAGCGCAAGCGATGAAGGGAAGGAGATATGCGCAGGGGATTCGAGCCGAACGCTTTCGCTCACCCCTCTCGTGCGCATGGGAGATGTATGGAGCGGGAGCGCCTCCCTTACACTGGAAGGGAAGGCCGCGATGGCCGTTGTCATCGTTCAAGAATTTGACGGAGGTGCGCCATCGGAACAGTCTCTTCGCATCGAACATTTGGGGTATCAAGCAGACGGGCAACAACTGATGGAATTGTCTGCCGGTCGAGTTTGGAGTGACTGTCGAACAGATCGCGCCTATTGCCTGCAAACTCCAGTACCTCCCTTGGATGGCACAGTGCAGGTGCGTATAGATGCGCGACTGCAACAGGTTGGTCCGAGGGTTCCGAGTCGCGTGCTTGTCGGCTTGGTGCAAGTCATGCAGCGGCAACCAAGTCTTGTCCGCTCCGAACCACCCGGAATCCAGAAGATCTCCCAAATAGATGTGAACGTTGGCGAGTTGACCGAATACCAAGATTTCTTTTGACCTCCATCGCGTTTACCATGACGAATGAGGGCGTCCGTCGAGAAGGATCAAGGCGTCTGCGATTTGGTCCTTTCTGACCACCCCTTCGAAACTGCCTTACTGCCACCCACCCCCAGCTAGTACCCTTGCTTCGCCGCCGTTTTGACCGAATCGGCCCATGAAATTAAGGTTTCTCGCCGGCTTGAGCCTGCGCAGAGGCAGGGTGGCTTCGAGTCCCCTTGCCTCCACTTTCAGTGGAAGAAAAGCGGCCCGCGAGGGCCGTTTTTCGTTTTTGACAGGGGACTCTGAGGACAGCCCTCGGTTAGGATGACGCTGGTCACGTTCGGGCACGGGCCGGGAGGCTTGGGGCGTGGAGCGTCGTCCTTCCATCGTGGTGCTGACGGTCGCGGCTGTGGGTCTGCCGGTGGTGCTGGCCGCGGCGGCCCTGGTGTGGCTGGTGTACCGGTCGGGGCGGGACGTCTCGGAGGAGCTGAGCGAGCAGTACCTCGCCGGAGTGGCGCGCCAGGCGGAACTGGACCTGGGTGACTACTCGGCCGGCGCGACACGGGTGAGCCAGCGGTACCTGGAGGCGGTCCGTACAGGACGTTTGCCGGGGCAGGTCGGACCCGCTTGGGAATCCGATCTTCGGCTGGACGTGGCGGCACGCCGGGTGATCGAAGCGATCGTCTTCGTGAGTGCTGAAGGGGGTGCGGCGTGGGCAGAGCGACGGGGCGAGGACGTGGTCGTCGTGTCACAGCGCGAAGGGACGGCACTCCGCGCGACGGCGTGGTATCAGGCGGGGGCAAAGAGCGCGGAACCGGTGTGGGCGCGCTGGCCGGCGGCCGAACGCCCCGGTTTGGGCGACGGCCCGGTCATCGGCTTGACCCGAGGATTGAGCGACCATGACGGGCGGCTGGTCGGCGTGCTCGGAGTCAATGTCATGACCAGCGCCATGAGCGCCAAGCTCCGGGCCTTGCTGCCAACGCCCGACAGTGTGCTCTACCTGGTGGATGCGCAGGGCGGTGTCGTAGCCGGAACCGGGCCGCTCGCGCAGAGCAACGGGGCGATTCCGCTCACGCTGCACCAGGCCTCCCCAGAGTTGGCCCGGATCATGGACGAAGTCTCGGCCGAGGGAGCGCGGGGCCGTCAGCATCGCACATCGAACATGCCGGGCACATCGGAGCCGGGGCGCGTGCAGATCGGCACCGTGCGGCTGGGACCGGGCCTGAGCATGAAGCTCGTAGCGCTGGTGCCCGAGCGGGCGTTCCTGCTCGGCGCCAACCGGGCGGTCAACACCGCCGTGCTGCTGGGACTGGCGGCCGTTGCCGGTGCGCTGGTTGTGGGGATTGTGTTCGCCCGCATGCTGGTCAAGCCGGTGCGGGCAACGCGCACCCTGGCCGAGCGGGTGGAGCGCGGCGAGTTCGGCGTGGAGACGAACTACCCGGCGCCAGCACAAGAATGGGTTGATGTGCGGGCGGCGCTCGAGCGGATGTCGGGCAAGCTCGCCGAGCGCGAGCGGCTGCGCGAGCAGGTTGACCGGACGGGGGCCGAGCTGCGCCTGAGCGAGGCGCGGTACCGGGCGCTGTTCGAGGATGCGCCCGAGGCGGTGCTGGTGATCTCGCTCGACTCGGGTCGCATCCTCGAGGTGAACGAGGCGTGCTGCCGCATTTCGGGGCGGACGCGCCAGGCGATGGTCGGCCAGAGCGCCGCTGCCGTAAGCGGGATGGTGCGGCGCGAGGGACAGGCGGACGTGGCGCCGTTGACGGAGTTGATGACGCGGGCCGCCGCAGGAGAACGTGTGGAGTACCAGGTGCGGATGCAACGCCCCAACGGGGAGGAGTTCGTCGTTCAGTCGGTGCTGGTGCGGCACGAGTCGGCGGGGGAGCGGCTGATCCGCGCCACGATGACCGACGTGACGGCGCTGGTGCGGGCGACCGAGGCGCTTGAGGCGGCCAACGCGAAGTTGGAAGAGCGCGTGAAGGAACGGACCAAGCAACTCGAAGCGACCAACGCAGAGCTTGAGGCATTCACCTACTCCGTTTCGCACGACCTCCGCGCACCATTGCGCCACATCAATGGATTCGTCCGCCTGCTGGATCAACAGGGCGGCATGGCCATGAACGAAACTTCCAAGCGGTATATGGGGGTGATCGCGGAGTCAGCCAACCGGATGGGGCGTCTGATCGACGACCTTTTGGGGTTTGCTCGGGTTGCGAGAGCTGAGCCGAATCGCATGCCAGTGGATATGAACGCGCTTGTAGATGAGGCGTTGACCACGCTGGCGCCGGCATCACAAGCCACCCGCATCGACTGGAACCGACCGCCACTGCCCGCTGTTGAAGGTGATCCGGCCCTGCTGCGACAAGTTTGGATCAACTTGATTGACAACGCCATCAAATACTCGGGTAGACTGGAGAGGGCCCATATTCAGGTGGGCGCTCGGCGCGAAGGATCCGATTGGGTCTTCTTCGTCGCCGACAACGGGGCGGGATTTGACCCGCGGTACGCAGCGCGGCTATTTGGTGTATTCCAGCGGCTGCACGCCGAGTCGGAATTCCCGGGAACGGGGATCGGCTTGGCGACGGTGCGGCGGATCGTCGGGCGTCACGGCGGGCGGACTTGGGCGGAGAGTGAGCTCGGACGCGGAGCGACGTTCTACTTCTCGCTCCCGGGCAAGGAGGCGGCGGCATGAAGCCACTTCGGACCATCCTGCTCGCGGAAGACAACCCCAATGATGTGGAACTGACACTCGCCGGATTGGCCGCTCAGCGCCTGGCGAACACGGTGCAGGTGGTGCCCGACGGCGCCGAGGCGCTGGACTATCTCTACAAGCGCGGCGGGTTTGCCGGGCGGGCCGGGGGTGACCCGGCGGTGGTGCTCCTGGACTTGAAGATGCCGCGGGTGGACGGGCTGGAGGTGCTGCGCGCGGTGAAGAACGATCCGGCCTTGAAGCACGTGCCGATCGTGATGCTGACGAGCTCGCGCGAGGAGCGCGACCTGATCGAGAGCTACCGGCTTGGAGCCAACGCGTATGTGGTCAAGCCGGTGGAGTTCACGCAGTTCATGGGTGCGGTGGGCGAGCTTGGCATGTTCTGGGCGCTGTTGAACGAGCCGATGCCCGCAACGGGCGGCGGGGGAGGTGCGGGGCCATGAACCGCCCGCTGCGGGTTCTGTGCGTGGAAGACGTCCCGCTCGACTACGAGCTGGTGGTGCAGGCTCTGCGCGCCGAGGGGCTGCTCGGCGAGAGCACGCGGGTGGAAGACGAGGCCTCGCTGCGGGCGGAACTCGCCACCGGCGGCTACGACGTGATCCTGTCGGACTACACGCTGCGCGGCTTTGATGGAATGGCGGCGCTGTGGGTCTACCGCGAGAGCGGGGCGGACATCCCGTTCATCATGGTCACAGGATCCCTCGGCGAGGAAGTCGCCGTTGAAGTCATGCGCAGCGGCGCCGCGGACTTCGTAGTGAAAGAATCACTCAAGAGGCTGGGTGGGGCCATCGTGCGCGCGGTGCGTGAGTTCGACGAACGCCGCGAGAACCGGCGACTGCAGGTGCGGCTGGCCGATGCGCAGCGCCTCGAGGCGATCGGACGTCTCGCCGGCGGGATGGCCCACGACTTCAACAACACGCTTACGGCGATCATGGGTGCCGCCGGCATGGTCGAGATGCTGGTGCCGCCGGAGCACCGGGCTCGCAAGCATCTGGAGCAACTGCAGCAAGCGGTTGAGCACGGCGCAACGCTGACGCGCCAGCTCTTGGCGTTTTCTCGCAGGCAAGTGGTCGAACCGCGCTCGGTGGATGTCGGGGCGCTGGCGGTGCGGGTGCGGCCGATGCTGGACCGGCTGGTGGAGGACCGGGTCGAACTGCGAATTGCTCGCGAGCCGGGAACAATGCCCGTCAGGATCGATCCGGGGCAACTCGAGCAGGTAGTCGTCAACCTGGTGATCAACGCCCGGGACGCGATGCCCGAGGGCGGGACCGTCTCGATCGACGTGCGCTCGCGCGACGGCCAGCCCGACAAGGGCGAACCGGCCGGCCACGTGACAGAACTGAGCGTTGCCGACACGGGAACCGGAATGGACGAGGCAACGCGGGCGCGGTGCTTCGAGCCGTTGTTCACCACCAAGGGCTCGGGCGCTGGAACGGGACTGGGGCTGGCAACCGTGCAGACCATCGTGCAGCAGGCCGGCGGCGTGGTGACGGTCGAGAGCGCCTCCGGACACGGGACCCTCTTCCGCGTCGTGCTCCCGGTGGTCGGCGAGGCGCCGCGCCAGATCGTCGAACGCAAGCCAATCGGCGGCGAACATCACTACGGCGGGCTGGCGCTGGTCGTCGAAGACGAAGAACTGGTACGAAGCGTGCTGGTAACGATGCTGCGCGAAGCGGGCTTCGAACCGCTGGGTGCGGCCACGGCTGCAGCGGGGCTGCGGATCGCCCAGGAGAACCCTGGTGACATCCGGCTGATCGTGACCGATTCGGGCCTTCCCGATGCGCAGGGGGGCGAGGTGATCCGGCGTGTTCGCGGCTCAAGCCCGCGGGCCGCGGCGGTGCTCATCAGTGGATACACCGAGGCCGAGGTGCTCAAGGGCCCGATGGCCGACGCGACGGTGCGTTTTCTGCCCAAGCCGTTCTTCCCGGCGGACCTGCTGGCGGCTATCGACGCGGCGCTGGTGGCGGGCCCGGCCACGACCGGAACGTAACCCCGGCGGCTTGCGAACAATCGGGCATGCGAACAAAGTGGATGCGTGCGGTGCTTGGCGCGTGCGTGATGGCCGCGTGCGTGACGGTCGCATTTGGCCAGGCGACGACGAACCCTGCGCCGGCCGCGGCCAAACCGACTCCGGCAGCGGAGAAGTACACCGGCCCGGCGCGCGAGGGATGGTGGAACGACGCCGTCTTCTACGAAGTCTTCGTTCGCTCCTTCGCGGACTCGACCAGGGGACCGCTGGCGGGTGACGGCATCGGCGACATCCGCGGCCTGATCGAGCGGCTGGATTACCTCAACGACGGCGACTCAAAGACCGACACAGACCTGGGTGTCACGGCGCTCTGGCTCATGCCCGTGACGCAATCACCGAGCTACCACGGGTACGACACGACCGACTACCTGGCGGTGAACGACAAGTATGGGACGGCGGAGGATTTCAAGGAACTGATGGCCGAGTGCCACAAGCGCGGGATCAGGGTGGTGATCGACCTCGTGCTCAACCACTGCTCGGACAAGCACCCGTGGTTCCAAGCCGCCAAGGACAAGACCGACCCGAAGCACGACTGGTTCATCTGGAATGAGAAACGCCCGGACTGGAAAGGGCCGTGGAACCAGACGGTGTGGCACCCGCTCAGCCCGGCGAAGGGCCGCGGCGGCGGCGATGCAAGCGCGGGGATCGGGCCGTGGTACTACGGCTGCTTCGGGCGGAACATGCCCGATCTGAACTTCGCCAACCCGGCGGTGACGACCGAGATGCATGGCGTCGTGCGCTACTGGCTGGACGGCATGGGCGTGGACGGCTTCCGTCTCGACGCGATCCGGCATCTGATCGAGGACGGTGAGCACCAGGACAACACGCCGCAGACGCACGCGTGGCTGCGCGAGTTCTACACCAACTACAAGCAGCGCAAGCCCGAGGCGTTCGTGGTCGGCGAGGTCTGGTCGTCCACGGATGTGATTTCGACGTACGTGGGCGATCAGATGGACACGGCGTTCGAGTTCCAACTCGCCGGGGCGTTGATGCAGGGGGTGAAATCCGGGAACGCCAAGGAGCTCGGCTCTGCGCTTGAGCGGACGTGGAAGAGCTTTCCGCGCAATCAGTTCGCGACGTTCCTGACCAACCACGATCAGGCCCGGGTGATGACGGAGCTCAAGGGTGATGCGAGCAAGGCCCGGCTCGCCGCCGGCCTGCTGATGACGCTGCCGGGTGTGCCGTTCATTTACTACGGCGAAGAGATCGGCATGTCCGGACCGAAGCCCGACGAGAAGATCCGCACACCGATGCAGTGGGAGCCGGGAGCGGGCGTTGGGTTCACAACCGGCAAGCCATGGCAGACGCCCAACGCGGATGCGACGGAACGGAACGTGCGGGCGGAGTCGGCGGATACCGGCTCGCTGCTGAGCTTCTACCGGCGGATGATCCGGCTGCGCCGAGAGACACCCGCGCTGCGGCGGGGTGATTTCGAGCTGGTTCCGACAGGTTCGGACCGGGTGCTCGCATTCGAGCGGCGCGAGGGAGATCAACGGGTGCTGGTGGTGGCGAACGTGGGTGCGGAGGCGACGGGGAAATACCAATTGCAATGGCCGGAGAAACACAAGCCCGCGAACGGGACGGCGAAAGACTTGGCGAGCGGCAAGTCCGCGGCGTGGAAGGACGGCTCGCTCGGAGAGTTGCCGGCGCGGAGCGTGATGGTGGTGGAGCTGAAGTAGTTCTTTGCCGGCAACCGAGGGAAACGCGAAATGTCTTCGCGTTATACCCGAACGCCATGTAACAACCGCAAAAAGTGACCCGCCAGAACCGGCAAAAGGACGCACCGTTGCGCAATCTGGCGGCCCTCCCGCGCAAAGACCCTTGAAATTCCGCCACGCCGCCGCATCATCTCCGCCATGAACCGCCGCACCACCACCGTCACGCACCCCGCCCACGATCGCCTCCTCGAACTCAAACTCAAGGGGGCCAACCACCTCGCCCGCGTCCTGGATTCCGATGCGCCCGAGCCGACCAAGCTCAAGGCCGCCATGGCCCTGGCGCGCCTGGCCATCCCCGCGCCATCCAGCATTGCAGGAAGCCCGACCGTCCGCGAGGGTGCTTCTGGCGAGCCTTCGATGGGAGAAAGCCTCGTCAGTGAGGGTTCTTCCACCGATCCTTTAGAAACCCCGCTCCCTGCCGCGCACGTCACGCGCCAAGTTGATCGAGCCCGGCCGCAGCAGCTGGCGCCAAAGCACGCGATCCTTGAGCGCAACTCCCACGCCGCCCGCTCACCCACCGCTGTCATCCACCGCGATCGCCACGCCGCCCTCTCCCCGTAGCCGCGAGCAATCCCGCTCGTCGCCCATATCGCCCTCGATGACACCCCGGCTCTTTGACAAGTGAATCACGCTCGAACCGGATGCACATCGCATCAGAGATCAATTGCTGGAGGACTTGAAGTGCGTGCTACTTCTTTTCCTTGAGGTCGATCGAGGCGGAGTTGATGCAGTAGCGCAGGCCCGTTTCGGTCGGACCGTCGTCGAAGACGTGACCGAGATGGGCGCCGCACTTGGCACAGGTGACCTCGGTGCGGACCATGCCGTGCGTCTTGTCGACATGCTCGGCGATCTTCACCTTGTCGTTGGGCTTGTCGAACGACGGCCAGCCGCAGTGGGAATCGAACTTGCTGGAGGAGTCGAAGAGGACTTCGCCGCAGACGATGCACGTGTATGTGCCGTCGGCGGTGGTGTTCCAGTACTTGCCGGTGAAGGCACGCTCAGTGCCCTTCTCCTGTGTGACGTTGTACTGCTCGGCGGTCAGGCGCTTGCGGAGTTCCTCTTGCGAGAACTTCACGGCGGGCTCCTTGGGGGTTGCGGTCGTTGTCTGGACGTTGGTCTTCATCGTCGCCGCGGCGGGCGCGGCGCTGGTGGCCGAGGTCTTGGTGCTCTGCTCGGTGGCGGGGCTGCAGGCAGTGAGCAGTGAAGCAACGAGGATCAGCGGGGCGAGGCGTCGCATGGCGGCTCCTTGGCGGTCAATTCAACGTTCGTTCGATGCCGCCGGTTCGATTGCGGATTCTGAGGCGGGTTGGAGGCCGGGAGAGCAGGTTACCAGCAGGTTAGAGCAGGCCGGCGAGGAACGCCGCGGGGTTCTCGCCGCGCTCGATGACCTCGACGAGGGCAGAGCCGACGATCGCTCCGTCGCAAAGCCCGGCGAGCGCCTGGACGTTGATGCGGGAGCGGATGCCGAAGCCGGCGCAGACGGGGGCATCGCCGAGTTTTTGGAGCCCGAGCAGATAGTCCCCCACTTCCACACCGAGCCCCTTGGCGCCGGTGACGCCGGTCATGGTCACGGCGTAGAGGAAACCGTCGGTGGCGTTCGCCAGTTCACGGGCGCGATCGGGTGGGGTGACGGGCGTGACCATCTGCACGAGGCCGACGCCCGCGGCGTTCAGGGTGGATCGGACGTGGCCGCCCTCTTCGAGCGGAAGGTCGGGGATGATGATCCCGGCGACGCCGCCGGTCGCGCAGCGCTCGGCGAGGCGCGCGAATCCCACCGACAGTAGTGGGTTGAGATAACTCATCAGCACCAGCGGCGGCAACCGCGTTGACCCGGTGTTGTGGTCGATAAGCTCATCGAGAATCCAATTGAGTGTGACACCATGCTCAAGCGCGACACGGCTGGAACGCTGGATCGTGACACCATCGGCCATCGGGTCGCTGAAGGGCACACCGATCTCGATCGCCGCGGCGTGGGGTGCGATGGCGCGGAGCGTGGGGACCATCGCGGCCCGGGTGGGGAATCCGGCGGTGATGTAGGGAACGAGGGCCACACCGTCGCGGGCTTTGCGTTCGCGGATGGAGGCGGAGAGGCGGGATGAGCCGATGGGTGCGGTCATGGTGAGTATCTGCTGGCGCGCGGATCAGATGCCGTTGGCGGCGAGGATGGGCATGTCCTTGTCGCCACGACCGCAGAGATTAAGGAGGACGGACTTGCCCTTGTTGTCGGCGCACCACCGTTTGGCGGCGGCGAGCGCGTGGGCGGGCTCGAGTGCGGGGAGGATGCCCTCGAGGCGGCAGAGTTCCTGAACAGCGGCGAGAGCCTCTGCGTCGAGCACCGGCACATAATTGACACGGCCGATCGCCCGGAGGAAAGCGTGCTCTGGGCCGACGCCGGGGTAGTCGAGACCCGCGCTGACCGAGTGCGTTTCGGCGACCTGACCGTTGTCGTCCTGGATGAGCATCGAGTAGCAGCCGTGAAGGACTCCGGGGCGGCCGTGGGCCATGGTGGCGGAGTGGTGGCCGGGCGTCGGGCCGGTGCCGCCGGCCTCGACGCCCCAGATGGCGACCGATGGCAGGTCGAGAAATCCATGGAAGAAACCGATGGCGTTGGACCCGCCGCCAACGCAGGCAAAGACGGCGTCGGGGTGCCTCTTGGTGACGTGCTCGTACTGATGGCGGGCCTCGTGGCCGATGACGGACTGGAACGTGCGAACGATCCACGGAAACGGGTGTGGGCCGACGGCCGACCCCAGCAGGTAGTGCGTACCCATTGGGTCGGCAACCCAGTCGCGTAACGCCTCGTCAATAGCGGCCCGCAGCGTGCGGTCACCGGACTCGACAGGGATGACTTCAGCGCCGAAGCGCTTCATTCGCTGAACATTGGGCTGCTGGCGCTCGACATCGACCGCGCCCATGTACACGCGGCACGGAAACCCGAGCCGCGCGCACGCCGCGGCCGTCGCTACGCCGTGCTGGCCGGCGCCCGTCTCGGCGATGATGCGCGTCACGCCGAGCCGTTTGGCGAGCAAAGCCTGGCCGAGGGCGTTGTTGATCTTGTGAGCGCCGGTGTGGGCGAGGTCCTCGCGCTTGAGCCAGACGTCGGCGCCCCACGCATCCGAGAGCCGGTCGGCGCGGGCGAGGGGCGTAGGCCGACCCACCCACTCCTTCCAGTGGCGCTGAAGCTCGAGCTGGAACATGCGGTCATTGGCACACTCGCGGTAGACGGTTTCAAGCCGCGTGATTGCCGGGATGAGCGTCTCGGGAACGAAGCGGCCGCCGAACGGGCCGTAGCGCCCGTTGCGATCGGGATAGACACCGGCGAGGAGTTTGTGGAGTTCCTCCTGACGCTGTTCCGGCGTGTCGGCGCTCCATTGCGGCGCGAGTTCGATCGTGGTGCTGCTCACGTGGTTTCTTTCTCGACTTCGCGGACGGCCTGGATGAAATCGCGGATCTTGATCGGGTCCTTGACGCCGGGGCTGGATTCGACGCCGCTGGAGACATCCACAGCGTACGGGCGGACCGTGCGAATTGCTTGAGCGACGTTGTCGGCGTTGAGACCGCCGGCGAGGATGACACGTGCACGTTGCGCCAGCGCGGAGCACACTGTCCAGTCTGTCTGCTGCCCTGTGCCGCTGGAGGGACCCTCGACTACACATGCGGCGAGCGGCGATGCGTGATGCGAGAGGATCGCCTCACACGCGACCGAACCGACGCGAACAACCGGAAGGAAACGGTTGCCGAAACCCGCGGAATCGAATGTCGCCTGATCTTCGACATCGGACTGGCAATATGCGAATTCGGCGGCACCCAACGCAGAGTTGATCTGGTCCCATGCAGGGTGGAGAAAAACCGCTACACGGGCGACCAACGGCGGCACTCGCAGAGCGAGGAAAGCCGCGCGGTCGGATGTGAGTTGGCGCGGGCTCGGTGCGAAGACAAAGCCCACCGCGTCCGCCCCGTGCTCGATCGCCGCGTCGATCCCCTCGATCGACGTGAGCCCGCAGATCTTCACGCGGACGCGGCTCACGGCAAGCCCTCCTTGACGATCGGCGGCTCCGGGCTGCGCGAGCCCTTGGCCGCGACGAGCATGTCGGCGATGAGCCGAGCGGGGTCGGACGAGCGTATCAGCGCGGTGCCGACGAGCGCACCCTCGTATCCGAGCGGCACGACATCGGCTACGTCCAGAGGCGTCGCGATGCCGGACTCGGCGATCCGCGGGTAGCCAGGCGGGAAGCGCAACGAGAGATCGCCGAGCGCGGTGGGGTTGACCTTGAGCGTCACGAGGTCGCGCGTGTTGAGCCCCATCAACACATGCGGCGGCGTGATCTTCTCGCCAGGCCGCGACAAGCTCGCGATGGCGGCGGGAAGGTCGCTCAGGACGCGGCTCGCGCGGGCGAGGTCCGTTGCATCGAACGCCTCAACGAGGATGAACAGACCGCACTGGGCCGCGGCAACAAGCATGCTCGTGAGTTGCTGATCGGTGAGCATGCGGAGAATCAGCAGAACACCAGAGCAGCCGTGGATCCGCGCCTCGTAGACCTGGGCCGGGTCAACAAGGAAGTCCTTGCGCATCACCGGCACGCCCACGGTCTTGGCGGCTGCCGCCGCGTGAGAGATGTCGCCCCCGAAGCGTGAGGGTTCGGTAAGAACGGAGATCGCGCTCGCACCACCCGCGGCGTACTTGCCGGCCTGCGCCACGACGAACGCCAACGCATCAGTATCCGTGGAGATCGCGCCCTCGGAGGGCGAGGCACGCTTGACCTCGGCGATCAGACAGAATCCGGTCGAGCGGAGCGGCTTGGGCGCCGGCGCGGCAAGGGCCCGTTCGCGCAATTGACCGAGGCTCGCGCTCGCGCGGAGCGCCTGGGCACGGACGCGACTGGACGCGGCCATCTCGGCGAGCAGGTCGCTCACTTCTTTCCCCCCACTGCTTGCGCCGGAACGGCGGCGGCCGCCTCACGCGGGAAGAGCGTCTCCAGCGAGAACAGCAACGCAGCGGCACGCCCGTCATCGATCGCCTTGTCAGCGGTGTTCACGCCGCCGCGCAGGGATTCCACCTTGCCTGCGGCAGCAAGCGCCAGCCCCGCGCCCAGCAGCAACGCATCGCGGTGCGGCGATTGCTCCCCGGCGAAGACCCGCTTGATGGCCGCGGCGTTGTTTGTCGCATCTCCGCCCCGGAGCGCCGTGCGCTCGCAGCGACGAAGGCCCACTTCTTCGGGAGTGATCTGATAGCTGTCCACAGAACCGTGAGTCGCGTCAAACACCGTGAACGCGCAAACGGGCGTCGGCTCGTCGGCACCGTCGTCGGAATTGATGACGAGCACGCGCTTGATCGGCATGCGAGCAAAGACGTCGGCCATGCCCTTGGCGATCTCGCGCGTGCATGCGCCGATGACGCCATAGGGCGGCGCCGCCGGGTTGGTCAGCGGACCGAGGATGTTGAAGACCGTCCGAATCCCCAGCGCTCGCCGCGCAGCGACCAACGCTCCGACCGCCGGGTGGTAGTGCGGCGCGAACAGGAACGTGAACCCCGTGCGAGCCAGGCACTCGGCGGCTTGGTGCTCATCCAGCGGCATCGGCAAGCCCAACGCTTCGAGCACATCCGCCGCGCCCGAGCGGCTTGAGATCGACCGGTTGCCGTGCTTGACCACCGGCACGCCGCACGCCGCCGCGAGCAGGGCAGAGCCTGTGGAGAGGTTGAACGTGTTCATCCCGTCGCCGCCGGTGCCGACGATGTCCACGGCGTGGTTGACCAAACCCTGATTCAGTGCGGGCTTGCGGGCCAGCGCCCGCTGCGCCTGCGCGAAGCCGAGCATCTCATCCGCAGACTCGCCCTTGGCTCGGAGCGCCACCAGCACGCCGCCGATCAGTGCGGGGTCGGCATCCTCTTTCGCCAGCGCGGTGAGCAAGTCCGCGGCCTGCGCCGCCGTGAGATGCTTGCCCGCAAGGAGTTGTTCCAGAACTTCGCGCATGGTCAGGCTCATTTCACCACCAGCACGGGCGCACGCTCGATCGGCACTCCAAGGAAATTAGCCAAGAGCTTCGGCCCCTGCGGGGTGAGCACACTCTCGGGATGGAACTGCACGCCCTCCACAGCATGTTGACGATGGCGGACGCCCATGATCTCGCTCGGGTGCGCATCGGTGGCGATCGTGCGCGAGGTCACGACCAACTCCGGCGGCAATTCACTCTCGAACGCCACCAGCGAGTGGTACCGCCCCACTTCCAATGGGCTCGGCATGCCGGCGTATACCCCGCACCCATCGTGCGTGATCATCGACGACTTGCCGTGCATCAGCCGCTTGGCCCGCCCCACTTTTCCGCCGAAGACCTCGGCCATGGCCTGATGTCCGAGGCAGACGCCCAGCACCGGTACCTGTCCGGCGAACGCCGCAATCATGTCCTTGCTCACGCCGGCCTCGCTCGGCGCGCCGGGGCCGGGCGAGACAACCAGGTGCGTGTAGCCGCCCGCCAGCGCCTGTTTCACCGTGATCTCGTCGTTGCGCTGCACATCCACATCCGCGCCCAGCACCATCAGGAACTGGACGAGGTTGTACGTGAACGAGTCGTAGTTGTCGATCATCAGCACACGCGGGTTTGAGGAGTTCGTGTTCATCACAGCCCCTCCTCCGCCATCGCCAGCGCCGCCTCGGCCGACCCGACCTTGTGCCTCACCTCGGCGTACTCCGCTTCGGGGTCGCTGTCGGCCACCAGCCCCGCGCCCGCTTGGTACGCGTACCGCCCGTCGCGGAAAACCAGCGTCCGAATGGCGATCGCCTGGTCCATGTCGCCGCCGACGGAAAAGTAGCCCACCGTCCCGCCATAGAACCCGCGCCGCACCGGCTCGAGTTCCTCAATGATCTGCATCGCCCGCACCTTTGGCGCGCCCACGAGCGTTCCCGCCGGGAAAGTCGCCCCGAAAAGTTCCATCGCATCCCGCCCCGCCGCCAGCCGGCCCGAAACGCCGCTGACGATGTGCATCACGTGGCTGTAGCGCTCGATCAACCGGAACGGCTCGACCCGCACGCTGCCCGCGTCCGCCACGCGTCCCAGGTCATTTCGCGCCAAATCAACCAGCATCACGTGCTCGGCCGACTCCTTCGGATCCGCCAGTAGCTCGGCCGCCAGCCGCGCATCGGCCGCATCATCCGCTCCGCGCTGACGCGTCCCGGCGATTGGCCGCAGCGTCGCAACGCCGTTCGACAGCCGCACCAGCGCCTCCGGCGACGAGCCGGCGATCTGCGTGCCGTCGAGCTCAAAGAAGTACATATACGGAGACGGATTGAGCAACCGCAGCGCCCGGTACACCTCAAACGGCTCTGTGTGGCACGCTCCCTCGAACCGAACCGAAAGCACGAGTTGGAACACATCCCCCGCGACGATGTGCTCCTTCACCTTCCCGACGCGCTGGACAAACTCCTCGCGCGACAGGCTCGCCACCGCCGGCTCATGTCCCGAGCGCGCCGGCGGCGCTGGGTGCGCCCCGCGCATCGCGGCCACGATCTCGCGCCGCAACGACTGACGCTCCCATTCCGGTCCGCTGTGCAGCAGGGCCACCCGCCGCGTGAGATGGTCGAACACCAGCATCGACCGCGGCGCCACGTGTAGCAACTCCGGCTCTCCGGCCCGCGCCCGCGCGTGACTCGGCAGCCGCTCCAACCGACGTACGAAGTCATAGCCGATCATCCCCACGAGCCCGCCTTGTAGCGGCAACCCGGGCACCTCCGGGAGCAACCTTGGCGCCCGCGCCAGCTGCTCACGAAGCACCGCCAAGAGTGCTCCGCGATCCGCGGGCGCCGCTTGCCCCTCGCCGTTGATGAACAGCCGCTCACCCTCCAGCCGCAGAGTCAGCGCCCGCCCGAGACCGATGAACGAGTACCGCCCCAAGCGCTCGCCCCCCTCGACCGACTCGAGCAGAAACGTCGGCTCAAACGCGCGCAGCTTCCGGTACGCCGAGACCGGCGTGTCGAGATCAGCCGCAATATCGAAGGGAGGCTTCATGGCGTGTAAACGAGAGATGAGGCCCTTAGATCGGGCCGCTACGGGCAAAACGAGAAAGGCCGCCCGAGATCGGCGGCCTTTGAGAAACGCGGTTGGGTGAACGAGTAGTTACCGGCCGCGGGCCGCCCGAGATTGCCATGCCGACCAACGCCACGCGCGTCGGGGGGTGCGGATGCTCGAGATACTGATCTGGCCGGTCATGCGTGGCAACTATGCGGTACAACCCCTCGTTTGTCAACCCGGAATCTGCGGCACAACTCCCCGAAGTCACCCAACCGGCTTGGTTGATGCCTCGGGCGGCGTCTTCTCAGCCTGATCGCCCCGCGGCCACCAGCTTGGAGCCTCGTCGATCTTGCGTTGCGGCGTCACCGGCACGGGCAACTCCTCCCACCCGCCCCCGAGAGCCTTGTAGAGTGCGACGAGGTTGGTCAGCACGGCGCCCTCGCTCTCGGCGAGTTGGTCCTGAGTCAGGAAGAGCGCTCGTTGGGCATCGAGCACGCTGAGGTAGTCGGTCAACCCGCGGGTGTTCAACTCGGTGGCCAGGTTGACCGCCCGCTGGTTGGCCTCGACGGCCGTCGCCAGCGAGTCGCGTCGCGTCTGCTCGCGCTGGTAGCCGACCAGCGAGTTCTCAACCTCTTCGAGCGCTGTCAGCACCGACTGCTGGTAGCGGACGAGCGCCTCGTAGGTGCGGGCCTCCTGCACCGCAATGTTGGCGTTGATGCGACCGGCATCAAAGACGTTCCACTTCACCGCCGGCCCGAACGACCAGAAACGGCTGGAGCCCTCGAAAAAATTCCCTGCCGTCCCGCTCGCCAGGCCGAAGCTGCCCGTCAGGCTGAAGCGCGGAAAGAGGTCCGCGGTCGCGACGCCGATCTGCGCGTTGGCCGAAGCGATCGAGCGCTCGGCGCTGCGGATGTCCGGACGCCGCCGCAACAGGTCCGAGGGTAACCCGACCGGCACGGTCGTCGCGTTCGCCGCCAGCGTTCCGTCGCCCGCCAGCACCTGCTCGAGCGTGCCGGGCGATTGACCCAGCAACACGGCCAGCCGGTTGGCGGCCGCGATGCGTGACTCGTCAAGGGAAGGAATCGCCGACTCGGTCGTCGCCAAGAGCGCTTTGGCCCGGGCGACGTCGAGTTCGCTCACGATACCCGCGTTGAAGCGGACCTCCACCAGCCTCAGCGAGTCGCGCTGCGAATCGGCGTTCTGCTTCGCGAAGGCGAGCCGCCGCTGGAACGCGCGGTAGTCCACGTAGTTCCTCGCCACCTCGGCCATCAAGCTCACCAGGACGAACCGTTGGTTCTCGACCGCCACGCCGACATCCGCATCCGCCGATTCGACGCCGCGCGCCACGCGACCGAACACATCGACCTCCCAACCGACATCGAACCCGCCGAGGAAATTGTTGGACGTCAATCCCGGAGTTCCGAAACCCGCGTTGCTGTTGGCGCTGGCGCGGGAGCGCTCGTACGACGCGCTCGCGTCCACGGTCGGGAAGAAGCCCGCGTTGACGACGCCGCGGAACGCTCGCGCCTGGGCGATGCGCGCCGCCGCGGCCCGCAGGTCGAGGTTCTGCGAAATCGACTGCTGCAGCAACTGGTCGAGCGCGGGGTCGCCCAGGTTCTTCCACCACTGCTTCAACTCGGCAGGCCCCTGCTTTTCTCCGCCGCCGAGCTGCGTCGAGTAGTCAGCAGGTGTTTCGGTCTTGGGGGGTACGTAGTCAGGGCCGACAGCGCAGCCGGCGAGCGTCAACACGCCGCCGGCGGCCATCAGCAGAGCGAACGCGGGAATGCGAGAGCGATTCTTGGAACTCACAGAGGACCTCCGGTCTTGGTAGCTGGCTTGCCGGGCTGCGCAGCGGTGGTTCGGGTGGGGGCATCGATCTTGACGTCGACCTGCTGCCCAACGTAGGCGGGGATCGCCCCGGCCTTGAACGAATAGATGACTTGGAGCACGCGAGTATCCACGCGCTCGGCGCTGTCGCCGGTGAGCGACTTCTTGGGGATCACGTACGGATCAACACGCACGAACGTCAGATCAGTCTTGATGGCAGAATTGCCGCGCAGAGACGCCACGGCCCGCGCCCCCTTCTGAAGGCGGTACGCGTCGTTCTCGTCCACATCGATCCGTACGTGCAGCGTGTCGGTATCGCCGACGACCAGCAGCGGCATCGTCAGCGGGCCCGCCTGGGCAAACTCACCCGCCCGTGTGTTTACCTGCAGGATCATTCCATCCACTGGTGATTTCACGGCGAGCAGGTCCAGCTCGGTCCGGGCCGAATCCACCTGGGCCTGGGCCGCCTGCACGTTCGCCCGCGCCACGTCCAGGTCCGGCGCCCACGCGCCAGCCTTCAACAGTTTCAGGTCTGATTCGGCCTCCTCGACTCGAGACTTCCACGTCTGCACCGCGAAACGCCGCTTGATCAGTTCATCCTCGGTAATCGCCCGCTTATCGACGACGCTCTCCCAGCGATCGAGCTGCGCCTGCGCATCGGCCAAGAGCGCCTTCTGTTCAGAGACCTTGGATTCGGCCACGGGAACCTCCTCGGGCCGCGGCATCGCCTGCAGCTTTTCAAGCTGCCTGCGGGCAGCCACCAGTGCGGCCTCGCGAACCGCGAGTTCCGAACGGGCCCGCCGGTCGTCGATGCGGAAGAGCGGATCGCCCGCCTTCACGCGATCATTCTCCTTGACCATCACCTCCGCGACGACGCCCGCCACGTGCGTGCCGATCGCGATGTTGCGCGTGCTCGCCTCGATAATTCCGGCCCCGGCGACATTCGCCTCCCATGGAGAAACCGCCGGCTCCGTCACCGGCTTGGCCGGCACGATCGGCTGGTTCTGCGAGAGCACGGTGCGCACGGCAAAGGCCACGCCCAACACGGCCAGCAGCGGAACAACGTACTTGCGGACGAACATGGCGGACTCCTTCAACGATCAGCGGCGTCCGGCGCCGCGGGAAACCCGGTCGTTCAGTGCACGACGCCGTCGGCCTCGGCCTTCGCCTCGATCGACGGTATGGAAATCTCCTTGATGCGGCCGTCGTCCATCTTGGCGATGCGGTCGGCGAAACCGAAGATGCGCGCGTCGTGCGTCACGATCACCAGCGCGCGGTTCTCGCTCAGCGCCACGGTCTTGAGCAGACGCATGATGACGTGCCCGGTGTCATGGTCGAGCGCGCTGGTTGGCTCGTCGCACACGATGAGCCGTGGCTTGTGGACCAGCGCCCGGCTGATCGCCACGCGCTGCTGCTGTCCGCCCGAGAGCTGGTTGGGCATGCTCTTCGCACGGGCTCCGAGGCCCACCGTCTCCAGCACTTCTTCCGCCCGCTTCACCGACTTGGAGCGGCTCTCGCCGAGGATCATCAGCGGCACCGCGACATTCTCGGCCGCCGTAAGCGTGGGGATGAGGTTGAACTGTTGGAAGACGAATCCGACGTTTTCGCCGCGCCAGGAGGTCTTGGCCCGCTGGCCGATCTTCGCAAAGTCGGTCCCGAAAACCGCGCATTCTCCGGCGTCGCGGTCGAGGATTCCGGCAACCACCGAGATCAGCGTCGTCTTGCCGCACCCCGACGGTCCGACGAGCATCATCAGTTCGCCTTTGCGGATATCCAGATCGATTCCGCGCAGCGCGTAGACCTGATTGTCCCCCTTGCCGTAGGTCTTGGTGATTCCACGGCAATGCACCGCCACGCCGTTCTCGGCGGGCGGATGCGTCGGAACGGGCTTCGCTGTCGCCAACGTCAAACAAGTCTCCATACCGCACAGGCGCGGGTTAACCCTTGAACACGATCGCGGGTTCCAACCGGATGACCTTCCAGAGCGCCAGTGTCGCCGACAAGAGGCAAATGACGGTAAGCGCGACACCTGTCGCGGCAAGCGTCTGAGGCAGTAACCTAAATGCCAGTTCCGTCTTGCCGGCGAGCAACCCAAACAACGACGCCGCGCCAACGCCAAGGCCATAGCCGATCAGCCCGACAATCAGCGCCTGCAGCAGGATCATCCGGAGCAGTTGGAAATTCGAGCAACCCATCGCCTTGAGAGCGCCGAAGAACTTCAGGTTGTCCAGCGCGAAGTTGTAGAACGTCTGCCCCGCGATGGCAGTTCCCACCAGGAAACCCAGGGCCACCGCGATTCCGAAGTTGATCGGGATCCCGGTGTACTTCATGAAATACACGTACGTCATCTTGGAAAACTCGGGCCCGGTATACGCCGCCAGCCCCGTCTCGGCCTCGATGCGCCGGCAGAGCTGCTGCACATCCTCCCCCGGCGCGGCCTTGACGAGCACAAAGCTCAGCAGCTTCCGCTCACGCGGCGCAAACAGGGTTGCCCGCGAGTACGTTGTGTACACCACCGGCTGGCTCTGAAACGTGCGGCTCACGCGGCAGAACCCCACCACCACCGCACGCTTGTCATTCAGTTCGAGCGTATCGCCGATCTTGAGCGGCTCGGCCTTGGCCCCGGCAATGGCGTTCCCCTGGGTATCCACGGGAATGTGCGCGAGCTTGCTCGTTGCGCCCACGATGTCCACGATCACGCCCTCGGCTTGGCGCAAGTCGTCCAGCCGTCCCTCCACCATCTCCGGCGGCCCCCCGACCAGTGTCGCGTCGTCCAGCCCGATCACGTTGCACGTCTGGAACGTGCCGTTGGCCAGACGTGCCCGGATCAGCCCCTTGTACAGCGGCATCGCCCACTGCACGCCCTCGACGCCTCGCACCCGCAGCAGCACCGTGTCCTGCATGGGCTTGAGGTCATCGATGAACTGCACCTTGTTGTCCATCACCCAGATATCCGCGTACCCCGTGTCGCTCACGAAGCCGAACGTACGGAACATCAGTCCGATGAAGATCGACGTCTGCTGCGTGATCAACAGCGCGGCGAACGTCAGCCCCGCGATGATCCCGAGGTACTTGGGCCGATCGCCCATGAGCATCTTGAGCGCCACGAAGTTCACCGCGCCTGCTCCCCGCTGGCGCCGAAGCGTTCGCGCATCGACTTCAGCCCAGCCAGTGAAAAACGCCAGATGTGCTCACCGAGCACCTCCAGGTCCTCGGGCGAGTATGTCTGGTCCGGCGCCAGCCGCGAGATCATCCCATTCATGTGCTTGTACGCGGTGCACTGCCCGACAATGCTGAACGCCGCGCGGCGGACATCTGAATCGCTGGCCCCCGGCCCCACCAGTTCGCGCACCAGCGCACCCAACCGACTGAAGTTCGGGCGAACAAACTGATCGACGAGCAAGTCCAGCACGTCCGTCGGCTCGACCATCTCCCGCGCCAGCAGCTTGCCGTACCACGCAGGCCGCCCTTGGTCGAGCATCCGCTTGAGGAAGTTCATCACGAACGCCCTCAACCGCTGCTCCGGTGTGCCCTCGACCGCCGCCCCCGAATGCAGGGGGTACTTCTCTTGGGCCTCGCGGTACAGCCCCAGCACTACCTCTCGGTACAAGGCAGCCTTATCCCGGAAGTAGTAGTTCACGGCCGCGACATTCGCCCCCGCCCGTTGGCAGATCTCCCGGACGGTCGCGTCGTGGAAGCCGTGGTCAGCAAACACCTCGCCCGCGGCACTCAACAAGCGATCACGCGTCTCACGTTGTTCGAGGATTGGATTCATATGAAACAACCGTTTCGATTGAGCGAATCAAACACTTGTTTGTATTCCGGGTCAAGTGGTTGCAATGCAACATGAGTTCGGATATTGTTTGGAATCAAATCGTTCGGATCACCGCTAGACTGAAGTCATCCTCCACAGGAGACCCACATGTCATTCCAGTCCCGCGTCGCCCTCATCTCGGCCGCATTGTTTGTTTCAGGGGCCGGATTGGCTGGGGTTGGTTTCGAGCCGCCGCAGCCGGGCGAGAAGCCGCCGCTGAAGCAGCCCAAAGGGCGGGCGTCGTCTGGACTGAAGGTTGGCGAGACCGCGCCAGCGTGGTCACTCAAGGACTCGACGGGCAAGACCGTCGCGCTGGCGGACCTCAAGGGCAAGGTCGTGCTGATGGACTTCTGGGCGACCTGGTGCGGACCGTGTGTCGCCGCGATGCCCACGATCCAGAAGGTCCACGAGAAGTACGCCAAGAGCGGCAAGGTCGTCGTCATCGGGATGAATCTCGACGACGCTCAAAAAGCGGCCAAGCACATGGCCGACAACAAGTTCACCTACATGCTGGTAACCAACGCTCAGCCGGCGGCCTCGCGGTACCGCGTGGGACCGATCCCGGCGATGTTCATCATCGGCGCCGACGGCAAAGTCGCGCACACAGCCGTGGGTTTCAACGCCGGCTCGGCCGAGCAGGAAGAGGCAGAACTCTGCCGCGTGATCGACGAGCAGATCGAGGCCGCGGCCAAGGCAGCCAAGCCCGACGCCAACTCTTCGGACAAGCCCGCGGATACCAAGCCCGCCGAGCCTAAGCCGGGCGCCGCCAAGCCCGCTGATGCTGCGAAGCCCAAGTAAGGTCCGCGGCGTCAGCGCAAACAAAAAGGCAGCGAGAGGCGCGTCGCCATAGAGCGACCCGACTCTCGCATGCCCGGGAGAGAAGCACATTGATTGATGGACGCCGGGGCGGACGCACGTCCCGCCCGCCCTTTGTCCGCTTACTCGGCGTCGTCGCCCGGCTGGAAATCGCCGGGTTCGTGACCATTCCAGAGGCGCTGGAACTGGAAGCGCGAGTTGACCCCGAGGCTGCCGTAGATCGATTTCACGTGGTCGTGCACGGTATGGAGGCTGCGCTGCACGCGCTCGGCGATAAGCCGCTGTGACATGCCGGTGGCCAGCATGGGCAGGATCGGCTGCTGAGCCGGGCTGACGCGCATCGCCAAGCGATGGCGGTGGGCTTCGAGACGCCCGACTGTCTGCTCCAGCACGCCCGCGATGAGCGGGAGCATCAGTTCTGCAGCAGCGACTCCGGACTTGCCGGGGCCGGGCGAACCCGTTGCCACATTGAGTTCAAGGACAAGCCAGCGGACCGAGCCGGCCCAACGCAGGGGCAGGATGGTGCGCTGCGCACAAGAGATGCCGCCGGGGAGTTGCGGACCGTCGCCCGAGCCGACCTGGGTATTCATGAGGCCCTGGGCCAGGCGCGAGCGGGAACACCACGCCGCGGCGGCACGTCGGACGATCTGGGCGGCCTGCTCGGTGGAGTAGCCGCTGGAGCCGACCTCGATGACCGGCTCGCCCGAGAGCGTGGTCTGGCTCACCATGGCGAGCCACGCGCCGACCAAGCGGCCGTTGGACCCGGCGTGATGGAACGAGTCGATGAACTGGTGCAGCGCGCGGCCGGCGGCGCTGAGCCACTTTTCCGTGCTTTCCGGATTGGTCGTGTAGACCTCCCCGATGGCGGTGCACGCCCTGGCGACCAAGTCGCGCGCCGTCGGGCTGGCGAGCAGCGCATCGGAGTCCGGGCTGCCGGAGCGCGTCTCGGCGGGCATGTCCGCAGAAATGCGCTGGGCTTTCTGCCCGCTGGGAATGATGCGTGAAAGATCGACCCGCTCTTCGGAAACACTGGTGGACACGAGAGGCTCCTGCGACCGTCGGGGTGCGACGCCCATGCAACGCCGGCACGATGCCGCGGTCGTTATGACTATTCGTCACTGGAGCCTTCTCTGGAGATGGGTTAATCGACCCCATTTCGGGTGGCGGGTTCTGGGCGCAGAGGGGACCGTGGAACCGCAGGATCTGGGTTTCGGCCGTTCACGCCTCGGCAACACCCTCACGGATTGCGAACCTGGCAAGTTCGACTCGGTCGTGGATGTCCAACTTGGCCATGATGCGCTCGGTGTGACGCTGAACCGTTTTCACACTGAGGTGCATGGCCTCGGCGATCTCGCGCTTGGACTGACCGCGGGCGAGATATCGCAGCACTTCCATCTCGCGGGCCGAGAGCGTGGACGCTTTGGTCATGCGTTCAGGCGCGAGCTTGACGCTGCCATCGGAGACGACGATGCGGTCCATCACGTCGGGCGAGTAGAACGTCCGCCCCGCCGCCACTTCGCGCACCGCCTCGACCAGTTCGTCGGGCTTTCCGCGCTTGGTGAGGAACCCGCGTGCGCCGACGGCGATGGCCTGCTCGATGTAGCGGTCGGAGAGGAAAGCCGTCAGGAACAGGATCTTGGATCGCGGGCAGCGCGCCGTGATGACGCGGGCGGCATCGAATACGTTGCGCCCGGGCATGTCGATGTCCATCACGATCACGTTGGGCTGCTTGGCAATCGCCAGATCGATCGCCTCGTCGGGCGTGCCCGCGGTGCCGACCACTGTGAACGACGCCTTGGCAGCCAGGCGCTCGCCGAGCAATTCCCGGAGGATGGCGTGGTCATCGACGAGCATGACGGTGGTGGCGCTCATGACGTGGCTCCATTGGACTGCACGGCCGACAAACCCTGGACCGCACGCCGAAGCTCCGCGATCCGGAACGGCTTGGCCAGAACCTGGACGCCGCAGCGAGTCAGGTCCTCGTCGGGGCGGGTGGCGTTGCCGCTGATGGCGATGATTGGGACCGTCCCGTCCTGACGACGGATTTCGCTGATGGCATTGGCCCCACCCATAACGGGGAGGCCGAGGTCCATGACCACCAGCTTGACCGCCCCGCGGCGGTGCGAGAACTCGTCCACGGCGGACCGGCCGTCACCCACTTCAATCACCCAGTAACCCATCGACCGCAGGGCCGTGCCGATCAGCGATCGGACAAAGGCGTCGTCCTCCGCGATGATCGCCGTGCCCTCGCGGGCGCCGGCACCAACGGCGGGGAGCGGCACCGGCTCGTCGGGGTCGGGTGGAGAGCAGCAGGGAAGATGAATCCGGAAGCTCGTGCCCTCCCCTGGGCCCGTCTGCACTTCGATAGTCCCGCCATGTCCCGTGACAATGCCTTGGACGACGGCTAGACCGAGGCCGGTGCCTTTGCCGCGCGGCTTGGTGGTGAAAAACGGCTCAAAGATCCGTTCGCGGTCGGCGGGAGTGATGCCGATGCCGGTGTCGCGCACGGTGAGCACGGCGCCGCCAGGCTCACTGCCGCAGTCGCACTCCAGGTCGATTGTCAGCACGCCGCCGGAAGGCATCGCATCGCGGGCGTTGATGGCGAGGTTGAGCAGGAGCTGCTGGAGCTGCGTCGCGTCGGCGTACACCCAGACCGGCTTTTCACTTTCGGGCAGATCAACGCCGATGGACTCCGGCAGGAGCTTGCGGAGAAGCCGGACCGATTCGGTGAGGATGGACCGAAGGTTGATCGTGCGTCGCTCGATCGTGCCCTTGCGCGCGTAGGCGAGCATGGATTGGGTGATGTCCGATGCGCCGCTGGCGGCCTGCTCGATGAGATCAAGGTAACGGGCAACCGCGTCGGGACGCTCGAGCTGGGCGCGGGCGCTGTCAACACACGCGTAGATCGCGGTGAGAACATTGTTGAAGTCGTGGGCCACACCGCTGGCGAGGTTGCCGAGCGCTTCGATACGCCGCGCGTGCTGCAGCTCGGCGGTGAGCAGGTCCTGCTTCTGGCGGGCGTGCTCGCGGTCGGTGACGTCGGTGAACGAGTACACCACGCCCTCGATCTGCCCGTCGGGACCGTGGAGCGGAGCGGCATTCACCGAGAGCATCCGGGGCGGACCGCCGGCCGCGCGGATGATGTACTCCACGCCATAGATCGGCAGCCCGGTCGCGATAACCTGGGCGTGAACACGATCGGGAAGGGCGATATGGCGCCCATCGAAGTCGGTCACGTGCCACTGCCTATCCACGGATCCGGGATCGTCGATCTTTCCTTGGGGGAGTTCGAACAGCTCGCCCGCCCGGCGGTTCAGGTAGGTCGTCCGACCCTGGACGTCGGTGACTCGCACGCCCGCGGGGCTGGTATCGAGCACCTGGCCGATGAATTCGGCATCGCGCAAGGCCTTGACCTCGGTCTGGCGGCGTGCGTCCACGTCGCGCGTCGAACCCGCCATGGTCACGGGCTTGCCATCTGCGCCCCGGATAATCCGGCAGCGCGTGCGCACCCAGCGGTAGCGGCCGTCCGAGAGCTTCACGCGGTACTCGACGTCGATCATCGGGATGAGTCCCGCGGCGTGCTCTTGGTTGACGCGCCGGACGACCCCGTGGTCGTCCGGGTGGCAGGCCGTTTTCCACCAGCCATTCCAGTCTTCCGGCGTCTCCTTCAACTCGAAAATCTCGAGCAATCGCGCCGATGCGTTCATCTTCCTGGTCGCAAAGTCGTACTCCCAGAAGCCGTCGGACGTTCCGCTGACGACCCGCTCGTATCGATCCAACGCGGCCTGAAGGCCGGCACGGGCCTTTTCCTCCGCTGTGACGTCCTGGCAGAGAGAAATGACTCCCACGACTTTCCCGCCCGCATCATGCAGCGGCTGGTTGTACCACTCGCAGGTGATCGGACCGTGGTTCTTGGTCAGGTTTGCGTTGCGGTTGCGCCAGCCGCCGCGGTTCTGGAGAAGTTCCTTCCAGACCTCTTCCACACTTCCGAAGGCATCGGAAGGGACGATATTCGAACCCGACATGCCGATGGCCTCGGACTCGGTCCAGCCGAAGATCCGCTCGGCGGCGGGATTCCACTCGGTGACCCTGAAGCCCAGGCTCCAGACGATCACGGCCAGTGGAGACTGCTGGACAAGGTGTTCCCGGCGCTGGCGGACCAGTTCGCTCTCGGTGAGGTCGCGTTCGGCGACTCGTCGGCGCCGACGCTCTCCGACGACGGTCGCGATGCCGATCCCGAGCACGGTGACCGCGCACGCGGGCAGGGCGACAAGGCTGGTGGTGAGCAACCGACTTTCCGAGCCGTGGGCGGCGTGAGCGGCGACCATCAACTCCTGCCGCGGAGTCGTCAGCAACTCCAAGTCGGTGATGAGCCGCTCGAGCATCACGTTTGCCTTGCCGGAGATCGCGGCGTCCCGGGCGGCAGAAACACCACGATCGCTCCCCGGCTCTTCTGCAGCGGCGCGCCAACCTGCGTCGAGCTCGTCGACCAGATCACCCGCCTCACGCGCGATTCGTTCGGCAATCTCGCGATCCGCCGCGCTCGTCACCGACCCTTCAAGCATCCCCGCGTGCGAGCGAAGCGGCCCGGCTACCTGGTCGTAGTCGCGTCGAAACTCCGGGCGTCCGCTCAGCAGGCCGTCGCGTTGGAATCCCCGCGCCTGGATCGCCATCGAGCCGATCATCTCGCAATAGCTGAGTGTGTTGAGCGCCTCCCACTGCTGGCGTTCCAGCCGCTTGAGTGTGATCAGCGACCATCCGGCGACGGTCCCGGAAGTGACCAGACCGAGCATGGCCACCCCCAGGAGCGTCAGACGCCAGGGCGATCCGACCAAGTTGGGGTTGCCCTGCAGCACAAGTCACTCCCAGGCAAACACGCGGTAGCTTACGGGACGGCTCGGACCGGCGGAAAGCGTCTCATAACCCCGGTCCGCGTGTGATGCCAACGGGTGCGCCGGTCGTGGGGATCAGCACATGCGGCGGCGGCCGAAACGCCCGGCATGGGGTCAAGCACCCATGTGCTCGGGTCGATGCTCTTGCGTCGATTCGTCGAACATTGGGAGATCAGCTTGACCAGCGGCCCAGCCCAGAACCGTTCCGCGCCCGTGGTGATCGTCGCCGACGACGAGGCCCACATCCGCGCGGTGGTCGCCTCGAAACTCCGGACCGCCGGCCTGACGGTCTTCGAGGCCCGCGACGGCCAGGAGGCAATGGACCTTGCTCGCCAGCACCGGGCCGACCTGGTGGTGAGCGACCTGCAGATGCCCTATGTCAGTGGGCTGGAAATGGCCCAGCAGCTCCGGACCTCGGCCGAGTGCGCCCAGACGCCGGCGCTGCTGATCACCGCGCGCGGGTTCATCATCAAGCCCGAAGAACTCGCCAAAACCAACATCCGGCGTGTGATGTCCAAACCGTTCAGCGCCCGCGAAGTGCTGGCGGTGGTTCAGGAACTCCTCGGCGTCGCCGGCGCCAAGAGTAAGGCGGCCTGATGAACGCCAGCGCTTCGATTACTCCGACCGTGTTCGAGCTGCTGCGCGAGCGGAGCCGCGCAATGGGCCTGCCATGCTGGCGCTGTGATACCGAGGGGCGGATCCTCGCCGAGCCGCAGGAGCCCGGGGCCGCGGGACTGTGGCTGCGTTCACGCCCGATCTGTGAACTGGTCGGCAAGGCCGCCGTGGTCTGGAAGGAACAGCCGATACCCGAGCCGGTCGAGTTGTACCCAGGATGCTGGGCAATCCCGATCGCGGAGGTGTTCCGGCGCGACCGCACCGGGTACGCCGTTTCGCTGGCGATGTCCCACGATTCGCTGCAGGATGAGTGGTTTGCGGCCGGATGTACTTCGGCGCAGCTCGACATCCAGGCGGCGCGGCGGGCGGTGGGAGCACTGGCCCACCACCATCCTGAGAGTGTTGCGGTGCTGTGCGTGGCGCTGAGGGCGATGGCCCAGGACCTGACACGGACCAGCGAGGACAACGAGACGATCGCGGGCTTCACACGTCAGCTTACCGACGGGTTCGAAACCATCGACCTGCTCTATTCGTTCGGACGCTCGATGAGCGACCTTGCCCAGCCGCGGCGGTTTGTCGAAACCGTCTGCCAGCGGGTGCAGGCATCCACCAGCTTCCGTTGGGTCGGCGCGTGGTTTGGCGCCGACCAGAAAGTGGCCTCGGTCATCGGTGGAAGCCTCGCCATGGCGGGGACGGGCTCGGTGGCGCCCCAAGAATTATCGCTGCACCTGCCGTCGCTGCTGGAACGCTCGGTGAGCGAGCCCAAGGCGATGATTGTCAACGATCTCGGCGGACGCCCGCTCCCCGACGACGGGCAGTTGCTCGTTCAGCCGATCGCCCGGGCCGGGCGCGTCATCGGGTTCATGTTCGCGGGCGACAAGGGCGGTGATGACCCGCAAGTCTCCAGCTACGACATCCACCTGCTCGAGGCGACCGGCGGATACGTCGGTGCATTCCTCGAGAACGCCGTGCTCTACGCCGAGCAGCAGCGTATGTTCATCGGGACCATCCGGGCGCTCACCAGCTCGATCGATGCCAAGGACCGGTACACGTACGGTCACTCCGACCGCGTGGCGCACCTGGGTCTGAAGCTCTCCGAAGCGCTCGGCCTGCCGACGGAGGTCTGCGAGCGTTTGCACGTCTGCGGCCTGCTGCACGACGTCGGCAAGATCGGTGTCCCCGAGGCCGTGCTCTGCAAGCCAGGACGCCTCACCGACGAGGAGTTTGAGCAGATCAAGATGCACCCGGCGATCGGCCACCGCATCCTCAAGGACATCCCGCTGCTGGAAGACATCCTTCCCGGCGTGCTGCACCACCACGAACGGTTTGATGGGAAGGGGTATCCCGCGGGAATCAAGGGGATGGACATCCCGCTTTTCGCGCGGATCCTTGCGCTGGCCGACACCTTTGACGCCATGAGTTCCAACCGCGCCTATCGCCCGGCGATGCCGCGCGAGAAGGTGCTGGCGGAGTTTCAGCGGTGCGCCGGGACACAGTTTGACCCGGGGATGGTCGGGGCATTCCTGGGACTCGACTTCGCCGAATACGACCGGCTGGTGGCCCAAGCGGTGGCGCAGCAGTCGGTGGGTCCGCAGGCGGCCGCGGACCCAGTGCGGGGATGAGCAATCAATCCGGATCGCAGCAGGGCTATGGCCATCGCGGTACCGATGTGCCGCGGCGATCTCGCCTGAAGATGCCAACTGCAGTGCGCCCATCGGCCAGTGAAGCTGCGCGATATCGGGACCGAGCGACCTTGTTCAATACAGGTTGTACGCCTTGCCGCCCGCGTCCTGCTCGATAGTCGTGTTGGCCTTGATGGTGCCGGAGACTTCGTCGAAGATCCAGCCGATGCCACCGGCGTCGGCGGCGGCGATGCCGACTGAGCCTTTCTTGGCGCCGACGGGCAGCGCCGGGATGTCGCGGACGTATGGGCCGAAGATGTGGGTGGCGTCCTTGGCGGCCTGGGCGACGCCCGCCGCGTCGGAGAACTCGGTGAGCTGGCTCACGATGTTCGCCGCGGTGGGGAAGGCGTTGTTGTGCTCGGTGGAGAACAAGTCGATGGCGTTGCGCAGCACGCGCAGGTTCGCCGTCAGCGTCGCGTCC
>JBOHNM010000028.1:0-30224 GCA_050730675.1 Phycisphaerales bacterium | reverse complement strand
TCAGCACGCCGATCACGAGCAACGCCCACCCCGCCCACCGCCGCTTGCGGCCGGGCTTCTTCTTTGAGGTTGTGGCAGGACGACCGGCCATCGCTTGAGTCTACCTCGGGGGGTGGGGTTGGGGGGCGGCCTCCGCCACGGTTCCGCACTCCGGGCACGGGGGAGTGGAGGTCGTGGGGGTCGCCAGCCCCGCCAGGTCGTAGCCGCACTTGAGGCACATTCCTGTCATCGCGCGCCGCCTCGCCCGCCGCCCCGACCACACCAGCCACCCGCCGCCGAGCAGCGCGGCGAGCGCGAAGGGCCAAGCCGCCACGCGCACGATCCACTCCTGTCCATCGGCGTAGCACGCGATGATGCCGTACTCCGCATTGACCGCCGGTTCTTGCTCGAGGAGATCGTTCCATAATTGTGGGTTATGGACGAGCCACTGCCACTCGCTCGCGGCGCCTGAGGGGGCGGAAAAACCAAACCACCCACGACCGCCGAGCAGTGGCTGGCGGAAGATTGAGCTCTGAATGGTTCCATTCGTCGCATACGCGCGCCAAGTGGCTGCCTCATGTCCAAACCACCACCACCGCGACGCCCCCCACACACCCGTGATCAGCACGCCGAGCACAAGTAAGAACCACCCCGCCACCCGCCGCTTGCGGCCGGGCTTCTTCCTTGAGGTTGTGGCAGGACGATCGGCCATCGGTTGAGTCTACCTCGGGGGGGCGGGGGGGGCGGCCTGCGCCACGGTTCCGCACTCCGGGCACGGGGGCGTGGGGGGCGTGGGGGTCGCCAGCCCCGCCAGGTCGTAGCCGCACTTGAGGCACCCACCGGCCAACCGCTTCCGCCGCGACGGCCGATCCCGCCACCAGAGCCATGCCGTCGGCAATGCGACCAGCAGCGCCGGGGCCCAGAGCGGCAATTGCACCGCCAAGTTCGAGTCGGGGGACTGGAACCCAGTACGCCCACTCGAACTGTTCGTTGTGCCGGTACGGGCCGTATCCGCGAAGGTGTTGAACTTTCTGTTGTTCCCACCATTCGACGCGGACCGCTCCTCCACTGACCAGCAAGCACATCCGACTCTCCGGGTCGAGCAACCCAGCTTCCCACCACACACTCGCGACATCCACCACAACGATGAGCAGCACCAGCGCGAGGCCCGCCCACTTGCCCCAGCGTCTCAGTCGTGGGCGTTGTGATCGCCACCAGCGCATGCGGAAAGTTTATCCGTTGGCCGCGATCGCCTGCTTCCCACACTCCGGGCACGGGCTCCCCGCCGCCAGCCCGCCAGGTCGTAGCCGCACTTGCCGCACAGACCCGTCATCGCGCGGCGCCTCGCCCGCCGCCCCGACCACACCAGCCACCCGCCGCCGCCCCAGACCAGGAGGGGGAAGGGCCAGAGCATGATTTCGACGTCCGCAGAAAACACCGGCTGAGACGGGGCGTCCCTGAACGCGTAATAGCAACCGAACGGGGCCAAATCGAAAGAGCTGACCTTGATTGCCTTGTAGGAGGCAACCGACGTGCGGTCCGAGAGCTGCCAACTCCACTTTGGGTCAGCGTTCTTCAGCACACGCCAGCCGGAGGCGACGCGAGACAGCCCCCGGTCGTAATCAACCAACGCCTTACCGTAACACAGGCTATAGGTGTAATCGGAGCTATACCCCCGGTACCACCACCACCTTGACGCCCCCCACACACCCGTGATCAGCACGCCGATGGCGAGCAGCGCCCACCCCGCCACCCGCCGCTTGCGGCCGGGCTTCTTCCTTATCGTTGTGGCAGGACGATCGGCCATCGCTTGAGTCTACCTCGGTCGCGTCGCCGCGCCGCACTCCGGGCACGGCGCGCCCGTTCCCCGCGGCAATCCTGCCAGGTCGTAGCCGCACTTGCGGCAATGACCCGCCATCGCTCGGCGGCGGCGGGCGTATCGATCCCATTGCAGGAGCCCCGCGCCACTGCCGAGCCCGACGAGAGCGATAGGCCAGAGAATCACGTTGAGAAACACGCTCGATCCGGTTTGTCGCTCGCGGCTGGACCACGTAAACAGCCACGTGTTCACCGACGTATCACCGCCGCGCGACCAATCCGGGGAACTCTCAAGCAGCCAATGCCAGCTCGAACTCCTCCCGAAAGACCATCCGCGCTCCGGCTTTGGCAGCCGGGGATCACTCGGAAAGGTGTTCAGGCCGACGATGCCACTGGTCACGCCGATCACCGCGTTATTGGAACCAAAGCCCACCATCCATTTCGCAGACGCCCCCCACACACCCGTGATCAGCACGCCGAGCACCAATAAGAACCACCCCGCCCACCGCCGCTTGCGGCCGGGCTTCTTCTTTGCGGTTGTGGCAGGACGCTCGGCCATCGGTTGAGTCTACCTCGGTCGCGTCGCCGCGCCGCACTCCGGGCACGGCGCGCCCGCCGCCAGACCGGGTTCTGGGATGTCTACGCGGGCGTACTTCTGCCCGGGCTCTTCAACACCGCCGGCGCGCCCACGGGCGTGTCGCTGAACTCCACCGGCGCTGGTTTCCTCGCCGCCAACAACGACCCGGGAACGTTCGGCGATGACGAGGCGCTGCTCGACGATGCCATGGGTTACCCGTTCGCCGACACCTACACCTTCACGGGCCTGGCCGCCGGGACGTACCAGGTCTACTGCTACACCTGGACGTTCTCCGTCCTGACGGCGGATGTTTCGGTCAACGCCTCGCCCTCGCAGCAGATCGGCGGGGTGTGGTCCGGCTCGTTCACCCCCGGGATGTACTCGCTGCACACGGTGACGATCGGCGCCTCCCAGCCGCTGATCATCCAGGCGGGGAATGTTGACGGCGCGATCGGCGCGATCACGGGCGTGCAGATCGTGCCTGTGCCGACGCCCGGCGCGGCGGGCCTGCTGGCGATGGTGGGGATCATCGCCGGACGGCGGCGGCATTGAAGCGATTAATGCACACAAATGTGTAAAAGCGGCCCCGGACATCCGGGGCCGCTTTGTTCACGGGAGCTCATACGAGGCGCAGGCGCGATCGGCTCAGGCGCAGTTGTTGAAGAAGAGGTTGAGGAAGTAGACCAGGTCGTCGGGGGTGATCTGCCCGTCGGCGCCGGGGTTGCCGCCGAGGATGGCGATGTCGCAGACGGCGAGGTTGTTGTTGAAGAACTGCTGGAGGAAGTAGACCAGGTCGTCGGGGGTGAGCGAGCCGTCGCCGCCGGCGGAGCCGCCGAGGCCGGCGACATCGGCGGGGCAGTTGATGAGTCGGAACTGACCGGTGCCGGGGGTGCCGCCGGCGCTGTTGACGCCGTAGTTGCCCAGGCGGATGTAGTAGTCGGCGCCGTTGACGGCGGCGAAGACGACGCGGCTCTGGAACCCCGGGGAGGTGTCGTCATTGCAGGTGATCGCGCTGCCGGGCGAGGTGGGGCAGGATGAATAGATGGCGAGGATGGAGTCCATCGTCGTCAGGCCCTGCGTCGTGACGGTGACGTTGCCCGTCCGGGTGGCGACGTAGCGGTACCAGGCATCGTGGTAGATGACGCGGCTGGGGCTGCACGCCTCGGAGCCCGTGAGGGTGGTGTCGGCGTCCACGGTATCAAAGCTGTGGAGGCCGGGTCCGACGTTGACGGCCTTGGCGCAGACGTCGTTGGTGGGCGGGCTGCCGGGGTAGGTGGCGACGAAGACGTCGCGTTCGCCGGCGCTGTCGTTGTCGACGAGGTCCGTTGCGTTCGAGTCGAAGGCGATGATGAAGCCGTTGTCGCTGATGGCGGGGTTGTCGGAGCTCCCGTTTGGGGCGCCGCCGTCGGTGTCGTTGGTCACGCGGCGCGTCGAGCCGCCGCTGCGGTCGTGGATGTAGATCTTGGCGAGCGCGCCCGAGTCGCCGGAGATGAGGTTGGTGGCGCTGGAGACGAAGACCACATACCGCCCGTTGCCGCTGATGAAGGGCTTCGAGCACGCGCCGTTGGCGGTGGCGCCGACGGAGGAGCGCGAGACATGCTCCATGGTGTCGAGCGTCCGGTCGTAGAGGAAGATCTGGCGGACCCCCGAGCTCACGCCCGAGACGATGTCGTCGGCGTCGGAGGCGAAGACGACGTAACGACCGTCATCGGAGATGAACGGGTCATCGCAGGCGCTGTTGGCGGCGTTGCCGTTGATGTCGTTGCTGACTCGCTCGGTGAAGGGCAGGAACAGGGGCGAGACGCCGGGGCGGCGGACGTAGATCTGACGGACACCGTTGTTGCTGCCGGTGACGAGGTTGGTCGCGTCGGACGCGAAGCAGCAGATGGTGCCGTCCTGGTTGAGGCTGGGGTTGAAGCAGTTGCCGTTCGCGTGCGTGATGCCGGTGATCGCGTTGCCGGTGACCGAGACGATGGAATTCACTTCCGTGGACACATTCTTGACGATGATCTGGCGCATCCCGTTGGTCGGGTTGCCGGGGCCGAGGAGGTTGGTGGAGACGGTCTCGAAGGCGACGCGGCTGCCGTCGCCGCTGACGGCGGACTTGGCGGAGTGGCCGTTGGCCGCGGTGTTGCAGGGGCCGTCGTCGTAGGTGCTGAAGACGGAGGTGTCGGAGTAGATGTCGTCGAAGGTGGAGCTGTCCACGCACAGGGTGCCGTTCTGGCCGTCGCAGGTGTAGTAGAACTGCCCGCCGCGGTAGGACAGGTCGGAGATGCTGCCGTTGATGCCGCGCGGGTTGCTGAGGGGCGGGCTCTCGAAGCCGGTGATGGTCTCGAGGCCGCACGAGGTGTTGCCGGTGGACCAGGTCCAGACCTCGCGCGACTCGGAGACGGGCGCGGTGACGGAGATGTTGTTGGCGCTGGAGATGAACTTGATGGTGCCGCCGTTGGCGGCGATCTGTGGGTTGAAGCTGGTGTTGTCGCCCTCAAACAAGACGCCGTTGGTGACGCGCTGGCTGACGCGGACGATGGTCTGGGCGTTGGCAGTGCTCGCGGCGAGTGTCGCGGCAAGTCCGGCGAGGGCGGCGATGGCCAAGGGCGAAACGGCAATTCGAGCGGTCATGGTGATCTCCTTCTCAAGTGCGGTCCATGGGCCGGTGGCATCATCCACCCAAGCGGGCGACCTGTCAACGGGTGACTATGAGGAAAGCGAGAAACCCGGGGCGACGGCCATGTTCAGGAGCACTTGCTGGGCGATTGCGGATGGCGGAGGGATTTCAGGCCAGTTTGGCCCGCCGGAGCGCGCAGAGAGCGATGGCCAATGCGTCGGCCACGTCGGGGGGCTTGGGGAGCGTGGCGAGGTGGAACTCGTCCTGGATGGCGCGCTGGATCTGGTCCTTCTTGGCGTGGCCGTGGCCGGTGAGGGATTTTTTGATCTCGGTGGGGCGCAATTCGACGAGCTGCAGGCCCTTGCGCTGGGCGACCAGGAGGATGACGCCGCGGGCGTGCCCCATGACGATGGCGGTGGTGGGGTGGGCGTAGTGGGAGTAGAGCATCTCGACGGCGACGGCGTCGGGCTTGGTGCGGTCGAGCAGATCGCGGAAATCGTCCTCGAGTTCGCAGAGGCGGTGGTGGATCGGCGTCTTCTCGTTGAGGCGGATGACTCCGGCCTCGGCAATGGTGGTCTGGCCGCGCTGCTGCACGAGGCAGCCGTAGCCGGTGAGCCGCGTACCGGGATCGATGCCGAGGAATCGCACGGGGGAAGGTAGAGGGGGAAGGCACTCGGCACCAGGGCACTGGTGCGTGGGGGGTGGGCGGTGGGCGGTGGGATCAGGCTCGGGCTGCCGGGGTGGCGGGGATGTCGTTGAGCGAGCGGGGCTTTTTGCCGGAGCCGCCGATGATGCGCTCGAGCGGCGTCGGGCGGACGAGCAGGGCGTAGGTGATGAGGCAGAGGGTGACGGTGGTGGTAAGGAAAATGGTGAACTTGATGATGGCGGTGAGGCCGCCGGCGGGAATCCCCGGGATGGTCCATGATGCCAGGTAGAGGTTGAGGAAGTAGACGATCGGCAGGTGGAGCAGGTAGACCCAGTAGGAGCTGTCGGCGCACCAGCGGACCCAGGGGCGTGGATTGGTGCAGCAGTGCATGAGCAGACCGATGAGCGAGCAGACCATTCCCCAGGTGACGGCGGCCTGGGCGATCACGGCGGGTAAAACGGCCAGGCGCGTGCCAAGGAAATTGGACCAGCCGCCGTATTCGAAGGCGACGGGCGCGGCGCCGGCGAAGAAGAGAAAGGCCGGTACAAGGACCAGCAGCGTCAACGGCAGCATCCATCGCCAGGCGCGGCCGACGCGGCCAACCGACCCAGCCCTGTGGAGGGCGTAGCCGGTGGCGAAGAAGAGCCCGTAGTACGCGAGCGACGTCGGACGGGGGAGCCAGCCCCACGGCGTGTCGATCGACCACGACGGCATCGTCAGGTTCAGGAGGACGGTGGGAAGGATCATGAGCGGAACGGCCCACGCAGACGCCGCGACGCGGGCGAGGAGGCCGCCGTTGCCGGGGCCGCGCGGGGCACGTTCAAGGACGGCGGCGTAGACCGCTGCGGCGAGGCAGAAGACCGAGAGGTAGATGAGGAACCAGAGATGGGCCGGGGCGCGAACGAGCGCCGGCAGGGTGGCGGGCGTGATCGGCACGTCGTGGGCGAGCAGGAACGGGAGGATGGTGAGCGGGACGATGGTGAAAGCGCCGACCACCAGCGGGAGGCCGATGCGCAGGGCGCGGTTGCGCAGGAATGTGCCGGGTGTGCGTTTGGAGAGAAGGAGCGCCGCGAAGTATCCGGCGACGAGGAAGAAGGCCTGCATGCGGAAGGCATGGATGGTGAAAACAACGATGTTGAAGATGCCGCTGCGCGACGAGTCCATGCGAGGCGTGAAGGGAATGTCAAAGGTCATGAAGCAGAGGGCCGCGTGGAGGACGACGCCGAGGAACATCGCCATGGCGCGGAGGGCATCCAGGGCGTGCAGACGGTCGGTGGGCGTCGTCGATGCGCGGGGGTGCGATGCCGCGGGCGGGGTGTAGGCGACGGTGTCGGGAAGATCGGGAGCGGTAGAAGTGGGCATGTCGGGAATTTACCTGAGATTGGGCGGCGCGTGGTTGGATTCGTCGATCTGGAGATCGCAATCGCTCACCGTGTGGCAGACATCTGCGTGGAGCTATCGGCGGGGATGCCGTTCTGGATGTCCCGTGCCCGCTGAAGTCTGCGGGAGGTCGGTGGCGCGCTGGTAGGCGGTGCTTCGATGTGTTTGCTCCAAAGGAGTTCGGTCATGGTGCGTTGCTCACGATCCGGCCGTTGGGTGTTCGCGGTCACGGCGTTTGGTGCGGCGGCGGCAGGCGCGCTGGTGATCGGCGCCGGCCCACTGAACCCGCCGGCAGGGGCGGTGGGTCCGACGCTCAAGACGCTGGCGGAAGTGGAGCCGCGGACGGCGCTCAGCGCGACCAACACGCCGGGCGATGTCTCGAACGTGTACATCATCACGCAGCCGGGGTCGTACTACCTGACGGGGCACGTCGTGCCGACGGGCGGGCGCAATGCGATCATGGTCAACGCGGACCACGTGACGATCGATCTGAGCGGCTTCGCGCTCGACGGGTCGCAGGACGCCACCGGGTTTCGCGCGGGGATCACTAACAGCGGCAATCGACGCAATCTTGTGGTGCGCAACGGGACGATCCGCAACTTCCGCGGCTACGGGATGATCGGCACGTTCAACACGTCGAGCTTCGAGGACCTGGCATTCATCGACAGCCAGGGCGGGCAGCTGGAGATCCTGCAGTCGTCGGGGTGCACGGTGCGGAACGTGCGCACGCGTGCGACCAGCGGCGAGACGGGGATCCAGGTCGGGACCAACTGCGTGATCGACCACTGCACGGTGGAGGGGGGCGGCGTGGGGATCACGATCGGCTCGGGCGTGGTGCGCGGGTGCAGCGTGCTGAATCCCGGGTCAACCGGCATTTTCCTCGGCAGCGGCGAGGTGATCAACTGCTCCGTCGAGGGCGCCAACAGCACGTCATCGCTCGCCAACGCGGGGATCAGTATCGGTGGCAGCGGGCATGTCGAGGGGTGCGTGCTGCGCTCGTGCGCTTCGGCGGGGGTGTACATCTCGTCACGGGCGGAGGTGATCGGGTGCCAGTTCGTCAGCTGCGCCAAAGGGATCGGCGGCAACGGGACCGCTCGCATCGAGGGGTGTCAGTTCACGTTGTGCACGACGGCGGCGATCTCGATGACCGGCGTGCATGGGATCATCACGGGCAACCGGTTCAGCGGCAACACCGCCAACATCTCTGTGCCAGCGACGATGGCCGTTGGCGAGGTGCTGGACTTCTCGGCGGGTGGGACACTGACGGGGGCGACGACGCACCCGGCGGCGAACATCGTGTACTGAGCCGGCAGCGAGAGCATGCGCTCAGCCCCAACCCTTTTCGTGCGGCAACGGCACGGGCGTGAAGTGCCGCAGGTAGTTGACAACCGTCTTGGCGAGCATGTCGGCCTCGATGTTGACGCCGTCGCCGGGCTTGAACGTACCCAGAGTTGTGACATCGAGCGTCGTCGGGATCAGCGCGACGGTGAGGGAGTCCCGCGTCAGGGCGGCGATCGTGAGCGAGACGCCGTCGATGGTGATCGAGCCCTTGGGGGCGAGGAAAGGGAGGACTTCGGCGGGGGGCGTGACGGTCAGCCGCCAATCGGCGCCTTTCTGAACGGAAGCCACGGTGCCGACGCCGTCGACGTGCCCCTGCACGAAGTGGCCGCCCATGAGTGTGCTGGCGGTGACGGCGTGCTCGAGGTTGACGCGGTCGCCGGGCTTGAGGCGGCCGAGGGTGGTCTTGGCGAGCGTTTCGGGGACGGCGTCGAAGGCCCAGCGGCCCGCCCCTGACGGCTCGATCGCGGCGACGGTGAGGCAGACACCCGAAACGGCGATGGAATCTCCGACGGCCGAGCGGTGCGGCCAGGCGCCGGGGTCGATGAGCAGCCGAAGTCCCGCGGGGGTCGGTTGAGCCTCTGCGATCTGGCCGATGGCTTGGACAAGACCGGTGAACATGGTGGAAGAGGATGGGGGGGTGCTGACAGGGGATCAAGGGCGGTGGGAATCGACAGCCAGCCGCGATCGCTCCCCAACGTCCTCCGTACTTGATTCCGGGCCGTCAGGTCACGATACTGCCCGGCCTGTTTGGCGGTCTCGTCGCCAAAGGGTTGCGGGCGAGTCGCCCTTGGAGTTTTGCATGCGCCAGTTGCCGCGGATGATGGGTTCGGTCGCGATGGTCCTCGGGCTTTGGGCGGGGGGCTGCCAGAGCGAGGGCGGCGGTATGTCGCAGAACGAAGCGCCCAAGCCGGTGGCGCAGGACGCGACGGAGATCGTGGACACTTGGGGTCGCCTGGGCTACCGGCTCGGCTGGCACAGCTTCGCGACGCTGACCGAGGCGGAGGGGCATGTCTCTCTGCTGGACATCGACCCCGAGGCGATCCTGGCGATGGACAACATGGGGGCGCTGACGCGGCTGAACCCGGCGAGCGGACAGCACAAGTGGTCGACAACGGTGCAGAGCGGGTACACGCAGTTCTTCGCGGATGTGCGCATCCGCGACAAGGTGTACTCGATGAGCCAGTCGGACATCTATGTGCTCGACGGCGATACGGGCGCGCTGCGCGGGCGCCAGCAGCTCGACCGCGTGGCGGGGACGCGCCCGGTGCGGTTCGGCGACCTGATCGTGTACGGCACGCGGAACGGGCAGGTGGTTTCGCACTTGGCATCGAGCGGCTTCATGGCGTGGTCGTACCAGCTCAACGGGCCGATCGAGGTCGCGCCGCAGGCGGTGGGCGACACGGCCGTGGTGGCGGTCAGCGAGGCCGGGGATGTGATCATCCTGGATGCGACGACCGGCGCTTCAGAGGGTCGGGCGAAGATGTACGCCGGCTCGGGCTCGCCGCCGGCGGTGACGGCGGACACCATCTACGTCGCCAGCAAGGACCAGTCGGTCTACGCGATCAACACTGTGGGCGGCGCGGTGCGCTGGCGGTTCCGTACGGACGTGCCGCTGACGGCGCAGCCGGTGGTGTTTGGGGCGAATGTTCACATCGATGTGCCGGGCGTAGGCCTGGTGGCGATCGACACCAAGAGCGGCAGGCGCACGTGGTTCGCCCAGGGCGTGACCGGCAACGTGATCAATGTCCGGGACGGCAAGCTGGTGGTCTGGAACGGACGCGAGGCGGTGCTGCTGGACGCGGCCCGCGGCGACGTGATCGAGCGGGTGGCGCTGCCGGGCGTGCAGATGCTCAAGGCGGACAAGCTCGTGGACGGCTCGATCTACGCGGTGTACGCCGGCGGGCAGATCAGCAAGTTCGTCGTGAAGTGAGCCCAAAGGCGGATCGAACTCAAAGGGCTCGAAGCAGATAAGAATCGGGGCGGTGCGGAAGGCGGTGGGCCTTGGCCGTGGGTGGTGGCGGTCTTTCTTCAACGGGGTGTGCGATGTCCGGTGACGTGGTGAAGGTGCGGCGGGCGCTGTTTTCGGTGAGCGACAAGGCTGGGGTGGTGGAGTTCGCGCGGGCGCTGGCCGAGCGCGGCGTGGAGATTGTCTCCACGGGCGGGACGAGCAAGGCGCTGGCCGCGGCGGGGATCAAGGTCACGCCGATCGAGGACGTGACAAAGTTCCCGGAGATGATGGACGGGCGGGTCAAGACGCTGCACCCGATGGTGCACGGCGGCTTGCTCGCGGTGCGGGACAATGCCGAGCACATGGCCGCGATGGAGCGCCACGGGATCAGGGCGATTGATCTGGTGTGCATCAACCTTTACCCGTTCCGCGAGACGATCGCCAGGCCGGGCGTGAGCCACCAGGAGGCGATCGAGAATATCGACATCGGCGGGCCGTCGATGGTGCGGTCGGCGGCGAAGAACCACGCGTTTGTGGTGGTGGTGACGCGGCCGGAGCAGTACGGGCTGGTGACGGCCGAGCTTGCGGCCAGCGGCGGCACGAGCATGAAGCTGCGCGAGCAGTTGGCGGCCGAGGCGTTCGCGATGACGGCAGAGTACGACGCGGCGATCGCGGGGTACATGGCCCGGACGACGGGGAAGGCCGGGCAGAAGGAAGCCGCGGCATTCCCGGAGCGGTTGAACCTCAGCTTTGAGAAGATCGAGTCGATGCGGTACGGCGAGAACCCGCACCAGGCCGCGGCGCTGTATCGCGGCGGCGGGGGTGAGGGCTCGAGCGTCGTGACGGCACGCAAGCTGCACGGCAAGGAACTTGGGTACAACAACGTCGCGGACGCCGCAGCGGCGCTGGACCTGGCGGGGGCGCTGGGAGCGATGAAGCGGGGGCGTGGGGGTGGGATCGGTGCGTGCGTGATCAAGCACGCGAATCCGTGTGGTGCGGCGATTGCGCCCACGGTGCTGGGGGCGGTCGAGGCGGCGCTGGCGGGAGATCCGATCGCGGCGTTCGGCGGCATCTTCGCGTGCTCGGGCGTGATCGACCTGGCGACCGCCGAGCGGTTGTGTCAGAAAGATGTGTTCGCGGAGGTTGTGGTCGCGCAGGACTTCGCGCCCGATGCGCTGGCGGCGCTGCAGAAGCGCTGGGCCAACGTGCGACTATTGGCGGTGGGGGAGGTGACGCCGCCGGCGAAGAAGAGCTGGATGTACCGCTCGATCACCGGCGGCATGCTGGTGCAGGAGCGCGACCTGCTGGACCCGGCGCCGGAGTCGTGGCGGCATGCGGCCGGACCGAAGCCGAGCCTGGCGCAGCTTGATGCCGTGGCGGCCGTGGAGTTGATGGTGCGGGCGATGAGCAGCAATGCGGTGGCGATCGGCGGCGTGGACGGGGGTGCGATGCGGCTGTTCGGCGGCGGCGTCGGGCAGGTGGACCGCGTGACGGCGTGCAGGCTGGCGGTGGAGAAGGCGGGAGCGAGGGCCAAGGGTGCGGTGTGCGTGAGCGATGCGTTTTTTCCGTTCCCGGATGGGCCGCGGGTGCTGATGGATGCCGGGGTCGCGATGATCGTTCACGCGGGCGGGAGCAAGCGGGATGAGGAGACGTTCGCGCTGTGCAACGAGCGCGGGGTGACGTGCATGGTGACGGGTGTGCGGCGGTTCAAGCACTGAGGGTTGGGGCCGCCGGGGTATTGAAGGGACTTGGCACGGAATAGCGCCACGATTCGCCCCGAAGCGGGGCTCATCGTGGGCGTAGCGGGGTTGGTGGGGATCAGAATGTCCAGCGGACCGAGAAGACGGCGGCGTCGCGCTGGAGCGTGGTGCTGAGGCCGGTTGCTGAACTGGCCGCGTCGAGATGCTGGATGCCGAGCGACAGGTGCGTGCACTCGGCGATGCGCCAGATGCTCTCCAGTCGCAGCTCGAAATAGTGCGAGGCGGCGGCGCTGTCGGCCCCTCCGACGACGCTCGCGCGGAGTGAGCTGTCGTCTCCGAGGCGGAAGTTGCACTGGGCACCGGCGACGGGGATGGGTGTCAGGATCAGCGGCGTCGCCACGGCATCGGCCGAGTCGAGGCCGGTGGCGCGGGCACCGGCGAGCAACGAGAAGGTGAAGAGCGAATCGGGCGAACGCAGGGTCGCGGCGTTCCAAGCGAGTGATACGTCGTAGACGTTGACAGCGTCGGCCGAGTCAGCGAGCGAGCCGGTGAGGTTCGCCGCGGAACCGGGACGCGGGCGGGCGGTGGAGAGGGTGGCGAGTCCGCCCTCGATGCTGAGGCGATCAAAGAGCGCCACGGTGCCGCGCGAGCGCTGGGGGAAGAGCCAGTCGCCGTCGAGGAAGCCGTTCGCGATGGGCTCGAGGATCGGCGCGGCGGCGAGATCGGGATTGGTCGTGTTGCCGCCGGGTTTGGCGGATGCGCCGGCGGACACCGCAGCGACGGCGAACGCGAGCGCGGCGATCTGCGTCGTGCGGTTGCTGCGTCGCGTTGTCGTTGAGAAGGAGGGCATGTGGGCCGTGTGATTACGCCGCTCGATGCGAATCGGTTGTTGGGGATTGTGCCTGAACGCCTTTCCGGACGGGGCGTGTTTGGAAAAGGGACTTTCTTGCGCGTGCGTCCGGGTACGGTCGGGGTGCGAATACGGGTGAAACACCGCCCACGCAGGGGTTGGATCTCCGGCGAGCACGCGAGCGGACCGCAGCGGGCGCGACCGCTAGCATTGCGACCACTTCGGCGCCGACCCCCACGACCCCCACCAGCCGGAGTCCAACCGAACCAAGGAGCTTTCGATGAACTTTGTGAACAAGATGATCCTGGGCTTGGCCGCGGGCGCGGCGCTGGTCGCCGCGACGAGCGCGCTGGCGATCCAGCCGGCCACTCCCGCCCCGACCCCCGCCCCCACCCCCACGCCGGGCAAGGCGCCCGAGGCCGCCAAGCCCGCCCCCGAACCGAAACCCGCCGATACCAAGCCTTCCGACAAGGAGCAGACGGTCATGGTTGTGATGAAGACGAGCATGGGCGAGATCACGATGGAACTGGACGCCGCCAAGGCGCCGATCTCGGTCGAGAACTTCCTGAAGTACGCCGACAAGGGGCACTACAACGGGACGATTTTCCACCGCGTCATCAACGACTTCATGATCCAGGGCGGCGGCTTTGACAAGGACATGAAGCAGAAGCCGACCGACAAGCCGATCCAGAACGAGTGGAAGAACGGGTTGAAGAACAAGCGCGGCACCGTCGCGATGGCCCGCACCAGCGACCCCAACTCGGCGACGAGCCAGTTCTTCATCAACGTGAAGGACAACGATTTCCTCGACGTGGATCGCGGCGACGGCGCGGCGTACTGCGTCTTCGGCAAGGTCGTCGGCGGCATGGACGTGGTTGACAAGATCAAGGCCGTCAAGACCGGGACCAAGAACGGCATGCAGGCCGTGCCGGTCGAGACCGTGACGATCGAGTCGATCTCGCGCGTCAAGGCCGGGGCCGCCCCCGCCAAGCCCGCCGAAAAGCCGGCGGACAAGCCTGTCGAGAAGAAGTAAGTAGACGAACAGCAAGCAGGCGACCAGTTGAAGGCAGAGACTCAGGCCCACGCCCCTTGGCGTGGGCTTTTTCTTTGACGTGGCGCGCCAAGACTGGTGGGCACGTAGAGTTGTGCATGGGTGCGGCGAGTTCGGGCCAGGATGGTGTGGATCCGCGGTTCGTGACCGAGCGCCACGTGGTGCGGGCACCGGCCGAGCCGATGGAGACGATCCCGCTGGATGACCCGTCGGAGCCTGAGCCGACGAGTTCGCTCAAGCTGTGCGCTGCGTGCGCCCACACGATGGGGCGCGACTCGGTCATCTGCACGCACTGCGGCTACGACGAGCGCCAGGGGTTCACCCGCGCGACGAGTCCGGGCTCGACGCACGCCGGCGGCGGGACGATCGCCTGCCCGTACTGCGATTACGACCTGACGGGGCTGAAGCAACTCAGGTGCCCCGAGTGCGGGAACGTCATCGACGTCGCGGACCTGAAGGCGACGCCGACGTTGGCGAAGGTCAAGGTGCCGGTGCAATGGCACGAGCTGGTGCGCCCGGCGATCATCTTCGCGGTGGCGCTGGCGATCGTGTCGGTGATCTTTCTGCTGGACAAGGGCTCCACACCGATCGACCTCATCAAGTATTACATCGTGCAGGCCGTGGTGGTGCCGTGCGGGTTGCTGGCGTATTGGCTGATCGGTGTGATCTGGATGGGGTTTGATCAGTCGCTGGTGTCGGTCACCGTGAGGCTGGCGATGGTGTTCGTGGTGTACGACGCCATCATGCTGCTCGGATCGCTCATCCTGGGTGGGTGGCTGGTGCTGCTGCTGTGGCCGGTGGCGATGGTGGCGTACGTGCTGCTGTTGCAGAAGGAACTCGACATCGAGATCACCGACGCGATCTACATCGCCGGTGCGACGTTCATGATCAAGCTGCTGGTGGGGGGCCCTGTGCTGGGCGCGATCTTCGGGGCCTTGGGGATCTGAAGACTGTCGAGGGGGACGATCATGCCGAGCCAGGTATCCAGGGCACTTGCACCGTTCGGCACGACGATCTTCACGACGATGTCGCGTTTGGCGGCCGAGCACGGCGCGGTGAACCTGGCGCAGGGATTCCCCGACTTTGAAGGACCGCTGGCGGTGAAGGAGGCGGCCCGCGAGGCGATGCTGCGCGAGCACAACCAGTACGCGCCGATGCCGGGCGTGCCGGTGTTACGCAGGCTGATCGCCGAGCGGTTCACGCGCGACAGCAAGCTCGCCTGCGATCCTGACACGCAGGTGACGGTGACTGCCGGATGCACCGAGGCGATCGCCGCGGCACTGTTTGGGCTCTGCAACCCGGGCGATGAGGTGGTGCTGATCGAGCCGTACTACGACTCGTACCGCGCGTGCGTGGCGATGGCGGGATGCACCGCGCGGTTTGTGAGCCTGACGCCGCGGATGAGCGGGGGAGCGATCGAGGACTTCGGGTTCGACGAGGTGCAGCTCCGGGCGGCGTTCAACGAGCGAACACGGGCGATCATCGTGAACTCGCCGCACAACCCAACGGGGAAGGTCTTTTCGCGGACCGAGTTGGAACAGATCGCACGGCTGTGCGTCGAGCACGATGTGGTCTGCATCAGCGATGAGGTGTACGAGCGGCTGGTCTTTGAGCCGGCGAAGACGCCGCACGTGGGGATGGCGACGCTGCCGGGGATGGCCGAACGCACGGTGACGCTCTCGAGCATCGGCAAGACGTTCTCGCTGACGGGGTGGAAGATCGGCTGGGCGGTGGCGACCCCGGAACTGACGGCGGCGGTGCGCGCCGCCCACCAGTTCCTGACCTTCGCGGTGGCGACGCCGCTGCAGCACGGTGCCGCCGAGGCGCTGCGGCGTGAGGGGGAGTTCGTGCCGCCGCTGGTGGCGGACCTGCGCCGCAACCGAGATGAGCTTGCGAGCGTGCTGACGGACCTGGGGTTCGGCGTGCACGTGCCGGCGGGGACGTACTTCATCCTGGCGGATCACACAGCGGTGTCGCCGAAGCTCGGCGCCAAGGACGATGCCGAGTTCTGCATAAAGTTGATCGAGAAGATTGGCGTCGCCGCCATCCCGCCCAGCGCGTTCTACGAGAACCGGGCGCTGGGCAAGCCGCTGGCGAGGTTCGCGTTCTGCAAGAAGCGCGAGACGATGGAGGAAGGGATCCGGCGGCTGAGGAAGCTGGCGGGGATGTGACCGGCTCTGGCGCGGCATTGATTGCGATGACGCCTTAGATCGCGCCGTGGTACTTCAGCACATACGCCCAATTCACAAGCATCAGAACGCCGAGGACCGCCCACCCGAGCGTCTTCTGGCGGTGTGACAGGCCGAGGTGCAGCCGCCGCCCGAAGCCGAGCCGAAGGATGAGATAGAGGCCGACCCACACAAGCACCACGGTGATGAACGGGTTGAAGGACCACGCGCCGACGATGTCGGCATTGGCCAGTCGCATGGCGCACCGCGTGCTGCCACAAGTTGGGCAGGGAACGCCGGTCACGGCGCGGAAGAGGCACGTCGGCGTGCTGGTGCCGCGGGCGCGATCAAGGAACCACGCGGCGGCGACCAGGGCCACCCACGCACCTCCGACGAGCCACACCGGCCATGCGATACCGAACCGGCGCGGCGCTGGGACGAGGGCGATCGCCATGCTCAACCGTACCGCGACTCAGGGCGTTCCGCCCCCAGCACCGCCCGCCGCGGCCCCGGCGACAGCGCCGACACCGAGGAGTACGAACAAGGCGATGTAGACGATGAACATCACCACCGCCAAGATGCACCAGATCATGCCGATGATCTTGCCGGCTTGGGTGGTGCCGCGGCCCGAGGGATCCATGCGGCCGGCGTCCATTTCCTTCAGGTCCGCCGATCCCCAGACCCAGGCGAGGATGGCGAAGATGATGCAGACGAAGATGCCGAGGATGGCGAAGACCAGTACGAGCGTGCCGCGGTGGGGCTTGAGAGCGCCGCCGCCGGGCGCTGTCGCGGGGAATTGGCTCATGGATGACGTCCTTGCGGAAGTGAGGAGTGGGGGAAATACCGACGCCCAACCTAACCGAACGGCGCTCCCCTGTCAAGGTGGCCGGGTAGCATGACGCGATCATGGCGAGCCGGAGCGCAGGAGATGCCGGTTGGGCTTGGGAGGCCGCGGTTGGAGCGGGCGGGCTGGTCGATTGCGTCCGGCGGGCGTGCGATGCCCGGGAGCTGATGCAGCTGGCGGTCGCGGCGCATCCGCCCCGTTCGGACCATGCGAGTGTGGTGATCGGGAAGGCCGCCTTCACGATGGCGGCGGCGTGGGAGCCCCGCGAGGCCGGGCCGGGCCGGTGCCTGCTCGTCGCGCCGGTCGGCGCACCCGGCGAGGCGTCGAGGCGATGGAACGTGCTGAGGGGTGATCATCCGATCCCCAGCGATCGGAGCGTGGCGGCGGCCGGTGAGCTTCGCAGGACGACGCTGCGGATCGGCGATGGAGAGTTGGGCGAGAACGAGGTGCTGGAGGGCGAGGGGCTGGTGGTGATGCTCTCGGGTGGCGCCTCGTCGCTGGTGTGCGAGCCGCCGGTGCAGGTGCCGCTGGAGGAGCTGCGCGAACTGACACGGTCGCTGATGCGGGCCGGCGCGACGATCGAGGAACTGAACACCGTCCGCAAGCACCTGGACCTGACCAAGGGCGGGCGGCTGATCGCCGGGATCGGGGCGTACCCCATTGATGTGTATGTGCTCTCGGATGTGCTCGGCGATGATCCGGCGGTGATCGGGTCGGGGCCGTTCGCGCCGGACCCGACGACGTACGCGGATGCGATCTCGGTGCTGGTGGACCGCGGGTGCTGGGAGCATGCGCCGGCGGCGACGGCGTATCTGGAAGCAGGAGCGAAGGGGCTGCACCCCGAGACGCTCAAACCGGGCGATCCTTGGTTCGAGAACGTCCGCACGCATCTGATCGGCAACAACGACACGGCGGTGGATGCCGCCGCGGCGTGGGCCCGGACGAACGAACTGGTGGTCAAGCTTGTGCAATGGCGCGTGCAGGGCGAGGCCCGCGAGGTCGGGGCGCGGTTGGCGCGCGAGGCCGCGGCGTTGCCGGCGGGGGGCGCGATCGTGCTGGGCGGGGAGACGACGGTAAAGATCACCGGCGGCGGGCACGGCGGGCGGAATCAGGAACTCGCGCTCGCGGCGGCGATTGAACTCGATCTGCTCGGTGCGGCGGATGATGTTGCGGTGGTGACGTTTGGTACTGATGGTGTGGATGGCGTCGCGCCGGAGGGGCGCCCCCCGGCGGCGGGCGCGCTGGTGACATCAGCGATCGTGCGTGAGGCGCGAGCGCGGGGACTCGACGCCGCGGCATACCTCGAGCGGAATGACGGCTACGGGTTCTTCGCCTCGCTGCACGCCGCGGGCGTACCTTGTCATGTCATCACCGGACCGACAGGGACGAACGTATGCGATGTGGCGATCGCGTGGCACCGCCAATGACCGGCGTTACAGCCTCAAGAGCGCGATCATCCCGACAGCGCTGAAAGCAAAGCCGATCGCGCAGAGCGCGAGCGCGGTGGATCGGATCCCGGCGTCGGGCTTGGCTGGGGACGTCAGGCCGAGAATCAACCCGATGATGGAGGCGGGGAGCCCCAGCGGAGGTATCAGGAAGCCGAGCAACGCGAAGAAACCGATGATCAGCGCCGCGACAGCCAGCCAATTCGTGCGAGATTGCGAGGGTGGCGGCGTGGTCGGCGGAGTTTCGGGTGTGTCGGCCATGCTCTTGCCACGTTCACCCATGCTACCACAAGTTCGTCGCAGCGGCGGTTGAGATCGTTACAAACCGTGCCGCAGTGCCCTGCGAACCTTCTGGTAGACTCGGCACACCTCGACGGGGAGCAGTTCCATGATCTCCGGCAACATCACCGTGCAGCGGCTCATGCAGGGCATGGGCAAACTGGAGGCTTCGGACCTGCACATCAAGGTGGGAATGCCGCCGACGTACCGGATCAACGGCGTGCTCAAGCCGCTGCACACCGACCCGCTGACCGAGGACGAGGCGGACCACTTCGTCGAGCCGATCATCCCCGAGAGGCTGCGGGCACGGTTCGCCGAGCGCGGCGATCTGGACTTTGCGGTCTATCAGGGAGACGACCGCTTCCGCGTGAATCTCTTTCGCGCGGGCGGGCACACGCACGCCGCGATTCGTCGCGTGAAGTCGGAGATCCCGGACTTCAACAACCTGCGTCTGCCGGAGATCTACCGCAAGCTCGCGGAGGAGACCAACGAGGGGCTGGTGCTGGTGGTGGGTGTCACCGGTTCGGGCAAGAGCACGACGCTGGCCGCGATGATCGAGCACATCAACGCCACGCGCAGCGAGAACATCATCAGCGTGGAAGACCCGGTGGAGTACCGGTTCCACCCCAAGAAAAGCATCGTCTCGCAGCGTGAGATCGGGATCGATGTTCCAGATTATCCGACAGCGCTGCGGTACATCGTGCGTCAGGACCCCGACGTCATCTTCATCGGCGAGATGCGCGACCACGACACCGTGCTGGCGGCGATCCAGGCGGCGGAGACGGGGCACCTGGTTTTCGCGAGCATGCACACCTCCGATACGATGCAGAGCTTCTCGCGCATCCTCGAGTTCTTCCCGATCACCGAGCATCAGTTCGTGCGGTCGGCGCTCTCGACGAGCTTGAAGGCGATCTGCGCCCAGCGCCTGTTGCCCGCCGTGGACAATCTCAACGAGGGCAAGGGCGGCATCGTGCCGGCGACCGAGGTGCTGCTGGCCCTGCCGATCGTCCGCGAGAAGATCCGCGCCGGCGAGCAGGAGGACCTGCCGGCGATCGTGCAGTCCTCGCGCGGCGAGGGGATGATGTCGTTCACGCAGTCGCTCTCGGACCTGGTGAAGGCCGACATGGTGACGCTGCGGACCGCGCTGGACTATGCCCCCAACCGCGAGGCGCTGGAAGCGCTGGTGAAGGGGCTGGAGGTGAAGGCGGCGTCCCTGGTGGGGAGGGTGAGGTCGTGAGCGGTGCCGGGTTGGAGACGATGCCGTGACGGAAAGAACGCTCCGATACCGCTGCCCGCATTGCAGCGCAGCAATCCCGCGCGCTGTGTGGCTCAGGAGGAATTGCACGCATGTGTGCGAAGAGTGCGGTACCCTGCTTCAAGTTCCGTCGCTCTGGAACTGCCTTTGCTGGATGGCTCTGTTGGTGGTCTTTGTCGCGGGTTCGCTCTTCATGGGCGCTCGGGGTATCGGTGTGGCAGTGATCGCGGTCGCGACGGGGGTCTTCTGGTGGGTCACGGGTATGTTCGACATTCTCGAAGGGCAGATGCTCCCGCCGTGGGTGTGGGCGCTCAAGTACGGCCGGAACTTCTGCCAGAAGTGTGGCTATGACTTGAAGGGTCAGGAGATGAAGCGGTGTCCCGAGTGCGGTAAGCGGTTCCGCCGGGTCATCGGGAGCGATCGGGGCGCGCCGATGGATCGTCGGCGGGATAAGGGTCGTTCGGATCAGAAACCCGAGTAGCTCGCGCCTGTGGAGCCGCGTGAAACTGTGTGCATTTTTGCTCTCAGTCCTCCGCTCCCGGTTGGAACCGGGAGAAGGGCAAGATCAAAACGAAAAACCGGGCCCGTGCATAGACACAGGCCCGGTGTCGCGTCGCGCGCGTGCGGTCCAGTGCACGCGCCTGATCTCTCCCAGAGAACTCTTAATCTCGGCTGTTCTGACCTCGGCTGATGAAGATCAGCACGTAGTACAAGAGGGTCGCGATCGAACTGATGGTCGCGGCGACATAGGTCATGGCCGCGGCCGAGAGCATCTTACTCATTGCCTGCTGCTCCACGCCCTGGGCGACCAGCCCTGTGGAAAACAGTGTGTCCTTGGCTCGTCGGCTGGCGTCGAACTCGACGGGCAGGTTGACGAGCTGGAAGAAGACGGTGAGCGAGAAAAGGCCGATGCCGACCAGCAGCAGTGTCTGCGAGAGCGTGCCGGCGATGCCGATCATCGCGACCATGATGACAATCATCGCGAGGTTGGAACCGACAGCCGCGAAGGGCACAATGCCGTTGCGCAGCATCAGCAGCGGGTAGCGCGTGGCATCCTGGATCGCGTGGCCGACTTCGTGGGCGGCGATGCCGAGCGAGGCGACCGAGCGGCCCTCATAAACGTCGGGGCTGAGGCGAAGCATTTTGGCCTTCGGGTCGTAGTGGTCGGAGAGGAACCCGTGCGACGGCTCGATGCCGACGTTGCGGACGTTGTTCGCCTCCAGGATCATCTGCGCGACCTCGGCGCCGGTCATGCCGCTGGTCGCGGGAACCTCGTGCGCCGCGGCGAAGGTGGACTTCACCTTGTACTGCGCCCACAGAGCCAGCAGCATCGGCGGGATGATGAACAGAAGATAGATCAGCACACTTCACTCCTTGAACCGCGCTCCGTGCCGGGTGCCCGCCGGCTGGCGGCGGACCCTGCTCGGAATGCGGCGATCACGGACGAGGACGGAACGTCGAACTCTGCGCGAGCTGCTGGTAGAGAGCACGCTCCGCGTCACTCAGGTTCTTGGGAACGGCGATCCGCACTTCCACAATGAGGTCGCCGGTCGGCATTCCGCGTCGGGTGAGGCCCTTGCCGCGGACGCGGAGTTTCTGGCCGCTGGAAGTGCCGGGCGGAATGGTGACAGTCACGGGACCATCGAGCGTAGGGACATCGACCTTGGCGCCCAGCGCGGCCTCCCAGGGTGCTACGGGTAGGGTGGTGGTCAGGTTCGAACCGTCGATGCCGAAGCGTTCGTCGGGTTTGAGGGCGATGCGGAGAAGCAGGTCACCGGGCGGGCCCCCCATCGGATCGGGCTGGCCCTGGCCGGCGAGGCGGATGACCGAGCCGTCGGGCGTGCCGGGCGGAATCTTGACGTCGATCGTGCGCTCGGTCGGGTTGCCGTCGGCGTCGTAGCCGGTGACGGTGAGGCGGCGCGTGGCGCCGCGCGCCGCGTCTTCAAGGCTCAGCTCCAAACGAGCTTCGTCGTTGCGCGGCTGCTGCGCGTGGGAGAAGCCGTCCTGGAATCCGCCGCCTGTGAACGGCGAACCGCCGCTTCCACCAAAAATCGAGTTGAAGAAGTCGCTGAACGACGAGCCTCCGCCCCCTCCGCCGAAACCGGAGAAGTCGAAGTCCGGCGCGGACCCCGAGGCGGAGCGCGGGCCCTGGCGCGTGCGGGAACGCGGGCCACCCCCACCCTTCCAACCAGGGGGCGGGCGGAAGTCCTGACCGGACTTCCAGTTCTCGCCGAGTTGGTCATAGAGCTTGCGCTTCTCGGGGTCCTTGAGGACCTCGTACGCCTCGCCGACTTCCTTGAACTTCGCGTCGGCCCCGGGTTCCTTGTTGATGTCGGGGTGGAGCTTGCGAGCGAGGCCGCGGTAGGCGCGCTGGATCTCCTCGGCACTGGCCGTGCGCGATACACCCAGAGTGGCGTAGTAGTCGTGGTACTTCACGGACATTGGTCCCGGAGCGACAACTGGCGTGCCAGCGTAGGGGAAGGTCAAGTAGGGAAGGCGACCAGACGATCAGGCGACCAGATCGCGTGGCTCAGGCATTTGAGACTGATCGCCTGTTCGTCTGGGCCTCTGGTCGTCTGGCAACTGTCGGAATGGCAGTGGCTGCGGCATCGGCAGCCACGAAGAGCGTCCTAAGGCCCGACCCGCTGGCGAACGCTGGCGGTTATCTGTGCGCAGCAAGGGGGAGTCGGCTCTGGCACGGGCTTTGTCTCTGTCATCCCGCACGCCGAGTGCGTGGCCGAATTCGACAGTCATTCAAACACAGTTACCAGGAGATCACTAGTGAGCACCTTCGTCCGCACCATGCCCTTCAGCGCCCTGTCCCGCCAGATCGACCAGATTTTCGGCGACCTCGCCGGCGGCCGGTCATTTGAGCCCGCATCGTTCGTGCCGCCCGTCAACGTCCGCGAGGACGAGAAGAACTTCTATGTCGAGGCGGAGGTTCCCGGCTTCGCGCAGGAGCAGATCGACGTCTCGCTCCACCAGAATGTGCTCGCCATCAAGGGCGAGTATGCCGCCGAGCCCACTGGGGCCACTGAGGGTGGGGGATTCATCCGGCGCGAGCGCACCAGCGGGTCGTTCTCGCGATCGTTCAGACTTGTGAGCGACATCGACGGAACGAAGATCGCCGCCGCGCTGAAGAACGGCGTGCTGCACCTGACGCTGCCCAAGGCGGCCGCGGCCCAGAGCCGCAAGATCGCCGTCACCGGCAACTGACCCCACCCATCACGACCCATCGACTCATCATCTCCCGGCCGGGACCGCGCCGTGAGGCGCGGCACCCGCTTCACTCCCCACGACCCCGACTTTGCGCAGTTTGCCCCGGTGAACTGCTTTGACAACGGGCCCTGGGATTTTCCAGTCGCAGGCGAGCCGAGGGCGCGGGGCGTTCCCCGCCCTCGGCTCGTTCATCTCGCGGTCGTCTTCTGAGGGTTTGTACTTGCGGGGATGAGGCGGGTTGCCCAATCATTCCTGGTCCGCTCGTTTGTGGGAACCACGAGCGTGACGGACAGAACCATGCTTCGCATCTTCCCGTACGACCACCGGCTTGTCGTGACCGGCAGGTCGAACAACCAAAGAGTCAAAGGAGTTCACATGCAGACGGGACTGAATCAACATCGTGGGTACGCAGCGACCGGCCGGCTGTGCATGCTGGCGGGACTGACGGGCATGTTCGGAGGCGGCGCGGCGATGGCCATCGAGCCGCCGGCGGCGCCCGTCCCGGCGATCGTCGCCCCGGCGACCGATCCCGATCTGCAGCAGGCGTACGGCCTCAGCCGCGCGTACCAGAAGATCGCCCGCGAGGTCACCCCGTCGGTCGTGAACATCACCGCCAAGAAGGGCGGCGACATCGTGCAGCCCCGCCAGCAGCCGCAGGCCCAGCCGCGCCGGCGTGGAGGCGGACAGCAGCCGCAGTCTCCGATGGACGACCCATTCTTCGAGCAGTTCATGCGCCAGTTCGGCGGGGGCCAGCTCGGCCCGCAGGGTCCGTACAAGACGCCCGAGCAGGTCGGCACAGGTTCGGGGATCGTCGTCACGCGTGACGGTTACATCCTGACCAACAACCATGTCGTCGAGGACGCCAAGGAACTCATCGTCCAGTTCAAGGACAACGGCACGCGCTACAACGCCAAGCTCGTCGGGCGCGACCCCAGCACCGACGTCGCGGTCATCAAGATTGATGGTGACAGCTTCCCCGCCGTCCACATGGGCGACAGCGACGAGGTGCAGGTCGGCGAGATCGTCGTCGCCATCGGCAACCCCTTCGGCCTCAACTACTCGGTGACCAGCGGCATCGTCAGCGCCAAGGGGCGCGAGGTGGCCGACCTGGCCCAGCAGCGCGGCGCCGTCTTCCAGGATTTCATCCAGACCGACGCCGCCATCAATCCCGGCAACTCCGGCGGCCCGCTGGTGAACCTCAGGGGCGAGGTCGTCGGCATGAACACCGCGATCTTTTCCCGATCGGGCGGGTACATGGGCATCGGCTTCTCGATCCCCAGCAACATGGCCAAGCTTGTGATGGACTCGCTCATCAGCGGCGGCTCCGTGCAGCGTGGTTGGTTGGGCGTCAACATGCAGCCCCTGACCGAGGACCTGGCCAAGAGCCTCAACTACAAGGGGACCGACGGCGTGCTCGTCGCCGATGCCGTGCCGGAATCACCCGCCGCCGCGGCGGGGCTGAAGTCAGAAGACATCATCACGTCGATCGACGGCAAGCCGGCCCGCTCGCTCACCGCGCTCCGCAACACCATCGCCACGATGGCCCCCGGCAAGCAGGTGGATGTGACCTACATCCGCAACGGCGAGACCAAGACCGCCAAGGTGACCCTTGCCAAGCGCCCGGCCGAAGTCGCTGCGGGCGACGACGAGGTTGCGCCCGCCGGTGCGAGCGAGAACGAGTCACGCCTGGGCGTTGCCGTGCAGGACCTGACGCCGGAATGGCTCGAACGCCTGAAAGACAAGAGCGCCAAAGGCGTCGTTGTGACCGATGTGACCCAGGGTTCGCCCGCCGCCAGTCTCGGCTTCGAGCCCGGCGTAATCATCGCGGCGATCAACGGCTCGCCGATCACGAGCGTGGCGGAGTTCAAGGCCGCGATGGCCAAGGCCGACCTTTCCAAGGGCGTGCGGATGGCCGTGCGTCTGAACGGTCAGACGCGCCTGGTTTCCTTCCAGATCGCGAAGTGATTCCCAAATCACCCCCGCTGGGCGAGCGAGACATCCGAAGGTTTGCCCCTTCAGTGGGCGTTGCGGCGGACTGACAAGTCATGCCGCAACGCCTTTTTCTATTGGCGATGGTGTTCTGCGCCGTCACGCATCTTCGGCGGCGCGCCCCAGCGGAGCTTCTCGATGAGCGTGGCCCAGTAGCTGCCGCGCGGGTTGCGGACGAAGCGCACGCACTCGCTGTGCATCGCGATCGACACACGGTCACCCTCGGCCAGGCCCGAAGCAATCCGGCCGTCGAGTATCAGCGCAGTCCCTTCGTTGGCGGTGCGGATGGCGAGTTCGATGCGGCTGTCGCCCGAGATGACCACTGGCCGGAAGGCCAGCGTGTGCGCGGCGATCGGCGTGATCGCGATGGCACGAACCTCCGGCGAGACGATCGGCCCGCCGGCGGAGACGTTGTACGCCGTGGAGCCGGTGGGGGTCGAGACGATCAGGCCATCGCCCGTCAGCGTCGGGCCCGCCTGCCCGTCGATCGTGAAATCCACCGAGACCATCTGGAAGGGCTGCCCCGCGGCGACCACGGCCTCATTCAGGGCCAGGCCCGGCGGCTCGGCGGACTTCGCGCCCGTGCGGTGGATGCTCACGGCGAGCATCGGGCGATCTTGGATCTTGAGGTTCGAACCGTCAAAGAGGTCGGGAGCCTGCTCCCGCAGGGTGGCGAGGTCAAACTCAGCCATGAAGCCCAGCCGCCCGAGGTTCACCCCCAGCAGGGGAACCTTCAAGCCGATGAACCGGCGCGACTGACTCAGGAGCGTGCCATCGCCGCCCAGCACGACGATCAGGTCGGGCTTGTCCGCCGCGGCGAACGCGGGCGGCGGCCCGTCCTCGGCATCCAGCTGCGCGACGACGCGCGAGCCCGCCTGCTCGATCAGCGTGCGGACCTGGCGTGCCGCGTCCTCGGCGTCGGGCTTGCCGTGGTTGACCAGCAGCAGGACGCGTCGGGGCATAGGACCGCTCGGAGAGAAAACGAATCAGTCGCGGACGGCACGGCGCGGCATCGCGGCGGGCGTGACGGGCTTCACCTGGACATCTACGGGCGCGGCCGAGCGGCCGAACCGCGCGACCGCGTCGCGCACGGCCTTGGAGATGCCCGAGGCGTCGATTCCCGCCAGGGCCATCTGCTTCGCCCGCGAATCTTGGTAAATCCACGAGTCGGGCAGGCCGAGGCGAACGACGCGCGAGGCGTCCAGGTGCATCTCTTGGGCGGCATCGACCACGGCCGACCCGAGGCCCCCGATGACCGAGTGGTCCTCGACGGTGATGAGCGGGACTTTGGCGCCGAGCAATTCGCGGATAACCGCCTGATCAACCGGCTTGGCGAAGCGGGCGTCGTAGACGCAGACACGCAGGTCGCCCGACAGGCTCTCGGCTGCCTTCATCGCGTCGATGGCGCAGGTGCCGAAGGCGAAGATCGCCGCGTCAGGAACACCGATGCCGTTGTTGCCGGGGGCGCCGACCGCAAGGCTCGGCGTCAGGCAACGGGCCTTGCCGAGCTCGAAAGGCGGGCACGCCTGGCTGGCGAAAAGTTCAGAGACGTTGTCGCGCGGCCAGCGGCAGGCGCTCAGGCCCGTGTCGTACGTCCGCATGAATTCCAAGCACGCCTTCAGGCTCGGCTCGTCCATCGCGGCCATGATGGCGGCCTTGGGGAGCGGGCGGAGAAGCGCCACATCGCAGAAGCCGTGGTGCACGGCGCCGTCGCCGCCGACGAGGCCGGCGCGGTCGAGGCACAGGCGGACGGCCAGCCCCTGCAGCGACACCTCCTGGAACGCCTGGTCAAACGCGCGCTGGAGGAACGTGGCGTACACAGCGAAGAACGGGCGGAACCCAGTCTTGGCCATGCCCGCCATCATGTCCAGGGCGTGGCTCTCGCAGATGCCGGTGTCGAAGGTCCGGTCGGGGAATTTCGCCAGCGGCTTGGAGATGCCGGTGCCGTCGGGCATCGCGGCGGTTGAGGCCACGATCCTGGGGTCGGCCTTCATCAGGTCAACCATGATGTCGCCGAAGGCGCTGGTGAACGAACGCCCGTCGCGCTTCAGCTCGACGCGGCAACCTTCGTTCTCGAGCTTGGGCAGGTCCGCGGCGTCCGGGTCGGGGACGGCGGTGAACGCCGGCGGCGAGTGGAACGTGCTGCTGTCGCTCTCGGCGAAGGCGTACCCCTTGCCCTTGACGGTCTTGACGTGCAGGACCATCGGCCGCTCAAAGTTCTTGCACTCCTGCAGCACGCTGATGAGCTGCGGCAGGTTGTGGCCGTCGATGGGGCCGGCGGTAGCGAGGCCGAAGTGCTCGAACCAGGCGCCTTCATCTTTAAGGTGCTTGAGGGCCTCGGTGCCCGTGTGGTAGCCCTTGCGGATCAGATCCCCACCCGGCACACCTTTGAGGAGTTCCTTGGCCGACTCCTTCAGGTGGGCGTAGCGGCTGGAGAGGCGGACCTTGTCGAAGTACTCCGCGATCGCGCCCTGCGGCTTGCTGATCGACATCCCGTTGTCGTTGAGGATGACCAGGAACTGCCGCTTCAGCGTGCCGGCGCCGTTGAGACCCTCCATCGCGACGCCGTTGACGATCGACGCGTCGCCGATGATCGTGACGACGCGTCGCCCGTTGGGGTTGGCCGCGGGGTCGAAGCCTTCCTTGTTCAGCGAATCGCCGCGGGCCATGCCGACGGCCGTCGAAATCCCCGTGCCGGCATGCCCGACGGAGAACAGGTCGTACTTGCTCTCGCGCGGCTCCGGGAAACCGGCCATTCCCGCGCCCGTTCGCAACCCGGCGAGCATCGGCAAACGTCCGGTCAGCAGCTTGTGCGGGTAGCACTGGTGGCCGACGTCGAACAGCAGGCGGTCAAAGCCAAAATCGAAGACGTAGTGCAGGGCGATGGAGAGTTCGACGACCCCCAGGTTCGGGGCCAGATGGCCGCCGGTCTTGGAAACCTGATGGCAGATCGCTTCGCGGATCTCCTGAGCGAGCTGCGGAAGCTGATCAATGGAGAGCTTCTTCAGATCGGCAGGGCCGGAGATCGATGGGAGCAATGCGGGCATGAAGGCGTTCGTCCTTACTCATCCGCTCGAAAGCGGTAACAAATCGGTGCAAGCGGGGGGAGGGTCAGGGATTGGCCCTTCCCGCTGGATTTCCAATGGTAGCAATCGCAAACCGGTCGGTACACGGTCGGTGGGTGTTCGCCTGAGCCTGTCGGTTACTTGGTGCGGACGGCCATGTACGTCGCAAGATCGGCCAGCGGGTCGGCCGCGGGCCCAATTTGCTGACAAGAAGCCAGTGCGATGGCGCGAAGGCGATCGACCTCCGACCGAGAACGCTCCACACCCAGCACGCCCGGGTACGTGAGCTTGCCCGCATCCACGTCCTTGCCCGTCTTCTTGCCGATGTGCTCGGCCGACTGCGTGACATCGAGGATGTCGTCCACGATCTGGAACATCAGCCCCACCGCGTCGGCGTACGTGGTGATGTGCGTCAGCAGCGGGCCGCCGTCCAGCCCCAGAAGCTCCAGCCCGCACAGCGCGCCCATGCGGCACGACGCCTGCAGCAAGGCGCCCGTCTTGTTGCTGTGGATCAGCCGCAGCTTGTCCTCATCGCCAAGATGCTCGGGGAACCCGCCCAGTGTGTCATAGACCTGTCCGGTGATCATGCCGCTGGTGCCGTGCGCGAGTTCACGCGTCAGGCGTCCGGCCAGCGACGGTGACTCGATCTTGTCGGCAATGATCTGGAACGCGTACGTCAGCTTGGCGTCGCCCGCGAGGATCGCCATCGCCTCACCTGCGTGGATGTGCAGCGTGGCGCGTCCGCGCCGCAGATCATCGTTATCCAGCGCCGGCAGATCATCATGCACGAGGCTGAACGCGTGGATCAACTCAACCGCCGCTCCCGCAGGCAGGCTCAACTCACCCGGCGCGCCCATCGCCGCGCAGCAGTGCCACGCCAGCAGCGGCCGCAGCCGCTTGCCGCCGCCGAGCAGGGCATAGCGCACGGCCTCGCGCAGGTTCTCGGGGATGTTGAGCGTGGCGACATACGCCGCCAGATACGCCTCGATGTGCAGCGACGGCGCCAGCAGGTGCGCGGGAATCTCCGCCTGCCCGCCGTTGGAAGTCACGTGAGAGTGGGAGGAAGTCGTCATCGCGATGGGCGGCCGTGTGCCGGTGGTGGTCATCGGGTCGTCCGTTGAACGTCTGGGTCAGCGTGTCGAGTGGGTCAGCGTGAGTCGACTGAATCGAATGGGTCAGCCAAAGTGGTCGCGATCAGGCCCGCCGTTCCTGGTCCTTGAGCAGCTCGTAGATCTCTTCCCCCGTCTGCGCGGCGTATATCCGCTCGCGGAAGTCCTCCATCGTCATCAGCCGGCTCACGCGCGCCAGCGCCTGGATGTGGTCGCTGGTCCGGTCCGGCGGCGACGCCAGCAGGATGATGAGCTTCACGGGCTTGCCGTCGATCGCCGCGAAGTCGATCGGCGCGGCCGGCTTACCGATCGCCATGGCGATCTCCGGCACGCCCGGACACTTGCCGTGCGGGATCGCCAGCCCGTGCCCGATGCCCGTCGTCCGCGTCTGCTCGCGCGTCCACACGGCGTCCTTCAGGGTCGCGGCGTCGGCCACCTTGCCCACCGAGGCCAGGAGGTCCACCAGCTCGTTGATCACCCCACGCTTGTCGCTCGCGGCGAGCGGCGCTTTGACGCAGGCAGGGTGGAGGATGTCCAGCAGGTTCATAACGGTCGGGCCTTGCGGCCGCCCGGCTGCACGTCTCCAACGCGCAGACCGGTCGGCGATTGGCGGGGACTGTAGGGGGGAGGCGCCCAGCGAAAAAGTGGCGAACAGGTGACCAGACATCCCGGAGCGGCCCGGCTTCCCATCCGTTTGAGCCCTGAACGCTGAACTCCCGGTCTTCCGCTCCAGTCTTCCCGCTGGCCGCCTGTTCGCCTGATCACTTGGTCGTCTGCCTCCCCGCCTGCCATTTTTAGCCCTTCCCCCACGCCCCCCTCCGCGCCCTTCTCCCAAAGAACAAGTGACCGCAAAATGCGCAACGGCGCGCACGCGCCCCTCCGCGCAATCGCAAAATTCCAGAATCAATCGGCATCGGCATTTCCCGATGCGTTTGACCCTCTGCTCAAAAAGA